>DATFZN010000093.1:0-41349 GCA_035314425.1 Candidatus Acidiferrum sp. | reverse complement strand
AAAATTCCGGTTCTCGGCGGATCACCCGTGAAGGTGGGAAGTGATATTGACAGCTCTCCCAGTTTCTCGCCCGATGGCAAACGCTTCGCCTTCCTGCGTGGTCATCCCGAAAATGGACAAGTGCATCTCCTCGTAGCCAGTGCCGACGGTAGCGGAGAACGTACTCTCCGCGCCAAACCCGGCAGCGCCCAGGCAAACACTCTGGTACGGCCCGCGTGGTCCCCCGACGGCAAGACCATCGTCTATTTGCTCTACGAGCCAAACAATCAGCAAAGCCTTTACGCCGTTTCTCCTGACGATGGATCCTCTCGTTTGTTGTACTCGACTCGCGAGGATCTCGGCCAACCCATTTGGCTTCCTGACGGCACCGGGTTGCTAATCCCCATTTCTGAACGCGGTCCCAACAGGCGAGGCCAGCTCTACACAATCTCCTATCCGGGCGGTGAGGCGCATCGGCTCTCCCACGATCTCACAAACTACAGCCTGCAGTGGCTCGATCTCTCCAGGGACGGTTCTTCGCTTGTGGCCATCGAAAACAATCGCAGTTCGGATGTGTGGCTTCTCCCCAATGGTGATTCCGCGAAAGCCCGGCAGATTACCTCAGGGGGCTCGCCCGTTAACCTTGTATCTTTTCTCGGTAAGGATCACTTTGCTTACTCCACGGATGGCGGCGAGGTCTATTCCATCGCCACCGATGGCAGCAATCCCACTCTGATCGCAGGCAGTGAGCGACACATTCTCTTTTCCCTCGGTTGCGGCGACGGCAAGCACATCGTGTATCAAGCCGCCGAAAACGAACAGATCAATATTTGGCGCATCGATGCCAACGGCAGCAACCCCGTTCAGATAGCGGCAACCACGTTCACTGCTTTTCCGCATTGTTCTCCGGACGGACAATGGGTTACGTATATCCGTGATGACCCACACGGCCTTTATTTGGTTCCTAGCAGTGGAGGTACACAGCCGAAGGTCCTGGCCATTCCTTCGTCTGGCGGCCTGGTCGGGTTTTCTTCGCTCTCCCCGGACTCCAACCCGGTCCTCTACCATTGGCAGGATCCGGACAATATGGGCTCTCGCGCCAAGATGAATGTTGCTACGGTGCGGGGTGGCCCGGTGATGTACTCCTTCGAGTTTCCGACCGGGGGCGGTGAAGCCATTTGGTCCCCTGATGGGCGTGCCATCGATTACTCGATCACGCGAGGGGGAGTTTCCGACATCTGGCGCCAACCGCTCTCCGGCGGTGCCCCGAAACAGCTCACGCATTTCCCGTCCGGTCTCATCTACAATTTCGCCTGGTCGACCGATGGCAAATCTATGGCGGCTGCGCGCGGCAACGTCACTGCGGACATCGTCCTCCTGAAAGCCGTGAAAAAATCGCAATAGCAGCGATCTTTTGCCTGTCAAAACCCGCGAAAGACTCGGCGGCGAGGCAACAATTAATGGCTTGGTGCACTTTTGGTGCACTCTAGCGCGCAAATGAGGTAATTCCATACAACCGACAACATCGTAAGTCATTCTAAATGCGTGAAAAGCGGTGAGTACGAACAGGGCAGGTAGAATTAACAAACCGCCGCCTTCAGCCTCTCGGCCACCTCTCCGACGGTTTGCTTTGAACAGCCTACCACGACTGCCCTAATTTACATGGTGCACTCTGGCCCATCGTATCCAAGATCGCTCCCCTCTTCCGCATCGCAGCCAGTACGGCAGGATCGAAGGCCATGATGTAACGATCTTTGGAAACATGCGATTTTGCATGACGGAGGATGCGTTGGACAACTTTTTCATCTCCTAAGAATTCGACGCGATGCCACGACGAAACCCATGCCAGCCACACCATACCAGTCCACTCGCGGGCCTAATTTGTCGAGGTCCATTGGTTCACCGCTCGCGGTGTGAAAAATGACACCACTGGAGCGGTTCCACATAGAACTCCGATAAGATTCCAGAATCTCTGCCAGTTGACGAATGATCAACCGATCCAGTTTGTATTACTGGAATAAGCCACGCCGCAGCCGAGCGGACCGGCAGCACGAGGACTGGATTTTATCGGCGACGTACTGAGCGTCAATCGGTCGATTTGGAAAACCGTGGTAAACAAACCGAAGACACGCGCAAGCGCCAAGCCTGTAACCGTGTCCCTCGACTTAGCGGCTAAGATAAATTTGGGTCACAAGCTTAGACCGCGCCTTCGACGCGTCACTTGCGCCAGAAACTTGTCTAGAGTTCCCCGCTTTTGCAAAACGCTGGAGCAATGCGCGCCCATGCACAACAATGCGCGCCTCCGATAAATTACTGGCGTTCGCCAGGATTTAGCGTGATTCTTGTCGTGCACATCCGGCGAAAGCAAGCTGTCTCAAATCACAGACGAGACTAATTTCGCGGCCTTATCGTATTTGATTTAGAAGCATGGAATCCAGAACGGTGATTCCGGTGCAGCCATCGGCTGGACTATTGCGCGAAGGAGTGACTGCCATGTCTGACCCAGAGCGGAAGAATGATGATGATAACGATGCAGTACTTATTGCGGCAGCTTGTTGCCTCATGATGGCTGGTAGTCGGTTCGGCCAGAATGACTACATAGGTCAATCGCATTTTCTTCACTGGCATTATTTTCTCGATACCGCAGCAATGGGGATGTTTTTCTACGTGATTATCCACGGCGCCCGGAAGTGGTTGCACCGCTGACCCGTGGCATTCGGATGGGAGGCGCCGGACTAACTCATGGAAACTCGGCTTACCGGAAATCCTCGTACTTGACTCTACTGATTTCGTGTTGATCAGGAGTGTCAGCGCACTTGATGAGCCGGCGAAATCCCGAGCAGAATGGATGGTAATATCCAGGCGATCGAAGGCAGGCTAGACTCCGAACCGATGCAAGTTGAGTTTCGGGGCCTGAGGAACCAACGAATGGATTCCAGCGACCGACGGAAGAATCTGGAAAGCTGCGAGTCCCTCACACCCTATCGTCGTTTCATATACGTGGCAGGTGGAGCGGCAGGTTGTCTATTGATCTTATATTCGCTGGGCACAATGTGTCAGATCATCCTGTTGGGCGGACCCCCAACATCAGCCATCGAAGCTTTCGCGTTATTGCAGACGAATAGAGTGTTGGGACTGATGCGGCTGGATTTTCTCACGATGATCGCCATGCCGCTCTACTATTGCGTGTTTCTAGGCCTGTTCATGGCTTTGAAACGCGTAGATCCTGCGCTTCCTCTTGTCTCACTATTGCTCGTATTTGTTGGGGTGACCCTGTTGCTTGCAACGCCCGGTGCCTTCTCGATGCTCTGGCTCAGTGAGAAACATGCGCTTGCCGATTCCGAAACAACCCGTCGACAACTGGAGGCGGCGGGTGAGGCAATTCTGGCGTCCGATCTTTGGCATGGCACAGGTGCAATCTTGGGCGGCATTCTGGTGCAGTGCGGCGGTGTGTTGATGTCGGCCGCGATGATACGGACCGAAGTTTTCAGCAAAGCCTGTGCTTATGTGGGCATTCTCAGTTTCGGACTCGACCTGTTGCGCATCCTTCTTGGGCTGTTCGCACCCTGGGCGGCTTTTTTGATGACGATTGCCGGACCGTTGTATCTGGTATGGTTCTATCTGGTAAGTCGAACGCTGTTCACACCCACAGAATGATCCGTTTCCCGGTTTTATGGCAAGCACCTGATAAATCGCCTTACCGGTCAACCTCGTTCGGGCTTTTCCGGTTTCCGCGGTTACCGGGACTTGACCGCTTAATTTGTGACTTTCATCCGGGAGCAATCGGTCAAAATCCGGATTAGTGTGGTGCACTCTTGGTGCACCTTAGCCTGCAAATGAAGTCATTTGGCACAACTGAGGGCAACCTAAGTTAAATTACTGAAAACCAATGAAGGGTGGTGAGTACGAACAGGGCAGGTAGAATTAGTAAACCGCCTCGGTCCGGCTGACCAAATTGACTCTCCCCGCGTCTAATTCATGAGAGCCACGTGGTGGCTTTGGCGGATTGCGTCGACTGCTGCAACTCTTTGTTTTCCTGCACTTTGGACCTACAATATGTACAGCGTCCTAAGGTCAGCGGCCGTGCCCCTTGTTCATCGGTCGGGGGTCCCCGGCGATAGTCTTTCAGAGGCGAAACATTTAGCCCCGTTTGGACGTATTACAAGTAGGTCCGTGCGAAATCTAGTTTGCACTATCTCCCTGTGCGCGTGGTGGTTTTCTAGGGGATTCTTGGAAGGGTTCACATGAAGACGTGGCAGAAGGTCCTTATCGGCGCGGGCGGCGCCATTGTGCTCGGCGGGATCGTTCTTTTCAGCATCAACCAGGCGAATAAAGGTGTAATCACGGTTCAGACCGCTAAGGTCGCCAAGCAGGATTCACTCATGTCTATGGTTACGGCATCGGGCGAAATCAAGCCCACGACCTATACAAATATCACCGCGCAGGGATTTGGCCGAATCACGGAAATCATCGTCAAAGAAGGCGATCACATCAAAAAAGGCGACAAACTGCTCCTTCAGGAGAACGTCCAGGCCAGCGCTGATGTTCAGGCTCAGGACGCCATGATCAACTCCAACCAGTCCAGCATTGCGGCGGCCGATGCCAGTTACAATTCCTCGAAAGCGGATCTGATTCAGGCGCAAGCGAACTTAGAGAAGGCCAATCTGGATTTCGAGCGTGGTAAGGGCTTGCTCAAGGATGGCTTGATTCCAAAACAAGATTTCGATCAACGCAAAACAACCTATGATGCTGCAGTTGCCGCCGCGGACTCCGCCAGGGCCCATATGCTTTCGCAGAAGGCGCAACTCGAAGTAGTCCGCTCGCAGCTCGATCAAAGCAAGGCGGTGCTCGTCCGTACCAAGGATATTTTGCAGAAAACTACCTATACCTCGCCAATCAACGGAATTGTCAGTTATCTTCCCGTTCGTCTCGGCGAATATGTCGTGCCCGGCATTCAGAACGCCAACGGCAGCTTCCTGATGACTCTTTCAGACATGTCCGTGGTTACCTCCGAAGTGAAAGTCGATGAAACCGACATCGTGAATGTAAAAATCGGCCAAGATGCAGATGTCACAATTGACGCTGTGCCCGGCAAAGTCTTCAAAGGCAAAGTAACGGAAATTGGTTCGCAGGCCGTGCTCCGCAGCTCCGGTCTGGCCACCACGCAAACGACCACCAGCAACCAGGAAGCCAAGGATTTCAAGGTTGTGGTTACGTTGGCAAGCCCGCCAGAAAATCTCCGCCCAGGTCTTTCGACCACCGCCAAAATAAAGACCGCCGAAAGAAAAGATGTTGTGGCCATTCCGATTCAGGCGTTGGCGGTTCGATCCAGAAAAGAGTTAGAGGAAGCAGCCAAGCAAGGAAAAGAGGAAAAGAAGGGCAGCGTCACTCTTGCAGCTGCCCCGGTCGCCTCCTCCAGCGACCCCAAGAAAGATGAAGTGCAGGGCGTATTCGTCGTCAACGGAAAGAAAGCAATCTTTCGGCCGGTGGAAACTGGAATATCCGGAGTGACCGATATTGAAATCACCAAGGGACTGCAGCCAGGGGACGAAATCGTCGTCGGAAGTTACAAGGCGTTGCGGACCTTAAAGCCGGACTCTACTGTTAAAATTGATAATTCCGCGCCCAAGAAGATAGACGACCAGCAGTAACGCCAGGGATTTAGGAGAAAAAGATGCCTGTAGAAGTCACATCCTCTGCGTCCTATCGCCAAGATCTGATCGACAGTGGCGTGGTCATCCGCACGGAAGGCTTGGCTAAGGTGTATGAGATGGGGGCGGAACAGGTGCATGCGCTGCGAGGCATCGACCTGGAAATCCGCAAGGGCGAGTATGTCGCGATCATGGGCCCATCCGGTTCCGGCAAATCCACGCTCATGAATTTAATCGGTTGTCTCGATTCTCCGAGTTCCGGCCGTTACTGGTTGGCAGGGCGTTTGGTCAGTGAACTAGACGATGATGAACTGGCTTACATCCGCAATAAGGAGATTGGGTTCGTCTTCCAAACCTTCAATCTTCTGCCTCGCGCCTCTGCTCTGCACAATGTTGAGTTGCCGCTGATCTATAACGGCACTCCGTCCGAGGAGCGCATCGAAAAGGCCAAGCTGGCCTTGCAGCGCGTCGATCTAACTTCGCGGATGACCCATAAACCGAACGAGCTTTCCGGTGGGCAGCGCCAACGCGTCGCGGTTGCCCGCGCTCTGGTGAACGATCCTTCGATCGTGCTTGCCGATGAGCCGACTGGAAATCTCGATTCCAAAACCGGCGAAGAGATTATGAATCTATTCGAAAATCTTCACCGCCAGGGAAACACGATCATTCTGGTCACCCACGAAATGGATGTCGCGCAGCACGCACACCGCATCATTTTCATTCGCGACGGCCAAATTGCTTCCGACGAAAAAGTAGTGAAGACAGGTCCGGCAGCCGCGCCGGTTGTCTCCTGATTTTGTTCCGAGGCTCATTCTAGATTACGATTAGCGGAACGTTGCCGCTTGCGTTTCATCGAGCTACGCCAAAGGCTCCGGTGCCCGCAGGTATGTTTTAGAAATCCGATCGTGCCAGGTCAACCCATCTTCATCCCACAACGCCCACAGGAAACCCAAAAACAATGTCCCTGCAGACAGAAAATATCCCAGCGCCCGCACCAGCAAATGCCGCAGCGTTGGCTCTTCACCAGAAAATGTGGCTACCTGCAATCCGCGAATCATCATTCCGGGAGTCGTGCCGCCAAAAATCGTGAACAACCCGAAGTATTGCAGATACACAAAGGCGAATGTAAAGAAGTACAGCGCGGCATTCAGTTTGCTGAACGCAAAGTGCCCGCCAAGTGAACCGAACAACGTCAGGAATGCGCCGTAAGCAAAGGACAGGCAGGCTAGGTCAATCCACGCTGCACTCCGGCGCTCATAGAGCGTGGCCGCCGGGTACACTCCCCCCTCTTGCGGTAGCACTGTTGCACTCATTTTCGAGGGGTTTTCTTCGATCTCCTTAGGCGGCAGCGAAACGTCAATAAAGTATTGGGTTTCTAGCTCGACTTCTTTTCTTTTTGCGGAGCGTCCGATGGCGATGGTGAAGGCAAAATCATCCTCTATCCTCTTCCGGTCGGATGATAATTCATCCAATTGCACGCTTATTGCTTCCGGTAGTTCTTCCTGCCGCAGAAATGGCAGTTCCGTTTGCGCTTCATCGTCGGCTGGCTTCCGCCGTTTCGCACGGTAAGCCTGAACACGCTCGTTCAGCTCTCCACGCCAGGTGGCATCGTTCCCGGGCTGAATCGCCAGGTTTCCCTGAGTGGCAGACGAATACTCGCCAGAGTGCGTAGACTCGGGTGGGTCACAGAAAATACAACTAAGCGTGCCCTTGGGGAGCACCGCTCCACACTGATAGCATGTTCGATTCACCGGCTATTTTTGCGCTGCGGACGCTCACTCCGGTGAAGGAGTAGACCGGGATAGGATAGCAGTCCGCAGGAAAATTGGAATCCGGGAGCACTGGGGTAGACGCGTAAAAGTAAGCAGAGAACCGATTGCTTAGGAATCCTGTTGTGCCAGCATTTCCCGGTTAAACGAGATTCGCCGGTCTAGCGCAACGGCGGCAAAGTAGGCGCAACTGGCCTGCTCCTGATCCGTCCAGGATTTCAGGCCGGGGGTGAGCGTTGCCAGAGCTCCCTGCACCATTTTAAGGCCAGCATAGTAAAGGTTCACGGCGCGAAGAGACGATCGATCCTCGGGCCGTTCCGGGCAGAGATGCAAAATCTGCACGACCCGCTCGTAGTCGCGCGCAGACGCTGACTCTTTAATTCCAGTCACGTCGCGAACTTCTTCCGACAATTCATGTCTGGCCGCAGATGCCATCATCGACCGACAATAGGAAACGAAAAACATCGACAGAGTAACCAGAGAAATCAAGAGGATCAGGGCGGCCATCATCTTTGCACCGCCACAAGATGCGCCGTAGCCAGCCTGGATTCTTCGCTATAGCGCATCAGAGTGATGGTCCAGGATAAGGGCAGCAGACACCCGAGCAAGGGGCTCAGATATTGTGTTACACCTGGCTTTTCCGACATGGTGACCATAGCATAGCAAGCGGCGTAGGCGCTGAAATAGATACCGAGTGACAAAACGAACTGCACGACGCGCGTGCGCGTTTCACGCAACTTCATGACTGCGCCCCACAGGATATAGGTGAGTATCAGACCGACAAAATAGAGGTTTTGAGAGAGTTCATAGGCGAAACTAGTCGACAGTCGATCCGACGTCTGATTCACGACGGCGTAGGAGAAAAATGCCGTCCCGAGCAACACCACCATGGCTACAAAATACAAAAATTGCTTGACCTTTAACTCGCTAAATACCCGCATGTACAAACTAAGCAATGCCACAAACAGCGTGAGAGTCAAAACCAGATCGGTGTAGTAATAGCAGTACATGTATTGGTCGGAATCCTGACCGTAATGGGTCAAAACCCCAAAACGCGCCACGCTTCCGACGACTGAAAAAAGCAGATATAAATTGAGGAATAAGTATTGCAGGAAAGACTTGCGGAGAAACGAACAAATAACAAACGACAGCTCAAAGGCTGTTCCCACTACCCAGATTATTAGAAATATCGGACCCGGCATTTCTCTCCGTTTGCCGGGTCCGGTAATTTAGCGCGCAACTCTCGCGTTATTAACGGGCTTCCGGCACAGTCGTCGGTTGCACCACCGGCTTCTTCCCATACGGGTTTTTGGTCGGCGCCGGTGCAGGGCCGTTGGCCGTGAGTACCGAACCGTAGCTAGCTCTTATAACGGACTTTACACCCATTGCGCCTACAAGAATAGCCATTCCAAGGGCGATAGCCCCAAGTTTACGTGACATTTGTGCCTCCGTGGACGGATTGGACGAACGGAGACACTCTATCCGTTACTAGGATAGTGTCAAGTAGGGCACACCAACTCCTTGCGCCAATTAATAAATACTCAGCCAGTCCGCAGTTTCGCCATTCTTTCGTCTGACGACACCGAGACAGGGCTCTGGCAGCCTTATAAATACAGGTCTGCGGCGCTTAGGAGCAAGGGTACCAAAGGCCTACTCCACTAGTACGGAAGTACTATCGCTCGAGATGGTCTTGCACACGAATTGCACAGCCGGGCCACTCCTTGACACTTGATTCGCTTACTACTTACCATGGTAGGTTGCATAGTTAGCCGGCGTAGCTCAGTGGAAGAGCGAGGGTCTCATAATCCCTAGGCCGTGGGTTCGATTCCCCCCGCCGGCACCATCCCCCTCTCTGCATCCTGTAGCCTGCACCGCCAGGCTACCGCCCTACGGTAAGTGATTGACTTACATGGCTTCCTCCGGCAGCATCGCGATCCAGTGCAAACCAGCGTGACTTCCCTACTTGCTCCACCAGATTTGGTTTTTGTGAATCCTTCAGCCGGAGGCGGCCACGCCGCCGCTAGCCTTCCTTTACTGCGGGCCTTTGCCCTTCGCCGTTGCTGGCACGTTGAATTTCGTATGACTGCAAGTGCCGCTGATCTGGCTTCTCAGGCGCGCGCCGCCGCAGAATCCGGACATCTGCGCCTGTTTGTACTTGGTGGTGACGGATCTTTTCAAGATCTAGTAAATGCCACTGCCAATCATCCGGAAATTGTTTTGGGGATCCTGCCAGCAGGCGGGGGAAACGATTTGGCAGATGCCTTGGGTTTGCCACACCACCCGGTCGGTGCCGCGGAATTGCTTCAGGATGGCGAGATTCGCCTGATGGACGCGGTCGCTCTGGAAACAGCCGATGGCCAGAAGAGAATCTATACCGGCGGCGGTGGAGTGGGAATCGACGCGGAATCCGCATTTATTGCTGGTTCGCGATTTCGACGCTTGACTGGACGATTTCGCTATCTACTTTCTGCGGCAATTGCTCTGCTAGAAACTCGGCCTATTTCTGTTCGCCTCCGGTGGTCAATCGATGGAAATCCCACCGAGCGGTTGGCGCTTGAAGCGCTCCTGGTCGCGGTCTTAAATACGCCAAGCTATGGCTCCGGTTTGCGCTTTGCTCCTTTGGCCAAAATCAATGACGGCGTCCTTGATCTCGTGGTGGTAGAAGCTCTGTCGGTCTCGGAACTCTGGACGGCACTTCCCAGGCTCATCTTGTTTGGCGAAGTTCGTTCACCGCGCGTCAAACGATTCCAGGTTCATCAGGTAATCATCGACACCGCGACTCCTCATCGATTTCACGGCGATGGCGAAATTTTGGGTTTTACTCCGGTCAAGATCAGGGTGCTGCCCCGGGCGATTAGAATTCTTTGTCCTAAAGGTTCGCCGCTGGCGCTCTAATGAGAATCAGCAGAAATCGTGGAACGGCTGTCTTGGATTTTCGCGTTCTTTTTCTTCTTTTGATGACGAAGGATAAATGCGTTTAAATCCGGTGTGAATTCCTTCAGTTGATTCCACCCCAGGTTGTAAGCCTGATTGATGGCCCAGCCGGAGAATAATCCGACTACGTTGCGATCCTGTTGCGGGTAGTAGCTCAGCGAAATTCCCGCTTGTCCCAGTTGTCCAAATACCCCCGAAACGTTAAACATGTTGTTTCCGGCGTCAGAGCGCGCAACCACAGTTCGCGAGGCCGCATAAGCAATTCGAGACCAAGCGGTTCCACGCCCCTTTCGAAAATAGCGCGGATCTTGGTGGAATATCTGTGGGAAAACGCCATAAATTAGCATGCTCCCGGTAAATTGGTCGCCTTCTTCGGCAAGGAACCTCTCCCCGAAGGCTCCCCAGCCTTGTCCGTAATGGGGGATTCCGTTGGCGGCCTGCGAAATCGAAGCTTGTAGCAAATTCCCGAAGTGCGCACTCATGTCAAAGTATTGATGCCACGCGATAGTATATTTCTGCTTGATTGTCAGCGGCCCCTGGTTCTCCGGCTGATCGTTGGTGGTCATGAAATTGGGAATGATCCAGAAGATTCTTTTTGGAACCTCGTCTTTCGCCTCCCGATCCAAATCTCTTTTGGGCGATTGGGTGGTCGAGGTACTGGTCGGCGAATTCGTGCTGGAACTTTGCACAGATTGCGGATCAGGCGCGATCTTTGGAGCCGGGCTATCCGGCTTTTCGTCGTTTGCAAAGCACAAGGGTCCGCAAGCCAAAACGCTCCCTACCAGCAGCCATAAAATGTGAATGAACCGACTATGCACTCGAATCCTGTATTCTTCCAAGCCCCTGTCGCCGCATTTGCTTTGATTTTTCTTGAATTTCAGTCTAACCGATGGAGGGCACAACCTGAGTATCGGCGTTGATCAAGTCCCAAACTACTTAGTACTCTTTTTCTTATCGAGCTTCAGATTTAGAGTCATTTCCTTCCTGCTGTCCAGCGAGAACATGGTTTTCACCGGAGATTGCATATCGCCCATTTCTGCGTGTAGCTCATAGTCTGCGTTCGGGTCTAAGCCGCTAAAGCGGTAATTCCCGTCTTTATCGGCAAACCGGCTGCTCACCGCATTGGTTCGTAGATTCTTCAGAAACACCACGCTACCCGGTGCAGGTTCATCCGATTTATCGGTCACCTGCCCGCTCGCTGTTCGAAGATGAGTTTCATTCTTCGAGCTTTGTGCCGTCACCATCCCGGCGCCAGCCACCAGCACCAGGCATAGTGTTCCGATCACCCTCGGTAGGCTCATTGTTTGCTGTTGTCCTTTTCCCTGTTCTTCTTTTCCAGCCGAATGGACAATCTCTGCTCGATGACCCCGTTATCTGCAGTCAGCTTTAGAGATACATCTTTGTAAGTTTTCTCATGAACAACCAGCTCGTATTCCTGACCCTCGGGAACTCGCAGCGCAAATTCCCCGCGCGAATTTGTGTACGTCTCCCACCTAAATTTTTTCTCGCCGGCCCGCCGGACCTGCACCCGAACGTTCGGATAGGAAAGGGCATTCTCATTAAAAATAGTTCCGAGAACGACGTACGGCGGAACCTTACCCTTGTTCCCGTTAGAAGCTGATTCGGGCTTTCCCGCATTCTCTCGCGGCGCACTTTCTGCTACGGCCCCAGCCGGCGCAGGTTCTTGAGCCCTTGCGAGAATTGCAGCAAATAAAACACCCGTGAGAACAACGGCGATTGGGCTTTGCATCCGATTGAGTTTCAGGCGGTTTTATGCTCCGTGGATTCGATGATCCGGAAGGGGCAAAAGATGCCAGCGGCCACTTCTAACTACTCGTCGTCCTCTTCTTCGTCTTCTTCGTCCTCATCGGGCAGATCTCCGTCATCATCGAGATCTTCGTCCTCTTCTTCGTCGTCTTCTTCCACATCCTCGTCTTCCTCTTCTTCGAGGTCGTCGGCAATGGGCTTTAGCGCTACCGGATGGGTCTGAGACACTTCGAGTTCCGTCTCGCACTCCGGACAGCTGAGGATCTCGCCCTCTTCTACTTCGTCTTCATCCACATCAATTTCAACGGCACATTCTGGGCAACGGAGCACGACTCCATCCTCCGATTTGATCTTATCCGGCATAGCCGCGAACAACTCGAACTACGCGGTACAGTTATTATATACGCAGAGGGGAACCACCCCTTAGAAAAGTGTACCGCTACTTCCCGGTAGAAGGAAAAGCAAGTTCGTGGCCCGAGAATACCCAGATCGGCCAGTGGTTGGCGTTGGGGGCGTGGTCATCGTAGATGGCCGGGCTTTGTTGATTCGCCGTGGCAGCGAGCCGCTGCGCGGCGAATGGTCCATTCCCGGAGGCATGCTCGAACTCGGTGAGTCTCTCGAGCAGGGTGTAGCGCGCGAACTACGGGAAGAAACGGGTTTGCTCGTCCGCGTCCTCGATTTGATCGAAGTGTTTGATCGCGTTTATTTCGATAGCAAACAAGAACAATTGAGCAAACCGATGGTCCCCAAATTTCATTTCGTTATCGTTGACTATCTTTGCGAACGAATCTCTGGCGAAGCGCAGGCCGGCAGCGACGTGACTCATGTGGCCTATGCCCGCGAAGAGGAACTGGAGGAATATGGACTGACCGAAACAGCGACCAGAGTGCTCAAGAAGGCTTTTGCCATGGACCGCTTGCGTACCGGCATCCAGGCGCGTCCCGATCCGGATTTTGGAGCAATCTGAGTTCACTTCGCCAGTTTCAAGATCTAAAACTCCTCTTCTTGCTTTGCCGTAGAGATTCTATGCTTCCAGGGCAGCGTGAGTCCCACGGCTCCCATAACTTTCTCCTGTGGTATAGACGACACCGGGAGCCCAAAGGTCTGCGCCCAGCTTGGGACGGACTCAATTCGTAAGAATATGATTCAGAGGGAGTTAGAGCGCGGAAGGGTACCGGCCGGATGCAGCAAAAACAAGATTGGCATGGCTGCGGGCGCAGAATCTGTCAAACCCGCTCGCAGGTACTGGCATAGTCCTGCCGGAGTCGACCGCAGGTGCGCTCCCTTTTCTCAAACTCCAGAACGGCATCACGCAAATCGACCGGAGTAAAATCCGGCCACTTCTTTTCCAAAAAGACAAATTCCGCAAACGCGCATTCCCACAGGAGAAAATCGGACAACCGTTTTTCTCCTCCCGTGCGAATCAGCAGGTCGACCTCGGTCGGTCCTCCACGCTGGACTTCGGAAATCAGATTTGCGAACTCCTCGCTCGACAGATGTTTCACTTTGTAAAATTTACTGGCTGCCTGATAGAGTGTCTGCCGCGCCGAATAATCTACTGCCAGCCGCACATACAAGCGTTTCCCATTCGCTGTCCGTGCCTCGGCTTCGCCAATCGCCTCGCGCAAAGCGCTTGGCAGGCGGTCCCGCCTCCCAATGACGGTCAGCCGTATCGCTCGCTGGACGCAATACTCGGTCTCTTCCCGCAGGTACTCCTGCAAAATATGCAAAATCTCCGCTACTTCTTCTGCTGGCCTTCTCCAGTTCGCCGAAGAAAGCGCAAAGAGGGTTAGTGTGTGTATCCCGAGATAGGACGCACACTCGATGACCCGGCTGGCGGCCTCTGCGCCCGCGCGGTGGCCCTCGTGGCGTGTTTGTCCATGGGCAGTTCCCCAGCGTCCATTGCCATCGCAAATGATCGCCACATGGAGCATCCCTTTGGCTCCGGCCGAAGCCACTTGGCTACCTCCTACAACTAGGTTGGGCATGCCCACCTCCTAGACTACGCAATACAATGTACTTTGCAACATAAAGTTAAAGAGTAAATTTTTTTACCGCTCCCGGGTGGCCCGAATGAGCGCCTCCATATGATCGAGGTATTTCTCCAGCGTCCGCCGCCCGAGCGCCGTCAACCGGTATTCGGTCTTCGGCAATCTTCCATCGAACGACTTTGTGCACACGATGTAATCCGCTTCTTCCAACTTCCTTGCATGCACGCTTAAATTTCCATCCGTGGTCTTTAGCAAGGCCTTTAGTTCGTTAAACGTTAACGAGCGGTTTACCGCGAGCGCGCTCACGATTCCCAGTCGGATCCGTTCATGAATCAATCTGTCGAGGTTCGCCGAAACGGGTGGTTCCACCGCAACCTGGCGTGCCGCCTGGGGCCCGGCCTCGCGTGCAGGTTGTTCCTGTCGAACTGTCGATGACTTCGCCATGCGCAATTCTCCGCCGTCTCTCTTAGCCGCCGTATTTCAGCGCGATCCATACTCCAAAGGCAATATGCACCACCCCAAATCCCGCGGCCATAAAGAAGTTTCCCCAGCGCGCCGGCAGAAACAAGGCGCCAGTCCCCAGAACCATCATGCACAACCCCAGAATCGGCACGGCGCGAACCGAAAACGCTCCGCCGGTGACAATGGCCGCCCCGTAGAGTAACAACCACAAACCCGGTAGCGCCACCACCGCTCCCAGGGGGAAGAGCGCAAATGTCAGCAATCCGCCTACAAAAATCGGTGGCGCAAAACTCAACACAAACTTTCGCCCGGGTCCGGTAAACAACGAAGAATTTGCCCGGTGCGCCTTGGTAGCCGCAGTCGACACGGCAATGGTTACTGCGACAAATACTTCCGCTAGCCAAACCGCCAACCACGCGCGGGGTGTCTTTTGCGAGGCTGCCAGCACCGATGCTCCGAGCGCGGTGATCCCCATCGCCACACCGCCCCAACCCGGTACTGCGGTAAACTCTGCCGCGTTCTCCATGGTTTCCCGGATATAGCGGAGATGGTCGGCCGCCCGCGCATCGATGGGGATGGGGTTAGCGGCAGGTCGTAGAGGATGAGGAGAACGCACGAGGGCAGGCTAGCGAAGTCGCCAAGCAATGTCAAGTACTTTGTGTAGCAAAGTAGGTCTACTTCTCCTTGCGATACCGGCCGCGCACTTGGTTCGACCGGATGAGGAACACGTCGGCAAACATCTCGAGACTGTCTCTGAACATGCTGACCTTTGTCGCCGGGGAGTGCGCCCAGCGCACCGGCACTTCCACAACCGCCAGTCCATGATGCCGTGCCAGGTATAAAAGTTCCGGGTCGAATCCAAACTTCTCAATCGTCTGCTGCTCAAAGATGATCTGGCAGCGTTCCCGCCGGAATGCCTTGAACCCGCATTGCGTATCTACAAAAGGTAAACGCAAAATCACTCGTACGATTTTGTTGAATAAAATTCCGGCAAACTCCCGAAACGCCGATTGGTGCGCTTCAATCAACTTGCGATCGATCGCCCGCGAGCCGATCGCCACGTCATGGTCGTTTAAAGCTTGCAATAACTTCTCTGCTTCCTCGATTGGCGCCGACAAATCAGCGTCCGTGAACAAAATAATATTCCCCTTGGCCGCGAGCGATCCACGCCGCACGCTGAACCCTTTTCCGCGATTCACGCCGTTGGAAAGGACCTGCAAGTCCGCAATTTTCCCGCGAAATTGTTCGGCTACTGCCGCTGTTTTATCCGTCGAGCCGTCGTCCACCACGATGACTTCGGTGTTCGGTCGTTGCCTGCGGATATAGCTAGCGATTCTTTCAAGCGATCCGGGCAAGCGAGTCGCCTCGTTGTAGGAGGGAATAATAATGGACAAATCCGGGGCGGGGTTGGTCGGCAAAATTAAGAATTCCTCCATCCATAGCGGCCAAGCAGCGGCACAAATCGACAAGACTCCCCCCGCTTCACAATAAATTCACCGCTACTTCTTCTAATCGACAGTATCAATTGCTCCTCTTGCCGTCCCACCGGCACGACCATCCTTCCGCCCTCTGCCAGCTGCTCGAGCAACGGTCTGGGCACTTCCGGGGCTGCTGCTGCAACCAGAATCGCATCGTAAGGCCCATATGGCGCGAGCCCAATCGAACCGTCAGCAATGTGCACTTCCACGTTGCAATACCCTAAACGAGCTAACCGTTCGCTGGCTGCCCGTCCCAACTCGCTGTGAACTTCCACGCTGTGCACCTCTCTGGCAATCGAAGCAAGCACAGCGGCTTGATATCCGCATCCGGTCCCAATTTCAAGGACTTTCTCTCCTCCGACAAGACCCAATCGGGCGGTCATGTACGCCACAATATACGGTTGCGAAATCGTTTGCCCCTCGCCAATCGGCAGCGGGCCGTCTTTGTAGGCTTCCTTCTGCAATTCCGGCGGAACAAATTCTTGCCGAGGCACACGCCGCATCGCCCGTAACACCGGTTCATCCACAATTCCGCGCCGCAAGATCTGGTCGCACACCATGCGCTCGCGCATTGCCTCAAATTCTGCTTCTTCCGTCCTCAACAAGTCGCTTCCTCGGGTCGCCCATCCAGGCTAGGCCTTGCTCCCTCCAGTCCACTTGTATCTAAAAACTGGCCGCAAGGCCAGTGATGCCCCGAGCAACTCTGCACTCTCGAGCAGGCGCGCGGCACATTTCTTCTCTCTACACTCGGTCGTGGGTCTAGACAACTCGCCGGCGGAGGAAGTCATGAAGGCAATTCTTGCACTCATTGTGATCTATGTGGGAGCGTTCCTGCTCGCGATTCAGGGAACTTCCCCTGCTTCTGTCGAAGCCGCCCCCCAGTCAGATTCCGGTTCAGAGACGGTTGCCGCAAAATCCGTGCCGATGGACCCCTCCAAAGAAGCCGATATTCGCTCTCTTCTCGACCTGGTCGGCGCTCGCGATCAAGTTCAGGAGTCGGTCCGTTTTTCCTCCGAGCAGTACCGCGAAAAATTGCTAGCCTCTGTTCCGAATAATGACAAAGGGCAAGCGTTCATCAATGTGGTGATTTCCGATTACCAAAAGCGTTTCGATGTAGAGCAGGTCGCCGAGCAACTGGTTGTAATCTATGACAAGCACTATTCCGAGGAAGAGATCAAAGGCCTATTGCAGTTTTACGGGTCTCCACTCGGTCAGAAGGTCGCTCAGGAAGCTCCGAAAATTTCGCGGGAAATCCAGGAGGCCAGCCGTTTGACCGCTAGCAAAGCGGTGCGGGAAGCGCTCCAGCAAGCCAAGGAAGAAAATCCCGGAATCGGTCAAAACGCGCATCTCGCCAATGCTCCTGTTCGCCGCTATCCCCAGCGACGGACAGAAGACTCCGCGCCGCAGCAGGCCGCTGACAAACAGGATCAACCCTGAGCGGACTTTTCACTTAAGGCAGGCGCTTTTTGAATTTAATATCCACGCCAAACGTTCCGTTCTGATCGCGCAATGCGACAATCGCAATGGTTCGGGAGATGTCGTATTCCACTTGAATTATCTGCTGTTGCGTCGAGCTGACATTGGAAACGTACATAATCGACAGATCGCGCGTCACTTGTTGTTCTACAGTAATTCGCGCCGCTGCGTTCTGGTTCGAACCCGTCGTGCCGATCCCTGCCAGCCCAGGATCTACGCGGAATCTGGTAATCCCGAAGAGCCGTTCGACGCGTCCGCCCAATTGACTGGAAATCGCTTCCGAGAGCAACGCCGAGGCGCCGGCAGTCCCTGAAGAAGCGTTGCCGCCCGATCGCAGTGTGGATTCAGAGGTCGTTTGTCCGAGCGCTAGCAAGGTGACGATGTCGTTGCCCGGGAGCGGCGGATCGGAACGATACGCCAGGCTCATCTTGCTCGACTGTCCTGTAAAGTTCAGCGTGATCTCGTATTGCTGAATGTTTGTCGTCGCTTCCACGTTGATCGTCGGATCGAGACGAAATGGATTCGCAAAATTCAAGTCTCCGCGAGTCACGCGATAGTGATTGTCTCGAAAATAGAGATCGCCCGACAAAACATGAATGTGCCCCAACAGAATCGGGTGCTCCGCAGTTCCCCGCACCCGCAAACCTGCTTCCGCTTCCAGGTGTGCTCCCGGCCACTCCATCCGGGCATCCGGCGTTGAGCTGGCTTCGACGTCAAACTGCAAATTCCGCAGGAACGCACTGCTGGTGCCGCCAGTATCCTTGGTTGAAACGAGGTTGCCCATTGACTCCAATCCCTCATTGAGGTTCACGCGCTGGATCAAAACTTTGCCCGACAGCAGCCCGCTATCCAGCGTTCCGGACAACCGCAACTGCCCGCCGAGAAGCCAACTCAATCCTTCTGGATACCGAATGCGCAACCGGTCGGTCCTTGCAGAAATGTCGTAGCGCAACGGCCGCTCCGAATAGTTTACCGTTCCGCTCAAATTCAGAATTCCTCCACCCGCTTCCCCAGTCACGTTTTCAAAAAACAACCGGTTTGCATCAAACACCAGATCACCTTGTACCTTGCTGAGGCCGGTCGGAAAATCGGCGGATCGCGCCGAGGCGTCCAGCAATTTCATGCGGCCGACAATGCGAGGCCTGTCGAGGGTTCCGTCAACGGAAGCGTTCATTTCCACGTGGCCGTTCACATCGATCCCCGGGAGATACGCGCTCAGCAACCGCAAATCCAGTGAACCATTCAGTTTCATTCCGAGCGCGCGTTTACCGGTAAACTGTACCTGGCCGCTAAGGTCTACGTTGGTGGCCGCGCCCTCTAACGTGGCGCTCAGAATTTTCAGGCTATCTCGTGTCGAGGTCAGATGAATTGGCCCGGAATTTTCTAACTGCACGTTTTCGTAATTCAGAATCAGCTTCGTGAAATTTCCATCAACTACAATACCCTCGGGATGTTGTAGGTCCCCGCTGACGGTAATTTCCCCGACGGCCGCGCCATGCCCGGAGAATTTTTCAAGATGCAGAGCCGTCAGCAAGTAGGGATCCAGATTTATATCCTGAATGCCGATCCGTCCGTTCACCGGCATTGGCTCGAGCAATCCCAACTTCACGCTGCCGGAAATTCCTCCCGTGCTCATCGCCGATCTGACTTTGAGACTCGCTTCCCTTCCATCGGAGTTTAATTCTCCGTCGATACTTCCGATCACTTCCCCTGCGACCTTTAAATCGACAACCCGGAACGTTCCTTCCGCCGAAGGTCGCGCCACGGGACCGCTCGATTTCAGGCGGAAGGTAATCTGGCCGCCAATCGGCAATCCCGCCGATTTGATGCCCCTGAAGTTCTCAAGCGGAAGAGAAGCTCCCACCAGTTCCGTGGTTAGTGATCTGTCGGCGAACCGGTAGGCAACGTTTCCCGTCACAATGCCAGCCCCGCTCCGTTCCGTCCCAGGCTCAAAAAATCGTAACTCTGCGTTTGAAAGCCTTACTTCGTCTGCCCGCAGATTCAGTTGGCCGCGCAGTCGATTGAAATACACGCTATAGGCTTCACCTTCCGCCAAATCGAAATTGCCGGTCAGCGCGGGTTCCGCGCGCGTTCCTTGCCCCCTAAATTGTCCGGTCAGAAACCCGTGCAAGGGATAGTTCACCTTTGCCAGTTGTTCCAAACCTTCCAGCGGTACTTTCTCCAAGTTAATTTCACTCGACCACTTGCTATCCGGCCTAAATTCCCAATCGTCCAGTTCCATCTCGCCGTCAATGGCCGCCTTCATCAGTCCGCGGGTGGCCCGTCCGTGCGTGATCTTGAGCGCTTCTGGTGAGAAACTCATCTCTCCCTCGAGCAAATCGATCTGCACACTGGCGTATCGGAAGTTCTCACCGCGGAAGCGCCCTTCAAACGTTGCTCCGCTCGATCGGCCGGTGATGCTTCCGTCCCACTCTAGAGAACCTGCATACCTCGGTTGCGATTGGGCGCTACCCGGTTTATCGCCGGAGATTGCGTGGATGAAATCGCTCCAGTTTTCGAGCGAGCCGACTTTCAGATGAACATCGATCGCAGTACCATTCGGTGCAAGAACACCTTTCAGAGTTCCGCGTGAGCTAGGTGTCTCAAATTCAAATCCTTGGATCTCCAAAGAGCTTGCCGCGTCCTTGTAATGCATTTTCCAGTCACCGTGTAAGGGTAGATGACCGGGTTTGAGTTCCTCTGGATCATCAAATCGCACCGCGGCAGTTATGTCAAAATCCTTAAAATTGTCGTGCCAAGTCTCGACCGTATCCGCACTCAGCACCGAATCCCAATGCAGAGCATCAATCGGAAATCCTTGGTGATCGATCGCCGGGGTAACTTCGGAAAGCCGCACATCCTGCACTCTTGTTTCCGCGCGGAATTGTAACCCGTCATACTTCATCGTGACGCGCCCCTTCACGCTCCCCCCGAGCGCGTATCCGGCAAAGTCCGGCAGAACCACCTGCTTTTCATCGAGCGTATAACTCGAGCGGGCCATAAGATTTGCGGAGTGGAAATCCGGAAACTGCAGGGTAACGTTATCACCGGCAAACCCGCCTCTGCCCTGAACCTTTCCCGGGCCGATGGTCCCCTCACCCCGCAAATCGATTCTTCCCAAAGGTACTTCTGGGGTGAGAAACGCCTCGCGTATATCGAGCAAGTCGAGCCACGCGCGGTAACGGTAGGTGAACAGAGGTACTTCCAGATTTGGCATTTCCGCTTGCAGGTCCAGGTGCGACCGACCGACGTCCACAATCGCTTGCTCGATCGTTAGCCCTTCTTTGCCCAGTGAGAACTTTGCGGAAAAGTTCGCGGGAATCGGCAGATCCTTTTTTCGCCCGAATTCCACAGAATCCCAATTGAACATCCCCAGATACAATGGATTCCCGGGCGTGCCTGCCAGGGTAATGTCGAGCCCCAGATCCCGCCCCTCAACGGCAATCAGTGACTTCACGTTGTTGTACAACAACTCCCCATTCTTGATCTCTACATGCCCCACGCGCAGATCAAGCAACGTTTCCCCTAATGGTTGGTTCCATTTGGTCCCACGCTTGATCGTCGGGAGGTTGTTGCTGCCATTTTTCTCGACCCGGATATGCACACGCGGCCGTTCCACAAGCAGTTCCCCTAAGGAAACCTTCCGCCCCCAAAACGAATCCACTCGCAAACCAATTTTGGCTTGTTCTACACTCACCAATGGTTCGGTATCGTTTGGCTCCGTGCCGTGGATCACCAGACCGTTTACCGTAGCATCGAGTGAAAACCATCCGACCGAAACCGTGCGAATCTCCACGTGCCCGCCCGTCAGCGATTCCAAACGATCGATCAAGGCGCGCCGCAACAGTGGATTCGCGAGCCCGCTGCCCACGGCAATAACGGCCAGTGCCAGCGCCAGGATGCTCCATGTCCCCAGTACCCACAACAGATGCTCCAACCATCTTATTTTTTGCCGGCGGGACTCTTTGCTCACTTTCCTCCCTCCTCGAGCAGATTGTCCACGCGGACGCGCGTCCGGCTTTCGCTCAACCACTTCTCTGCTTGTTCGTTGATTGCCCGTTGAACCAGCGCTTCTTGGATAAAATCACGCGACGCTTCAAGGCTCGGGGGCGCTTGCCCCCGCGAGCGGGCTCTTGGAACCACGCGAGTCTGATAAAAGTCCTCGATGTCTTTATCGTCGATTTGGATCGCCGGGCGGAATCGGGTATCGAGATAATTGCTCAGATAAAGCTGTGACCTGGTCATTTTGCGCAGATCTTCTTCAGACAGTCCGCTCTGTTTTCTTCGTTCTTCGAACTCCTCCGCTGAAGAAAACGATCGTCTCAGCCGGGCTAAGCTCTTATCCACATCTTCTTCCGTTGGCTGCGCGATCCGCGAAACCGTCGCTTCATTCCTCACAATCCATTGGTCGATCAATAGATCCAGAAGCTTGCTGTCGCTTTCCGATTTTCCGTCCAGAAACATTTGGTAGTGACTGAGTTGCCGCAAATCGCTCAGCAGAATCACATCGTTCTCGATCCGTGCCACAATCCGGTCCACCACTTCTTGCGCGCAGATTCCGCGGCCCATCGCAAGCAGTAGGGTTAGCAGCAAAATGGGTGAGTATTTTCGCATTAGAAACTCGATCCAAGATTGAAAAAGATTTGGAAGTGCGGCAGGTGCGTGCCTTGTTGGCAAAACACCGCTGAATTTTTGCAAGGAATAACGATCTCCGGCCGATTGATTTGGTAGCCTAGATCAATTCGAATCGGACCGACCGGTGTGGCGTACCGCAAGCCGAATCCCAAGGTGTGAGAGAAATAGTTCAGCTCGTTTGTGCAGTTATACACGCAGTGTTGTGGATTGAATCGGCTGAAGGGCAAGCCCGGATACGCAGGCTCAAAGACTGGCTCGGGCGGAGACCACCGGAACGTCATCCGGCTCAGACGGCTATAGGCGTTCCCACCGTCATAAAAAAAAGCGCCGCCCAATCCAGAAGGCACGAACGGTACCTTCAGAGGAAACCGCAACTCCTGATTGATTACCAATAACGCTTGTCCACCCACCGGGAAGCCGGAAATGGAATCGCGCGGTCCAGCCTGGTTTAAGGCAAATCCGCGCAGGTTTGCTCCGCCTCCGCTGAAAAACCGCTCGGGCAGTGGGATGACTTGCGGTGGCGGTGTGGTCGTCTGTGCTGGAAATGTTAACGAAACGGTGCTGGCATACGGCTCGAGGATTCCCAGTCGAATCGACCGGGCATAATTCCAATTTCGAGTGATCGGAGTATAGCTGGAGTTCTGAAAAAACAGCCGCAGAAAACTTGCGCTGCTGCCGATCGCCGTTCCGGCAACACCAAAATCGGCGCTCGTCAGAGTTCCTTTTGTGGCGTCGGCCGGGTTGTTCCGGGTATCCCGGAACCACGTCCCGCTGAACTCAGAAACCAGGGTCGGCTGATTGAACAAGGGAATTTCATCGGAAGGAATATTCAGATTGCTGACGGTAACTTTTCGAAATGCGTAGCGAAACAGAAATGTGGTCCGGTTCGAATATTGCTCCGTGAGCTGCAGATTTCCTTCGTACTTCACTTCAGAGAAAGTGTTGATGTCCTGCGTTTTTTCCACGTAAGCCGTGGTCTGCAGACTCCATTTGGAGCTATTGAAGGTATCGGGCAAGGAATACACCAGCAATGCGCGGCCCTGAATCGTGCTGCCGCGCAATTTGAAGGAAAGCGAATCGGCTCGCCCGGTAAGATTTTGTTTGGAAAGTTCCAGAATTCCTCGTGGCGCGGCCTCTAGCTCACCCCCCGTCGGATTACTGGTACTCGCCAGGCGCTGCACTTCAAATCCCCCACCATAGGCGATGGTGTAGCGTTTGGCTTCCTCTACCAGCACCACGACATCCTTATCGGGGTCGCTTCCGCTGGCATTTTGTGGCTCGATGGTTACCCGGTTGAAAATTCCCAAGTTGTACAGCTTTTGCTGCGATTCGACGACGTCCCCTTCACGAAGCGGCTGATCTGGCTTGACCTTTACATCTCGCTGTATCACGTGTGGCCGCGTGTGACTGTAACCAGTCAAGAAAACGCGCTTCGTTCGTATCTGCGATCCTTCGACGATCTTATAGACCAGCTTCACCGGCTCCGCCCGCGGAATGCCGGCGGGCCCCGCGGCAGCCTGCGCGTTTTCTTTCTCCTCTTCCTCTGTTTTTATTGCCGGGGTTTCGCCGCTTTCTGGTCTATCGGTCTCGGCCGTGTAGGTGAACGAGGCATTCGGGAATCCATCGTTAAAATAAAGCGCCAGGATATTGTCCCGGTCGCTGGCCACGTTGATCTCTGAATACGGCTGCCCTGGTGAGGATCCCACCACGCTGCGAATTTCCTCCTCAGAGATCGCTTTCATCCCTTCGATCTGCAAACTGGAAACCAGCGTCTGCTTTCCTTCATCGATCACAAATCGAATGACTAGATCGCCGGTCTTGCCATCAAAATCATCTAGAACTTTTCCTTCGACCTTTGCCGACAGAAATCCGTTGGCACCATACAAACTCTTCATCGACGCCACATCATTGTCGAGCAATCGTCGACTGAATTTTGGCCGCACGGCCCAGGAACTGGGTACGATCGTCAGTCGGTTTCGCAACAGGGCGTCACTGAAATAGTGATTTCCCGCGAACTCGATGCGCAGCAGTTTGTGCCGCGGTCCGCGATCGACCGTATAGGTGATGGTTTGCTCTGAGCCCTTCCATCCCGTCTTGCTTCCTACCCGCTCACCTTCTGTCGTGCTGTAGTTCACGCTGGCGTCAAAGTAGCCTTCCCGCTCTAATCGCTCCCGAAGGTTTCGCTTTCCTTCTTCCAACAGATCGGTGTCCACCGAACCTTCCTGATAGATGGGCACCAGCTTCTTCAATTGATCTTTTGAGAATTTTGCTCCATCTACCTGGATCTGCACCCGAGGACCTTCGGTCACCTCCAAAGTGAGCGGAATGGTATTTTCCCCCGCATCGTATTCGCCCCGCCGAACGGAGACCCGCCCGCTCAAGTGCCCTTTCTTTTCGAGAAATTTGCGTATGCGCTCCTCTCCCGACCTCACCCTTGCGATGGTCAGCTCCCGCCCACGATTCATTTTGAATCGGGAAAGCAGATAGCCGTCGGCATATTCCGTATTGTTCAGCAGATCTATTTTGCTCAAACGCACCCGCGCACCGGAAACCACGTGGGCGATGATATCGATCTGATGCGTGTCTCGATTCACGTGATTTTCAAGCTTGATCTTTGCTTGGTATAACCCCTCTTCGCGCAGCGTATCCTCGAGCCGCGTGACGGCCTCTGTGACCTCGCTTTGGTGATAGGTCTGCCCGAGCGACAGCTGCATTGCCGCCGCTGCCGACGACTCGGTCGGCGGCGCGATAACGCCCTCAATGATCACTTGGTTGATATAAAGATTTTCCTCGGCAACGAAATCCAGCCGCACCCCGCCCGCTTCGGGATAGAGAATCGCCCGCAGGTTTGCGAAATCCCCGGTCTGGTATAAAACGCGAAGGCTTTCTGCAACCTGGTCCGGACTGAGCGGCTTACCCGGCTCCACGGCAATTCCCGGCGGAAGCCTCAGCACCGCGCCATCTTCCTTCACCAAACGGACTTCGATGACATTGGCTCCCGCGGGAGTTTCTTTTTCTTGGGGACGGTCTGCTCGGGCGAACAAACTCCGAGCTCCGAAGAGTGATCCAAGGAGCAGCAGAACCCGTAACCCATTGTCCCAGCCTGATTTCATCCGTATCTATACTCAGACGAAGCGTAGCATAGGCGCGTTGCTTCTTCGGCTGCCTCTAGCGCTATTATGGTTATTAGGAAACTCTACTTTACGTGACGGACTCCCTCCATGAAAAATACTCGCGCCAAATGCTCTTCCGGGGTATTGGCCCCCACGGGCAGCAGCGCTTGCTGGCCTCCCGTGTGGTCATTATTGGTTGTGGGGCGATCGGTGCCGCGACCGCCAACCTCCTGGTGCGAGCGGGCGTAGGCCAGGTGCGCTTGATCGACCGCGATTTCGTCGAGCCATCCAATCTGCAACGGCAAACCCTGTTTGAGGAGTCGGATGCTCGGGACTCCTTACCAAAGGCTCTAGCCGCCCAACGCAAGCTTCGCGCCATCAATTCCGATATCCAGGTGGAAGGCTTCGTTGCTGACCTCAACCCGAGCAACGCCACCGAGTTGCTAAGCGGTTTTCCCTTGATTCTAGATGGTACCGACAACTTTGAAACCCGCTTTCTCATTAACGATTTTGCGGTCTCATCAGGCACCCCTTGGATCTATGCTGCGGCCGTTTCAAGCTACGGCGTGAGCCTGACCATTCGCCCGGGCCACTCCGCTTGCCTGGCCTGCTTGCTCGATTCTTCTTGGGGAATTGGTTTCGAAGATACCTGCGAAACGATCGGAATTCTCGGCCCGGCAGTAAATTTGATCGCCTCGCTGCAATCGACAGAAGCCATCAAATTCCTCTCCGGCCAGGAAGAATCATGCCATGGGCGCTTGCTCTCTTGTGACGTGTGGTCTGGCCGTTTCCAATCGATTGTTCCGCCGCGAAACCCGCAATGTCGAGCCTGTGCTCGCCGCGATTTCTCGTACCTCGCCGGCCAAGCGCAACCCCATATTACCCTGTGCGGGCGGGATTCCGTGCAGATCCACGAGCGCCATCGGGAGCTCGATTTGCCCGCGCTCGAGCGGCACCTCGGCGCCACGGTCAGGGATCTGCGGCAGAATGGATTTCTCTTGCGTTTCCGCGTCCCCCCCTACGAAATGACTGTTTTCCCCGATGGACGCGCCATAATCAAAGGCACGACCGATCCTGCCGTCGCCCGCTCGCTCTATGCAAAATATCTTGGCGCTTAATCCCAGTGGGGTGCCGTAGCCCGGCCGATCTGACACCGTCCCGCATGGCACTGCTCTGGAGTTGCTGCTGTTTGCTTGAACGACAGCAGGATGCCAAACCTCTAGAGGCGCTTAGCGGTAAATCCCGCCGCGGCCCGAGGGCGTTCGCATCGAAGCTCTATCGAGGTTCTCCCGCAAATTCATCAACGTCAAAAACGTGCTGAGTACCCGCGCTTTTAAATCGTCCGTCAAATGCAATCCGCTGGTCGCCACGCGCGCCAGTTTTTCCCCATTCTCGGTAATGAAACTCATGATCTCCCGATGCCGCTCATGGGCCGTATTGCCCAGTGCCGTTTCCCGCCGCATTTCCGCGCAGCTGGCTTCAAGCGACAGGGTGAAATGCAGGATACAAAGCCGCCGCTCGGCCAGAGCGGCAGGCACGTCGTGTTTGCATCCTGAAATGTGGCAAAGTTCATTCATGGTCGAAAAAAGGTGATGGCTGATAGGTAACATTCCCAGTGCAGAAAATCCAGCAGTATCCTCAGGATGCCGCGAATTGTGCATTACAGGCCACCTGTCCTTCTGTCCACGGGGGCCCCGGCATGACGGCCATTTCCTAAATCTAGGCGCGTATTGTGTTTTGGCCTCGGCCTGCCGCAACCGGAATGCGCGCAAGAATTCTATTTACCGGGGCGAGACGATCCTGTATAAATATGCGGTTGGGTGAATAGAATATACAAATGAGCGCTACCAAGACATTTCGCCACGGACAGATTCTTCGGTTGATTGCCGCCGGAGGTGTCGGCAATCAGGAAGAGTTGCGCCGCCGCCTGGCTCAGCAGAAGCTGCGCGTCACCCAGGCCACGCTCTCTCGCGATCTTCAGGAATTAAAGATGGCCAAAACGGTCGAAGGGTACAAACTGGCGACCGCTCTTACGGAAGATGTCAGCACGGTCCCACCTTTGACTCGCGCCTTGCGCGAATTTTTGCTCGATCTTCGCGCTGCCGAAAATTTACTGGTTCTCAAAACGCCTCCGAGCGGCGCTCAGCCCTTGGCCGCTGCCGTCGATGGCGCTCGCTTTTCGGAAATTGCCGGGACCATCGCAGGCGACGATACCGTCCTGATCATCACGCCCAATCGCAAGACCCGCGAATCTTTGCAAAAGAAAATCGAAGCGCAAGTGCGATGAGAGACCCCCGAGTCATTGCCGTCATTGGTGTCACTGGTTACACCGGCTTTGAGCTGGCTACGCTACTTGTGCGCCATCCTGAACTTCTGCGCCCCACCTTTTATCTCCGCGAAACGAATCACGCTCATTGTCTAACGGAGCTGTTTCCCCAATTGCGCGGTCGCGGCGAAGCCCCCGTTCAGGAGCTTTCTATCGAGACCATTCTTCAAAGCTCGGCGGGTACGGCTTTTCTGGCCACGCCGCATGAAGTCTCCGCGGAACTTGCCCCGCAATTGCTCGACGCGGGTTTGCGCGTGATTGATCTGAGCGGAGCGTTTCGCTTCCGATCGCCCGAAACGTTTTCTTCCTGGTATAAGCTCGCGGCACCCGAGGCCTCGCGTTTGCGCGAAGCAGTCTACGGATTACCTGAACTGTTCGCTTCGAGGATTGCCGAAGCAAAATTGGTTGCCAATCCCGGCTGCTACGCGACCAGCGTGATTCTTGCTCTTCGCCCACTCGGAGAAGCGGGGTTGCTCGCGTCGGCAGAATCGATCGTCTGCGATTGCAAATCCGGCGCAAGCGGCGCAGGCCGAGAGCCCCGTCGCGATCTGAACTTCGTCGAAGTCGACCAAAACCTTCGCGCCTATAACCTGTTCTCGCACCGCCACACTCCGGAAATTCTTGAACATTCGGGCGTTTCCGAATCTCAGCTGGTTTTCACCACGCATCTGCTTCCTGTCGCCCGCGGAATTTTTTCGACCATCTATGTCACCTTGCCCGCGCCAGAAACTCCCGAGTCCGTCGAGGCCGTCTACCGTAGTTTCTTCAGAAACTCCCCGATGGTGCGCATCTGGCCTGCCGCGACGATCCCGGAGTTGCAGCACGTCGTCAAAACGAATTTCTGCGATATCGGATTTGCCCTGGACTCCGCGGGCCAGCGACTGATCGTCGTTTCCTGCCTCGACAATCTCGGCAAAGGCGCGGCCGGGCAAGCGGTACAAAACTTGAATTTAATGCTGGGAAGGAAGGAGCAAACGGGCTTGCTATGAAAATGGTAGTTAAATTCGCGGGTGCACTGCTGGAAGAACCGCAACTGGTCAAAGAGCTCGCCGGCCACATCGCCAAACTGGCCGGGCATGGCCATCAAATTCTGGTGGTCCATGGCGGCGGCAGACTCTTCACGGAAACTCTCAAGCGCTTGGGCATCGAAAGTAAATTTGTCAGTGGCCTCCGGCTTACCGATTGTGAAACTCGCGATGTGGCCGTCATGGTTTTCGCCGGCTTGCTCAACAAACGTCTGGCCGCCGCGATTTCTGCCGCTGGTCATCCCGCAATCGGAGTTAGTGCTGGCGATGCCAATTGCTTTCGCGCTGCGCCGCTGGTTCACAATGACATCGAAGGCAGCCTCGGTTTTGTCGGCTATCTTACTGGCGTCAACCTTTCCCTGCTCGAATCTTTCTGGCGCGAAGGACTTCTTCCCGTCGCTGCTTGTCTCGGTCAGGCCGCCGACGGCGAACTCTACAACATCAACGCCGATCACATGGCTGCCGCCTGCGCGGAATTCATTGCTGCCGACCACCTTGTCTATCTCACCGATGTCGCCGGTGTCCTCGATGGCGATAAAGTGTTGTCGGCCATTGCCTCGGACGAAATCAATGGCTTGATCGATTCAGGCGTCGTTTCTGGCGGCATGGTCCTCAAATTGGAAGCCGCAAAGCGCGCGCTCGGCGGAGGAGTTAGCGAGGTCCGCATCGTGGGTGGAAATGGCGCGGCTCGGGCCCTCGATCCGGAGTTGTTTGCCACTGCTCGGAATGAAAAAGTCTTTTCCGAGCTACCCGGTACCCGCGTCGTGAAAGTTGCACTTCCGACCGACAACGCCGCCCTGGCCGCAGTTTAGTTTTGAAGGAGAATATAGAAATGACCGCAACACTCGCACTTCCTGTCGCGATCGCCAAGGATCTGCTCACCGGAGCGGAGTGGTCCCCCGTAGACGCCCGCGATCTTTTGCAACGCACCAGCGATATCAAAGCACGCCCAGGGCGCTATGCCGCCGCTCTACGGGGCAAGCATCTCGCTCTTATTTTTGAGAAGCCATCCCTGCGCACCCGGGTCACCTTTGAAGTCGGTATCCAGAGCATGGGCGGCAATGTCGTGTTTCTCGACCACACCCAAGCCCGTTTGGGCGAACGCGAATCGATTCCCGATGTCGCCCGCAATCTCGAACGTTGGGTGCAGGGCATCGTCGCGCGGGTCTACCAGCAGCATGTTCTGGACGAAATGGCTGCTTCCATCTCCATCCCGGTCGTCAACGCTCTCAGCGACCGTTTTCATCCCTGCCAGGCTTTGGCCGATTTTTTCACACTTGAAGAAAAGTTCGGCTCGCTCAAGGGTTTCAAGCTTGCCTACGTCGGCGACGGTAACAATGTTTGCCATTCACTCATCTATCTCGCCGCCAGACTGGGTGTGCATCTGCGCATTGCGACGCCCGCTAATTACGCGCCGGCCGAAGACGTGCTTGCCGATGGCCGGCTGATGGCCAAACACACAAAAGCTCGCATCGAACTTTTCACCAATCCCCAAGAAGCTGTTCACAATGCGCAAGCCGTCTACACCGATGCTTGGACCAGTATGGGTTTTGAGGCCGAAGAAAAAATTCGGTACGCCGTCTTCAAGCCGTATCAGGTCAATCGCAAATTGATGGATCACGCTGCCAAAGGTGCTGTCTTCATGCACTGCCTTCCGGCTCATCGCGGCGCCGAAGTCACCGACGAAATTCTCGATGCCCGGTCATCGATCGTCCTGGACCAATCCGAGAATCGCATGTACGTCCAGAAAGCCATCTTGCATGCCCTCTACTCTTGAGATGCTCAAGTTGCCTGGGGAGCTCACAACCACTCGCCCTTCCAGCGGAAAGCGGACGCACGCGGTCCCCACGCGTCTCTGCGGTATCTTTTCCTTTTTAGTCAAAGATTCACAAAGTTCTGTTTAACTAAATTTCAGGAGATCAACCATTGATTGAGCAGCGTCAGAAACCTAAAAAAGTTGTTCTCGCCTATTCCGGAGGTCTCGATACCTCCATCATCATTACCTGGCTCAAGGAAAATTACGGTTGTGAAGTCATCGCCATGATCGGTGACCTTGGCCAGCAGGAAGACCTCGAAGCGGCTCGCAAAAAGGCCGTGGCCACCGGCGCTTCCGCCGTTTACGTTGAGGATCTTCGCGAACAATTCATCCGCGATTACATCTGGCCCACGTTGCGTGCCGGGGCTGTCTACGAACACACCTATTTGTTGGGGACCTCGATGGCGCGCCCCATTTTGGGCAAGCGCCAGGCAGAACTCGCGCTGAAGCTTGGCGCTGACGCTTTGTCCCACGGCTGTACCGGTAAAGGCAACGATCAGGTGCGCTTTGAACTGGCCTACAAAGCCATTGCGCCCGATCTGCAAATTATCGCTCCCTGGCGCGAATGGGATATCGATTCTCGCGAAGACGCCATCGCCTATGCCGACAAGCACAGAATCCCTGTGGAACAGAGCAACAAAAATATTTATAGCCGCGACCGCAACATCTGGCACCTCAGCCACGAAGGCGGCGAACTGGAAGATCCCGCCAATGCTCCGAGTGAAGACATGTGGCAATGGGTCGTCTCTCCCGATGAGGCTCCGGAGCAACCGGAAGAAGTGGAAATCGGGTTTCTAGCCGGCACTCCCGTCTCTGTAAATGGTAGAAATCTTGGCCCCATCGAACTTCTAGAGGCCCTAAATGAAATCGCCGCTAGAAACGGCGTTGGCCGTACCGAGCTTGTCGAAAATCGGCTGGTCGGAATGAAGTCCCGCGGCGCCTACGAAACTCCCGGCGGAACACTGCTCGTCATGGCCCATCGGGAACTGGAACGCCTCACGATCGACCGCGAAACCGCCCACTTCGCGCAAACCCTGGCAGTTCGCTACGCCGATCTGGTCTACAACGGTTTGTGGTTTACCTCGTTGCGCGAAGCCCTGGATGGCTTTTTCAACGTCGCCCAGCAACGCGTCACAGGTTCGGTCGGTCTGAAACTCTGGAAGGGCACGCTCAATGTTACCAAGCGTCTCTCTCCCTATTCGCTCTATCGCGCAGACCTCGCCAGCTTCACTATGGGTCGGTACAATCCGAAGGACGCCGAGGGCTTTATCAATTTGTTCTCGCTTCCCGTCACCATGCGGCCCCGCGCCAAAGCAGGCACCCAGAATTCCTAGATTCGCGGGTTTGCTGCGTCGCACGATTTGAACTCTTCACAGAAACCGAGATTGCAATGACAGATCGCAAGGACGATCGTTTATGGGGAGGACGCTTTCGGAACGCGCCAGACGCGGGCTTTTACGCGTTTCAGCGCTCCTTCTCCTTTGACCGGCGCTTCCTTCCGTTCCAGCTGGACGTTGACCGCGCGTGGGCCAGAGCCCTTCGCGGCGCCCAAGTTCTGACCGAACAGGAATTGCGCCAGATCCTCGGGGCGCTTGAGGATATCAGCGAACGCCTCAATGGTGATCCCGCTTGGGTCGAGAAATTCGGCGCTGAAGTCGAAGATGTGCATCACTTCGCCGAAAAAGCCGTCGTCGACGCGCTCGGTCCCGTTGGCTGGAAGCTGTATACTGGCCGCAGCCGCAATGAACTCGTCTCTACCGAGTTCCGTATGTTCGTCGCCGACTCGGGCAAGCAGATTCTGAGCGGTCTGGTCGACTTTCTTCGCGTTTTTATCGAGCAGGCGAAAAGTTGCCTGCACATCCCCATGGCTGGGATGACCCACATGCAGTTCGCTCAACCCATTCTGCTGTCCCATTTTCTTCTCGCTCATGCCGAAGCTTTTTATCGAGATTGTTCGCGCGTGCGAAATGCCGTCAGCTGTGCCGATGCTTGCCCCATGGGCTCGGGCGCCCTCGCCGGTTGCGCATTCCCCATCGATCGCCTGGCCATTGCCAAAGACCTCGGTTTTTCCCAGATCACAACCAACAGTCTTGACGCCGTAAGCGATCGCGACTTCGCCCTCGATTATCTCTTTGCGCTTTCTACCATCGCCACGCACCTCTCGCGCCTCGCCGAAGACTTCGTTCTTTTCGCTTCGCAGCCTTTTTCTTACGTCATTCTCCCTGACGAATTTTCCACCGGCAGCAGCCTCATGCCGCAGAAGAAAAATCCCGATTCCTGGGAACTGATCCGCGGCAAAACCGGCCGCGTCATTTCCTCGCTTTTCACTTTGCTCACCGTCCTTAAAGGCCTGCCCAGCAGTTATCAGCGCGATTTGCAGGAAGACAAGGAATCTCTGTTTCTAGCTTTCGATCAGATCCAGAGCATGCTGCTTGTCGCTGCTGGTGCTCTAGCCGCAACAAGATTCCGTGAAGATCGCCTGCGCCAAGCTGCCGATGATCCCGCTCTGCTGGCAACGGAAGCCGCCGATTACCTGGTACGCGCTGGTACGCCGTTTCGCGAAGCGCACGATCTGGTCGGCAAACTGCTGCGCGAAGCCGAAAATCAAGGAGTTGCTTGGACCAAGCTTTCCCCCACCGACGCGCGCAAAATCTCGCCACTCTTTGACCAGGAGTTTTTCAGCAACCTGCCAACGCTCGAATCGGCCATTGCCTTCAAAGCAGTTCCCGGAGGCACTTCAGAAAATTCTGTTCGTTCGGCCATCGCTCAGTTCGAACAAAGACTCCACAAACTTGCCAGCAACGAGCCATGAACCACAAAGTATTTACGTTAACGATGGGGGCATCCGCATGAAGCTTGCTCTTTCCGAATCTGCCCTGCCGCGTGGCTTCCGTTTTTCCGCCACTGCCTGCGGTCTGAAAAAAACCGGTGCGCTCGATCTCGCCCTGCTTGCTAGCGACGTTCCGGCTTCCGCTGCCGCCGTCTTCACGCAAAATCTCGTCGTTGCCGCGCCGGTAACCGTTTCAAAGGCCCACTTGCGCGCCTCAAAAGGGTGCATGCGCGCGGTCATTATCAACGCCGGCAACGCGAACTGCGCGACGGGAACTGTCGGCTATGAGGCTTCCGTGAAAACCACGGAAGACACCGCGCGCCAACTCCATTGCCAGCCTCGCGAAATATTCGTTTGCTCCACCGGTGTCATCGGTGTCCCGCTCCCCACTGAAAAAATTCTTCGCGCACTTCCCGGAGTCGCGCGCAACCGCCGCCCCTCCGCACGTTCTTTCGCGGAACTCTCGCTAGCCATCTGCACCACCGATACGGTTCCCAAAACGGCGTCCACTTGGTTTTCGATGGCGCGCAAACGTGTCCACCTGGTGGGCTGTGCCAAAGGGGCTGGCATGATTCACCCCCAGATGGCCACCACGCTCGCCTTCGTTGCCACCGACGCCCATATTTCTCCCGCACTTCTGCAAAAAACTCTTCAGGACGTAATCAAGGGCACCTTCAACTCGATTAGCATCGACGGCGACACTTCCACCAACGACACGCTCATCGTTTTGGCAAATGGTGCTGCAGGCACGCCTGCGATTCAAGCAAACACCAGGGCGCATCGCGCTTTCCGCAAAGCCCTCGAGGAACTCTGTCACTCGCTTGCACTGCAAATCGTCGCCGACGGCGAAGGAGCCCAACGGGTCATCGAAATCGAGGTCCGCGGCGCGGGCACGGAAGCCGGCGCCCGCAAAATTGCCCAGACCATCGCCACTTCCCCACTCGTTAAAACCGCATTCGCCGGTGGCGATCCCAATTGGGGGCGCATCTTTGCGGCCGCTGGCCGCGCCGGAGTGAAGTTCGATCCCCATCGCGTCGACATCCATATGGCGGGCATCCCGGTTTTGCGCCGCGGTCAGCCTCTCGATTTCAATGAACGCGCCGCCAGCAATCGCCTCCTTGAACCGCACGTCCTCCTCGTTGTGGATCTTCACCGAGGCCGCGCCTCGGCCCGCTTCTGGACCTGCGACCTCACCGCCGAATACGTCCGCATCAACGCCAGCTACCGCACCTAAATTCCGCCGAGGGCTTTGGCTCCGCCAGCTCAGTTCTTTCTTACGTTTCTACCCCTGCGGGACTCTTTTTCCGCTCCCTCGCCTACTCCCTCCACTTCCAGCTCGCGTACTGCTCGCGGAGGGTCGTCTTCTTGAATTTACCCACGCTGGTCTTCGGAATCGTCTCGACAAACACAAATTCATCCGGCATCTGCCACCCGGCAAAATCTTTCGCCAGAAATTCCCGGATCTCCTGCTTACTGGCGTTGGCTCCCTGTTTGAGCACCAGCAATGCCAACGGCCTCTCTTGCCACCTCGGATGTGGCACACCCACGACACACGCTTCACGTATCGCAGGATGTCCCATGAGCGCATTCTCCAAGTCCACGGAACTGATCCACTCCCCTCCAGACTTCACCAAATCCTTCGAGCGATCCACAATCTTCAGAATTCCTTCCGGATCGATCGTTCCCATATCGCCTGTCCGAAACCATCCGTCTTTGCTCCATTTCTCCGCCTGATCCGGTTCTCGATAATAGCTTCCGGCCACCCACGGCCCGCGCACTTCCACCTCTCCCACGGTTTCGCCATCCCAGGGCGCCTCCCCCTCGGGCCGCATGATTCGCAACTCGATCAAGGGCACCGGCCATCCCTGCTTGGCTCTTACCAGATACTTGCGCTCTTCTGACCAGTCTTGCATTCGTGATTTTAGATGGCCGGTTGTTGCCAGTGGTGAAGTTTCCGTTAATCCCCAGAGGTGCAGAATCCTAAGTCCGAATCGGTCCATTTTGCGCATTAATTCGAGCGGCGGCGCGGACCCTCCACTCACGATTCTCACCGGACGGTCGAAATGCCACCGTCCGGGATTTTTCTCAAGCTCCTCGAGAACGCTGATCCACACCGTCGGCACAGCATTTGCCGCCGTTACTTTTTCGCTGATCATCAAATCCAAAATCGCCGACGGCTCGACGTTAGGCCCCATCAACACCATCTTGGCCCCGGTCATCACCGCCGTGTACGGCACTCCCCAGGCATTGGCGTGAAACATCGGGGCCAGCGGCAGCAACACATCCTGATGGCTCACTGCGAATGTATCGACCATGGCCTCGGCCATCGAATGCAGCACCACGGATCGATGCGTGTAGACCACGCCCTTTGAAAACCCAGTGGTTCCTGAGGTAAAGCACATCGTCGCTCCGTCGGTCTCGGCAATTTTTGGATAGCAAAACTCGGAACTGCCCGTCGCTAGTACCTCTTCATAATTCGCGTAATTCCTCGGCACCGTTTCATATCCATAGGGCACCACAATGACCTTCTCGAATTTCACATCCTTCGCGAATTGTTCGTACACCGGCAGCAGCACGTCATCAATAATCAGAAACCGATCCTGAGCGTGATTGGCGATGTTGGCGATCTCCTGCGGGTGCAGCCGCAAATTCAATGTGTGTAGAATCGCCCCGCTGCAGGGCACGCCAAAAAATACTTCGAGATGCCCGGCGTGGTTCCACATCATCGATGCCACGCGATCTCCAGGCTGGACTCCCAACTTGGTCAACGCCGACGCCAGCCGTTTGGCGCGTTCGTAAAGGGCGCCATAACTGGATCGCACGAGTGTGCGGTCCGGTTTACGAGAAATAATTTCGATCTTCGGAAACAGTTTTCCAGCGCGTTCCAGGAACTCTGGCAACACAAGCGAGTAGTCCATCATTGTGCCGTGCATGTCGATCTCTTTACGCAGGTGCCCCTCTAGCCGCATCCTATCACCGTTCCCGCTGCTGGGGGCGCGCTCGGTCTCTAAGCAACAGCAGGCACTTGCCTACAGTCTTTATCCTAGGCCGAGGACTGGTACTTCCCTCTTGCTCCCTCTCTACTAATTCTGGTTGCAAAAACAGCTTTTATTCGAGACCATGCACGAGACCACTGATCTGTACCTCCCGCTTCCGTGGCACCTTCTCCGGTCTGCCCCCCCAGCGGTCAAGGTCTCTCCAGTGCGCTCCGCAATCGTCATTCGGTTCCGGGCAGAAGGAGTCCGCAGGTGAAGAAGCTTTACGTCGGCAATCTTCCGTTCAACGCATCGGAAGAACAGCTGCAGGAGTGGTTTGGGCAAGTCGGTGTTAATCCCTCGGCGATAAGTTTGATTCGGGATCGTTTCACAGGACAGTCGCGCGGTTTCGCTTTCATCGAAATTACCAATGATGAAGAAGCCGATCGCGCCGTCACTTCCCTCAACGGTCAGAACTTCGGGGGCCGGAACTTGGTGGTGAATGAAGCACGACCGCAAACCGAGCGCTCGGGCGGCGGTGGTGGACGCGGTTTTAGCGGCGGCGGCGGTGGCGGACGCGGTGGTGATCGCGGTGGCCGTGGCGGCGGCGGTGGCCGTGGCGGAGACCGAGGTGATCGCGGCGGTGGCGGCGATCGCGGCAATCGCTGGTAACTGTCTTCGCTCTTTTTCTTCGCTCCAGTTTTTTCGTTAGGACAGGTTTGCGCCCGGAGTTTGTTCCCTTGCGCTTCAGGCGCGCGCTCCTTGACTCTTCCGCTCGACTTCGCTCCGTACATATTCACAGGGCTAAATTATTGTTCTAGCTAACGGAATTCTTTGATTGTAGTATGCGGCCGGTTTGGACTGGCGATCGTTTCGCTCCACGCTGCTCGCGGGCGCTTGCGTTTCGTCTCGGAATTCTTGTTCACCGAATTTCCTGCGGAACATTCTCTACGTTGCCGGATTTGAAACATCAGGCCAACTTTTCTTCTGCTTTCGCTTGGCTTAGGGTATATGAAGAGTGTCGATCATCGCTGCCAAACAAAGCGCTCGTGACGACGAATTCGGGTTTTTCCTGGTGAGGAACCTTCCCAGGACAAACCGCATCCTAAGGTTGGTTCGACTTTGCCTATGACTTCTGGCTGGCACAAACGCGATTGGAAACAATTCTACGAGCTGGCTCGCCGCCCGTGGCAGCGTCATCGTCCGCCTCGGCCCGTCTATCCGTCGGGAATGAACCGCGTCTTGCCCGCAGCGGGGTTCAGCTTGTCGGAACTAGACGATGCCGGAGTCGATCTCGATCTCGCCGAACGCTTGGGCCTTCCCGTCGACGCCGGCCGCATCGGCGCCTATGGCCCCAATGTCACCAGTCTCCGCGACTTCGTGCGCTCTTCGCGGAACCCGCTCTGATTTCGCGCGCTTGTTGCTCCACTTGCTCCACCATTCCTTTGGACACAACTCTCTATTCCACGTAAAATGGTGCTTCGGGACCCCGTAGATGGCCTCTCCCTTTCACATCCTTGGTGCACCTGTAGCCGGGCCCCCCGCCGACGCCCACCCCCGTCCGAACTGGCTCCGCGTTAAATTTTTTGGTGGCGAAAAGTATCATGAGCTGAAGCGCACCATGCGCACCCTCGGTCTGCACACCGTGTGCGAATCCGCCCGCTGCCCGAACATGGGGGAATGCTGGGAACACGGTACCGCCACTTTTATGATCTTGGGGGATATCTGCACCCGTGCCTGTGGTTTTTGCGCGGTTCCCTCTGGCAAGCCAGTCGGTCCTCCTGACGAAGAAGAACCCCATCGCGTTGCCGAGGCCGCCGCCCGCATGAAGCTCCGCTACGCTGTCGTCACCAGCGTCAATCGAGACGATCAACCGGATGGTGGGGCGCGCATCTTCGCTCGTACCATTCAGGAGATCCGCAACCGGGTACCCGGCTGCAAGGTTGAAGTCCTAATCCCGGATTTTCGCGGCGATTGGGACGCCCTCCACACCGTACTCGCCGTGAAGCCAGACGTCCTCAACCACAACACCGAGACCGTCCCGCGCCTCTATCGCCAGGTCCGCAAAGGCGCCTTCTACGAGCGCTCTCTCGAACTACTCTCACGCGCGAAAAAAATGCATCCGGACATTCCGACCAAGACCGGCCTCATGCTGGGACTCGGCGAAGAAAAAGACGAAGTCCTCAGGACCATGCAGGATCTCGCCCGGCAAGCGACCGACATCCTGACCCTCGGACAGTATCTCCAACCGACACGCGACCATCTACCGGTCATCCGCTTCGTCCATCCCGACGAATTTGCCCAATACAAACGCGTCGGCGAACAGATGGGCTTCAAGCACGTGGAATCCGGTCCCCTGGTCCGCTCCTCTTACCACGCCTTTGACCAAGCCGAAGCCGCGACCTAGAACATGCCGCAGGACGGCTTTCCACTCTTTTCTGGCAGGATCACTTCGTTGGCACAATCGTCCAGTCCGTGAAGGGCACGATCCTTCCGCTCCGCACCACCGTCGGAATCACGTGATCGAATCCTTTATGGTCTTTCGCCGAATAGTCTATTCTTAAGTCCGGCCCTAGCCCGGCATCCCATTCATGGATAGACTCAATCCCGCGGATCAATCCTTCGCGCGTTAATTCCTTGCCCGCTTTATTCATTCCTTCCACCATCACCAATGCATCCACAAATCCCTCGAGGCTCACCAAGTTGGGCTTCGAAGCTGGCGCGTATTTCAGCATTGTTCGGCGATAGAGCGCGACCGTCTTCAGGTCGGTCAAATAATAAGGCGGCACCACTTGGGTAATCACCATTCCATCAGCATCCGAGCCCGCTTCCTGAATCAGTTCATCGGTGCCTACAAACGAAACCGTTACGAACAAAGGATGCCAGCCCCTCTGGTGTGCTTGTTTCAGAATTGGCGCAACCGTATTCGATGGCCCTACCACGATGACGGCGTCCGGATTCGCCCCGCGCACCTGATCGATCGCTGCTCCAGTTTGGTTGGATTGGCGGACATAGGAGGCCGTGGCCACCGGCGTGCCCCCGTTTGCCGTCAACGCCGCTTGCACTCCCGAAAGCACGGCGCTCCCAAAGGAATCATCCGGGTAAATGACTCCAATTCTGCGGTAGTGCAAGACCTTCCACAACCCATCTACTTGCTCCCGAGTCTCGTCGTAGTACGATGCCCGCACGTTGATCACCCAATGGCGCAAGGGTGCGTATAGCGTTTGTGCTCCGGTAAATAAGCCGACCATCGGGATCTGGTTTTTTTCCGCAAGCGGCACATATTTTAGCGCCGTCGGCGTGCCCACAAAAAAGCCCAGCGCAAATGGCTTCTCCTGCATCAACTTGTCCCAGCAGCCCGGAGCCTTTTCGGGATCATAGTCGTCGTTGAACGACACCAATTTCAGCTTCCTGCCGTTTATTCCGCCTTCCTCATTCACCAGATGAAAATAGGCTTCTGCGCCACTCACTGTTTCGCGACCCAGAAACTGCGAGGGGCCTTCCAGCGCCGCACAGGATCCAATCACGATCTCTTTCTCTGTCACTCCCGCCACTGACTGCGCTCTGCCGTCTAGCAGCCCCAGCAGCCCCAAGCACACCAGCAACAGAGGCTGGCTCATTACGCTTTTGCTCATAGCGCGTGCTCCTCCGCTTAAATCGTTTGAATGGCAACGAAAATACTTGTTCGTACTCTACTATTGGCGGTACCTCTTTCAAGACTTATCTAGGGGAATGCGACGTATCAGACAGGTAGGAGACCGCTTTTCTCGACCGGGAATACCGGGGTGCCCGACTGCGGGAAGAGCCGCCGACACCCCTAGGCCCGATCCGGCCCAGGGGTGTTTTATCAGAGGTGTCGATGAATGACTTGCGAATGCTAACGAGCAGTGACTGCGCTTGCAGCTGCCGCGGCGGCCTTCTTGCTGGCTTTTGCGGCTGCCGAAGCTTTCCGGCGGCGTTTGGTCTTGGGCGGGGTAGCGGGCGGTTCGCCGATCACTTCAGCCGTGAGGATGCTCGTCACGAACAGTTTTGGGCCATGGTCATCGAAATCCACCGCCGTGCGCTCTGCGTCCGCTTGCGTCACGATTCCCAGTCCGAAAACTTCATGCTTGATGGTTTGACCTTCTTGCATTACTTGCACAACTTCCTCCTGTTACCGCTCTGCTTTCTTCTTGCCTTCCTAAACTCGACTGGTTGTGAAAGGTCCTCGACCCCTCGAGGACCTTTCCAATGCACAGGCTAGAGGGCTGTTACGTTCTCCGCCTGAAGGCCCTTCGGACCCTTCTTGACTTCAAATTCCACTGCCTGACCTTCATTCAGAGACTTGTAGCCCTCGGATTGAATGGCGGAAAAATGTACGAATACATCTTCGCCGGTCTGGCGTTGGATGAATCCAAAGCCCTTCGAAGCATTGAACCACTTCACTGTTCCTTGTTCCTTTGACACTGCTGTACCTCGAAATTGAATTGCATTAGCCCCTCTTGAGTCCGTGCGCCGGATCCCCAACGTCGTGACAGCCTCTCTACTCGAAAAAAAAGGCTCCGAGAGTGTTCTCGCAGCCCCCCTGACGAATCAAAAGGTTAGTACAAGAGCAACAAACGCTATACCTAACACTATCACAAGAAAGGGCTTATTGTCTACCGCGGCGCGCGCGTGCGCGTGGCCCTACAGGAATTGGTAAGCTATTGAATTTTAGAGATTTAGACCAGTTATAACTTGCAGGATACTGTTGCAAAAACCGTCATTTGCGCCACCCGGCCAGCGGAAATCCCTAACTTAACTTGCCCGGGGCCCTAGAGCTGAAAAGGTGCGGATTTTTCGGCCCCGTCGCTACCACGGCTCTTTGCTTACTCCTCTAGCGACTCCGGCTCAATCCGGATATCGGCTTCACCAGCCGTCTTCTTCTGCCAATATTTCCCGACCCAGGCTTCCCAACTCTTCCCGGCCGCCGTATCGCGCCCAGAAAAAGCTAGCGCTGCAATATCCGAATACGCAATTTTCACTCTCTGGCTCGAATCCTTGGGCAAAACCCGCACATAGGAACTCTCTAACGTCTTCCCCCCGACGCGATCGAAAATATATCCGTCGAGTTTCGTTCCGTTTTTGTACGTAATCGTTACAT
>DATFZN010000092.1:0-10141 GCA_035314425.1 Candidatus Acidiferrum sp. | reverse complement strand
CGGAGTATGGTTTCTATTCGAACGTCAATCCGGAGGTGGAACACCCCCGCTGGAGTCAAGCCACCGAGCGGCGGCTTGGCGAAATCTTTACGCGCAAGACCCTCATGTTTAACGGCTACAGCGACCAAGTTGCCAGTCTCTACAGCGGTATGGACCTGAAGAAATTTCACTAAAGTGAGCCATGCGTTGAACAAAGTTCTTGCCAGCAAGTGGACCAAGGTTAGCTTGTTCGCACTGGGCACGGTCCCGTCACTCGTGATAGCCCTGCGTCTTTACCAAGGGAAGGCAACTGCCAATCCGGTCGAATATCTACAGCACGCTACAGGAGATTGGACGCTTCGCTTCCTAATTTTTACCCTGGCGATTACCCCTCTTCGAAAATTGTTGAACCTACCCGATCTCATTCGTTTCCGGCGTATGCTAGGGTTGTTCGCTTTTTTTTACGTTTGCCTCCATTTTTTAACCTACATTGGCCCGGATCAGTCCTTTGATCTTGCGGGGATGTGGCGTGACGTACAGAAGAGAAGATTTATCACCGTAGGTTTTGCGGCTTTTGTTCTCTTGATACCACTGGCCATTACTTCGACGAAGGGTTGGATTCGCCGCTTGGGCGGAAAGCGCTGGCAGATGCTGCACCGTGCCGTGTATCTGGCCGCCGTTTGCGGGGTAATTCATTACTATTGGCTGGTAAAGTCCGATGTTCGCAAGCCGGTCTTTTATGGCGTGCTTGTGGGGGCTTTACTCCTGTGGCGCTTGGCCGATTGGTTGCTCAAACGCAACCGTTCGCTCGCTCCCAATCCGAGAACCAACCCCGCATGAGTTGGGGGCACGGCAGTGCTCGTCTAGACTCTTCCGCACCACGCCCGTGGCAATTTTGTGCTTAGGAATCAGGTGGCGGGAGATTCCGGCGCTTCGAATTCGATGCCCCAGAAATGGGGCGCAGGGGTAAGAAACTCAATGCCGACGCGTTGACCGCGGTTTCCGGCCTCACCAATAAAGACGATCCGGCATTCCTGTTCTTCTTGGGTCACCGGATTTTCCAAGATGATCATTTCACCGTTGTCCACTTCATTGCTGAGCGCCAGCAAGCCGCCGTGGGCGTTCACGACGACGGTCTCGCAAACTTCGCGAAACTTCTTACCGTTGTGCGCACGGCCATGCACCTTCAGTCGCATCTTGTGAAAGACGCGCTGGCTCCTTCGTGAACTTACGCGCACGGTTTCCTGCATGGGCCCATCTTGGGCGCAGCCGCAATCTTCGTCAATTGCCCTTAGGTACAGGTGTCTCCGAACTACCATGGCGCGTTGGGACTCAAATGGGCTCCGCACGTTGCCGTGCTTTGCAGGGGAAGCAGAAAACTCGGCGCCAGCAGCGACGAAAAAATTAACGCGGAAACTTGTACCACTCCTATCGCTGGCCGTAGAATTGGCATAAGCGGGCTGGGCGCTCATCTTCTCGTTCGGTTGTCCCGATACCGCAACTTTATTTGAAATTTTACGTATTCATTCTGTGGACGGGTTGCTGTGCCTGAGGGCTTGCTATGAACCTTACTGAATTTATCGAAGGTCGCCGCGAACAGCATTTGACCGAACTATGCGAATTTCTAAGGATTCCATCGGTCAGTGCCAAAAGTGAAAACAAGCGGGACACGGAACGAGCCGCGAAATGGGTCGCCGAGCATCTTCGCGCTGCGGGATTTCCCAAAGTGGAAATCGTTCCCACCCATCTTCATCCTCTGGTGTATGCCGAATCACTCGAAGCTCCTGGAAAGCCCACCGTTCTTTTTTATGGACACTACGACGTGCAGCCCGCGGAGCCTTTGGAATTGTGGACTTCACCGGCATTCGAGCCTGAATCACGAAACGGGAATTTATACGGGCGCGGCACAGCCGATGACAAGGGGCAAGTGCACATCCACATCAAAGCACTGGAGTCGCTTCATCAGCTTCATGGCAAATTCCCTGTCAATATCAAGGTATTGATTGAAGGAGAGGAAGAAGTAGGCAGTGTCAGCCTGTGGGATTACGTGCAGGAAAATAAAGAAAAACTGAAGGCCGACGCACTGATCGTTTCCGATACCTCGATGCTCGGCCAGGGCGCGCCCTCGATCACCTATGGTTTGCGAGGCTTGAATTATTATCAGATCGAACTTACCGGACCGGTGCGCGATCTTCATTCCGGTGTGTACGGCGGAGCGGTTCCGAATCCGTTGACGATCCTCGCAGAGCTATTTGCCAAGCTGCATGACAAGAATTTTCGGGTTGCGGTTCCCGGCTTTTACGATGATGTGGATACGGTGTTTCCTGCCGAGCGCAAAGCACTCAAAAAACTGCCTTGGAAAGTTAAGGATTTCGAGAGAGCTGTCGGCGCGCCCGGTTATTTCGGTGAAAAAGGATTCTCGACCGTCGAGCGATTGTGGATTCGCCCGACGCTCGAACTGAACGGGGTTTGGGGTGGTTATCAGGGGGAAGGAGCGAAGACCGTAATTCCCAGTAAGGCATTCGCAAAATTCTCCACTCGTTTGGTTCCAAAGCAATCTCCACGGAAAATTGCCAGGTTAGTAGAAAAGCATATTCGCAAACTGCTGCCAAAAAGCGTGCGTTGCAAATTTGAAGTATTAAGCACCGGTAAGCCCTGGGTGGCAGCGTTTCATGCACCGATTTTCCAAGTGGCACAAAATGCGCTGGAAAAGGGATTTGGTAAGAAAGCCGTTTTTATCCGCGAAGGCGGATCCATCCCGTTCGTCACGCAGATGCACGATACCTTCAAGGTTCCGTGCGTACTGATCGGTTTTGGTTTGCCAGACGAGAATGCTCACGCGCCAGACGAGCATATTGCCCTTGAGAATTACTTCGGCGGAATTAAAGCCATTGCGCACCTCTATGAGGACCTGGCGTCGCTCTAGGAATACGCAGTTCTCTTTCTAGGCATTGGCAAACTTAGAGGCTGGCTAATTCCTGACGGCGGCCTTTGGCGTAGCGAAGAAGTGCGGTGTTGGCGGAGAGAATTGTTTCTAGAGCCAGCGCGATGGCCACGAGATCTTTCCCCCGTACCACAACGTACATTTCCTCCTCGGACAAGCCGGTATAGACGCGATTACCGATACAACCTAGGCTCGTGATCGTACCGTGCTCTAACGATGCTGGCAGAGCCATGCACGTCGGGCGACCCAAGGTTGGCGCGCCGGTTCGAACCCCAGCGCGATGGGCGGCTTCGGCTAGGAGCATTGCCCCGGCCGGCTTCGACGCGAAAAGGACCACATCGGGCTCGGAGGTGGCGTCCCCGAGTGGCGAGTACAGAATCGCCTTCGGAGTTTTCGCAAGCCTCGGAATCTGCGGCACTTCCAGTGGTTTTATATAGCCCATATCAAACATCATCTGCAAGGTTTGCTCGGTTTCCTTTTCGCGTTCGGGAGAAAGGGAAATGTTGTGGGTATAGGCGCCCACCGCGCAGTTAAAATGATTTTCCGGAACGGTGTAAAAGGTACGGCCATCGGCCGCTAAGCGCCAAAAGCTGCATCCCGAAGGCTCGGTACCTTCAAATTTTGTGACGCCCGGCGGTGGCGCATCGAGAAAGGTCACAGCAACGGCCGGGCGTCCCGATTTCGCCACAGTTGAGAAGCATTGATTCAGTTCCTTCCAGTTTGGACTCGTACACATGGCGCCGTCTCCTTGAATGGCTAGAAAGTAAAAGAATAGCACACGCAAAAGACGTTTCCGGCAATGGTCGACTAGCGTTCGGCCGCATGAAATCAGCCTGTTTTGCACATACCGCAAAAAAAATCGCGTTTTTCCCTTACTTTTTGCTGTTTGGCACTTGCGTTCCCCTCGCTCGTTCGCTATAGTCCGATGCGGCCCGAGTTATTTGCAGTAAAAACGTGCGTTTTTGCTCGTGGCTGGCCTCGATTGTTTCGAGGTGGATAGACATCTCAGGAGGATAAGCAGAATAAATGGCAGCCAAGCCTTTGAGCAAGACTAAGATCGTGGCGGTACTCGCCGAGAAACTCGGAACATCGAAGAAGACCGTAGTGACCTTTTTTGATGAACTGCATAAGCTTGCCGTTAAGGAAGCCAAGGGCAGCGCAGGAAAATTCGTCATCCCGGGCATCGGCCGCGTTGTGAAAGCACACCGCAAGGCGCGCATCGGCCGCAACCCCCAGACCGGCGAACAGATCAAAATCAAAGCGAAGACGGTTGTCCGACTCCGCCCGGCCAAGGCCCTGAAAGACGCCGTTCTGAAGTAGATTTACTTCCGTAAGGAAGAGAGTGGAATTAGCAACCCCCGGAAGCCACGCGGAATGAGGCGGCCGGGGGTTTCTCTTTTGCTTTCAGCAATTTTGGAGCGCAGATCTATCGCTGCTTCCGTCCTCCGGGAAAGACTCCGGCTACAGAGTCTTCACGTAGGCGATTACGTCTTTCAGTTGTGCGGGCTCAAGTTGATCCTTGAACGGGGGCATCAACTGATCGCCGTTTTCGATCCAGGTTTTTAAGCTGTCATCGGTGATCTTGTTTCCGTTGACGCTAAATGTACCCCGCTTGTTTAGTCCCTTGAGGCCCGGACCGATTTTTTTCTGGTCGCTGGTGTCGTAATGACAGAGGGCGCATTTCTCCTGAAAAACTGTCTTCCCGCGGGCTATGGATGCGGCGTTTGGGCCGGCTGTTTTCTTGCTGGTGTCTTGTGCAAAAAGCATTCCGGCACAAACTATGGCGACACAAGCACCGATGGTGATGAATTTCTCCGAAGTACGGTTCACAGTTCCCCCTCGCTGATAGTGCACACCTATATTTTGTACGTTCTAGGAAGGAATTTCCACCGGCACCCCGTCATATAGGACAGTATCCCCCTATGCACAGCTAGCACTTTCGTACCTTTGACGTGGTTCACTTCGGCCGTCCACAATGGGCATATGAATCAGGAGACTCTGACTCGCGCGTGGGAAGTATTGCAGGATGCATATCAGGCACAGATGGAAGGCGATTACGACCACGCCGTACAGCTCTACCAATCCTCTCTGGATTTGCACCCCACTGCGGAAGCACACACGTTCCTGGGGTGGACGTACCATTTTCAGGGACGCTTGCTGGAGGCGATTGCCGAGTGCAAACGCGCCATTGAGCTTGATCCTGATTTCGGCAATCCCTACAACGATATCGGCGCGTACATGATCGAGCTCGGTCAGTTCGATGAAGCGATTCCCTGGTTGCAGCAGGCGGTCGAAGCGCGGCGATATGAGCCGAGGCATTTCCCCCACTACAATCTGGGGCGCGCCTATCTTGGAAAAGAAATGTATGCCCAGGCGATGCGCTGTTTCGAGAAAGCGCTGAATGTTGAGCCGAGGTATACGCTGGCCCGGCAGGCACTCGATTCGCTGCGGCGAATGGTCAACTAACACTAGAAACCGGGCCTTCCTCCGCTCTGCCGGGCTGCACGATCCGGTCGTAAATCCATAACAACAGAGTGGTCGCGACGCCGATGGCGGTAAGAGCCCACAGGAACAGTTGTGGCTCGTGGCGAACTTCACCGAAATGGTGAAGCAGGGCACCGCCGATTGGGCCGCCGAGGAACGAACCAATGCCCAGTGGAAGAAACGCGAAACCCATGTAGGTACCTTGCTGTCCGGGCGGGGCCAAGCGCGAAATGTAATCGTAGTAGCGCGGCTGCTGAATCAGTTCGCCGATGGCCATGACGACCAGCACGGCGTAGGCAGCCCAGATGCTTGAATGGAGAGCGAGGATCGCGAAGGCCACCATGGAAACAAGTGTGCCGAGAACCACCGCGCGAAATGCGGTGATCCTTTGCGTTAGAAGGCTGACGACGACAGTGAATGTTATGACGATGATTGGACCCGTCGAGAGCATGCGCTCGGTGTCGGCCGCGGGATCGACGTAATCGTGAATGTAGATGGGAAGCGTGATGAATTCTTGCCAGTAGACGATCCAATATCCCGAAAAAATGAGAAGAAACAGCATGAATTTGGGATTGGAAATCACCTTGCCAAAATTGCGGATCGTGACGGCGATACTTTCGGTCGGCATTTCGCTGGATTTGCGCGGTTCGCGGAAGAAAAGCAGTACGGCAAAAAACATGAGAAAGACGCAGAAAGCCGAGACGCGGAACACATTTTCGACGCTCATGTTGCGGTGAACCCAGGAAGCGACGACAGGACCGAGCGCGCCGCCGATATTTACGAGCGTGTAGTAGATGGAATAGCCGATCGAGCGAACGTTGGGACTAGAGGCGCGAGCGGTCGTGCCGACGACGCAGGGTTTCACGAGAGCAACACCAAGAGCCGGGAGCATCAGGATGACACCGACAAAAAGGCCGAGGGGAACGGCGTTGCGAAGCGGAGCGAGCCAGGGCGAGCCGATAGAACCGAGAGTGAAATAAGCCGCCGCGAGAATCAGATAGGCGAGAGAGAGGGCGCGACGAAAGCCCAGACGATCGGCGATCGCTCCGCCAAAAATAGCGAGGAACCAGACCAAGCCACCGAAAAGACCCGAGAGGCTCGAGGCTCGTTCGGTTGGAAAGTCGAGGGCTTCATGCAGATAGCGAGCCAGAGAAGCGAAGGCGGCGTAATAGGAAAGACGCTCAAATAATTCGCTGATGTTGGCGACCCAAAAAGGGCTCTCGAACCCGGCGCGAATTTCCGTAAGCCTCTGCCTAACGTTCATCGAACCTCCATGACGACGCACACGGCGGGAATGATAGCAGAGACTGGAGATAGAGGAAGGTAAGTTCATTTTGGGAATGGGGGACAGGGCTTAACAAGCGTTCCGAGTTGTGGATTTCAGAAGATAGCTGGTGCGGGAATGGCCATGAAAATTTCTCGGAGGTGTGTACATCCAAGAAGAAAGCTCACGCGTACTCCCCATGCAGTCACGAAATTCACTTTGGGGGGTATCGTATGCATGCGTTCACGGAAAACCGGTTTTTTGGTGTGGGACTCCGGCGGAGGTCGTTTTTGCGGCAAACGGCGTTGGCGGCGGCGGGGCTGGCTGGAGTGACGCTGCTCGGAGGAGTACACGTATTGGGTCAGGAGCGGGGGTTGGATGACGATGATCGCGGTGATAAGGATGACAAGAATGCAGACACGGCGCAGGAGATATTCACCGCAGCACTTGTCGCAGAAGGTCTGGCGACAACGATGTATTACAACTCACTGGTGGGAGGAGTAATTCAGGATCCCAATCTAGCGGGGCCGGGCGGGTCGCTGGGGAATCCAGCGAGTCTCGCGAATGTAGGTTATCTGCAAGGGGCGCTGTCGGAAGAGATTGCGCACGCGAATTTGTTGCGAGAATTGACGGGAGGCACCTCTGCCGGAAAAGATCCGGTGCAGACATTTTATTTTCCGGCAGGAACGTTTGATACCCTGACGAACTTTTTGCCAATCTTGCTGGCGCTAGAGAATGCGTTCATTGGGGCATATTTAACGGCCGTGCATGAATTCAGTTTGATGGCAGCGAAGGTGGAACCTTACGAGCATGAGCAGAAGGACCCGGCCGGGAAACCTTACGGGCGCGACGACCTGGCTTATTTTTCGCAAGTGGCCGCAGCCATCATGGGCGTGGAATCGGAACACCGGACGCTAGCGCGGGCGCTGCCTGCGATCTCGCCGGGGAATACCACGTTTGCAGGAATCGACGTATTTCCGGCCGACAATTTGAATTATGAGCAGACCGATGGATTGAAGACCGTTTACAACGGAGCGAACTCCGCGGTGGCGGCGTTGACGCCATTTATAACCCCGGGTGCCGGGAAAGTTGCGTTTTCCTATGCGACGGCGATTTCCGGTTCAGGTGGCGTATCGGTGCCGACGACCGGAGGATTGCCACCTACGCGTTGAGAAGCGTTCTGGAAAATAGAGAAGGCCTCATTCACGTGTCGCGCGTGTGGGGCCTTTTTGTTTTGTTATGGGAAACGGTTCGAGGCGAACTCGAGTGAGGCGGGAATGTGCAGGGCGAAGTACTGGTAATCGTGGCGACCGGGATAGAGATGGAATTCGTGAGGGATGTGGCGAGCGGAAAGCAGTTTGTCGAGGGCAGCAGCACCGGTTTCAAAGCCGTAGTCGTCTTGCTCGCCGCAATCGAAATAAATTTTCAGGCCGGCGAGATTCGCCGTGCGCGCTAGGGTGAGCGGACTGTTCTCCTCCCAGAAAACGGGATCGAAGGGACTGCCGAAGACGGCACCAAAAATGCGATTGCGGGGAGTGGGTGGAGCGGCGGAGAGGGAGGAAGGAATCTTGTCGATGAGCGCGGCACTATGGGCGCTGACCGAAGCGAAGAGTTGAGGATGGCGGAAGCCCAGGCGAAGCGCGCCGAATCCTCCCATGGAGACTCCGTCGATGGCGCGATTGGCCCGGCCTGGTGCCGCTCGATAGCGCTTTTCGATGAACGGGAAGAATTCCTCGATCAGGAAATCCTCGTAGCGGTTCTTGCCGTCTTTCGAGTTGATGTAGAAACCGACGCCCGCGTCAGGTGTGGCGATCAGAAAATCCTTGAGCTCGTGTTTGTCGCGCATGTCCTCGACGACATTCCAGAGGCCGGAGTGGATTAGGAACTGTTCGTTGTCGCCGAGGCCATGGAGGAAATAGAGGATAGGGAAGTGCTTGGTCCGCTCGGTGTCAAACGTGGCAGGGAGAACGATGCAGTAAGCGACGGGGTGAGCGAGGATTTTGCTTGTGACGGAGTTACATTCGACGCGGCCAGTGGCGTGAAGCACCGCAGGAGACAGAATCAAGAAGAGCAAGGCCTTCGCTCCTCTGAGCACCCCCGGCCGAGAAAGCACTGCCCGGCCGGGTCTAGTCTGGAAAGAAAAGCGGGAGCTATTCATAGCGAAGGGCGTCGACGGGGTTGAGCTGGGCGGCACGAGAAGCAGGATAGAGGCCAGCGGCGAGGCTGACAAGAATGGCGAAAGCGATCGCGGAAAGAATGAGCCACCAGGGAACGGAAGAAAGTTCGATTGGGTTGAGATTTTGCCGTTTGAGATAGAAGTTGGTGCCAAAGGTTAGTGCGCGGCCGATGAGCCAGCCGAAGAGAACGCCGAAAATGCCGCCGAGGAAACCCATGACTCCGGCTTCGACGAAAAACAGTTGCCTAACATCGGAGTCGGCGGCGCCCAGAGCCTTTAGGACCCCGATTTCGCGGCGGCGCTCGAGAATAGCCATGACCAGCGTGTTGACGATCCCCAGCGTGGCGACGGCCAGAGCGAGGCTGCCGAAGATCCCCAAAAGAAGGTCGAAGACCGAGAAAAAGGTACGCAGGGATTTGCTCGCGTCAAGAAGCGAGAAGGCGCTAAAGCCCATGGATTTGATGGCGAGCTCAAGGGGTTCGACAAGAGAGGGAGATTTCGCGCGGACGGAAAGATTCGGATAGGTGATTTTGCTCGCACTACTATCGCGAACGATGTCGCGAAGATCGTTGACTTGCGCGGCGCGAAGAGTGGAAGCAGTTTTCAGCGGAATGAGCAAGCGCGCGTTGCCGTAGCCACCAAAGCCTTGCGCCGGTTCGGTTTCGACGATGCCTACAATTTTGAGGTGAAGCTCTTTGGGGACTACGGAAAAGCCGCCACCGGCTGCGGCTGGGTCAGAGGAATTCGTGGCGGCGTCATCAGAAGAAGCGGGAAGAGCCTGACGCTCGGCGTAGCGGAGTGCCAAATCTTGGCCAACGAGCGAACGAGTGTCCGGCGAAAGTTCTTTGGCGAATTCAATTTGAAGAATCGCTTCATCGGCGGTTGGCGAGGAAAAGAAATTGCCCTCGATGCCGTCGAAGGAGCCGGAATTTTTGGAAGATTCGGGCATACCCGCGACCACCGTAGCGAATGGTTTGCCGTGAAAGCGGACTTCGGTAAAGAAACGGACTTGCGGATAAACTTCAATAACGTTTGGCAGCTTTTCGATTTCGTGGCGAGCCTCCTCGTCAAGCGCGCGCGGTGGTTTGTCGGAGTCCGCTTCGGCTTCACGGCGAGCAGGTCCGCCCATGCCGCGCAGGTTATTCTTGGGCGTGACGATGACCGTGTCGAAAAGACCGCTCTGCGAGAGCCGCTTTGAAGCTAACTCCTGCAGTCCGACCCCCAGTGAGAGCATGGCGACAAGCGAAGCTACGCCAACTGCGACACCGAGTGTGGTCAAGGCGTTGCGAAGTAT
>DATFZN010000091.1:0-6718 GCA_035314425.1 Candidatus Acidiferrum sp. | reverse complement strand
CTTGTTCGTGGAAAAGAGATGGGCGACACCTGCGAGGTTTAGGCCTTTCTCTTTGCGTAAGTGCAGGATCCTCTTCCCTGCTTCAAGGTCATCCGAGGTATAAAGGCGATAGCGTCCTTGGCTGCGGGCGGGTCTGATGAGGCCAACTTGCTCCCAGGTGCGAAGCGAGGACGGGCTGACTCCCAGGATCTTGGAAACCTGGGAGATTTTGAAATAGAGAAGCTGCTTTCTCATCACTGCATCCAGAACGGCTGTATTCTTTACGACTTTGCCCGTCTGGTCAAGATAGCTCTCAATCTCTACAGGAATTTAACTAAGGTCCTCACAATCGAATTTTGTGATTGCGCTAATCATAAAGCTTTCTGAGTTGATCATCATCGATTTCCTGCCACCGCCAAGATAATTCTTGACAATCTCTACTTGAACGATGATAAGGTTGCCGCAATTTCACGGATTCCCGGAAAGGGCAAGCGTCTGAGGATGAAGACGAAGCGAGTTTTGCGAACAGCAGACAGCCGAGGGCCGTGAACAGGGGGGTGTATGAAGCTAAGAGGATTTGTTGCGGCTGGTTTGCTGCTGTTGGGCGTTGCCGGATTTTTCTCCGTGGCGAGAGCCAGTGCCCAGCTGACAGAAGGTACGATCACGGGCATCGTGACTGACCCTGCCGGCGCTGCGGTTGCTGGCGCGAAAGTCACTGTTAAGAACGTCGGAACCGGATTTGTGACCGAACTGACGACCGACAATATCGGCTTTTACCGCGTTTCGCACCTTTCACCAGGCCTGCACCAAATTCGCGTTGAAAAATCAGGTTTCAAGACTGGCATCGTTGACAATGTCCCCGTTCACGTAAACGACGTCACCCGTGCGGACGTCGCCCTCACGATCGGCGCGTCCCAGGAAACCGTTACTGTCTCCGAAACGACCCCACTGGTACAAACCGAAGATGCTCGCCTGGATAGCACGATTCAGACCAGGCAGATCAACGACCTGCCTTTGAATGGCCGGCAAGTCTATCAGCTTGTTTCGCTCGAACCGGGCGTTACTGCCACAAACGCTCCTGTGGTCTCAAACGTACCGTCTCCAACGAGTTCCGTTACCTTTGATTTTGGGTACATTGCCAACGGCTCAACGCCGCGAGGGAATAATTTCGTTCTTGATGGCAATTCCAATAACAATGAGTGGCTCGGCGGCACACCGCTGATCTATCCCTCGCTCGATGCCATCCAGGAAGTCCAGGTACAAACCCTTAATTTCAGTGCGGAGTATGGCCGCAACAATGGAACCGTGGTGAGTGTGATCACCAAATCCGGCACCAACGATCTCCATGGCACCGCATTTTATTCGTTTCGCAATACGGTGCTGAACGCCCGCAATTTTTTTGACATACCGGGTGACAAAACTCCGCTGCAGCAGAATCAGTACGGATTTTCGCTGGGCGGCCCGGTGATCCACGACAAGGCCTTCTTTTTTGTCGATTACGAAGGATCGCGTTTAAAAGACGGCGCGCCGGAGAAGGTAGTCGTCGAGACGCCCTATTTTCTTCAAAACATAACTCTCGCGCCGATCGCGGCCATGTTTTTCACGGATTTTCCGGCGCCCGCTTGCTCGACCCCCATCCCTGGCACCCTGTACTATTGCAATGCTATCGCCCGTCAGATTGAACACAACGCCGCAGATCAATATCTCATTCGCGGGGATTATCATTTCAGTCCCCGCGATCAATTCTACGCGCGTTGGGTCAACACTCTGGCCTCGGGCGACGTGGCGCGCCAGGAACTGCTGGGAGCGGGCATCCGCGGCTTTACCGCGCCATTCAATGGCTTCTTCGCGGATCTGGGGTTGGGCTATACGCACGAATTTTCCAATAGCACACTAAATGACCTGCGCTTCGCATATTCTCGCAACAATAGTCAAATTCAGTTTGGCATTCCGTCCAATACCGCAACTGCAGGAGTCCTGAAAGCTGCGGGATTACCACCCGATGATTTCGCTGACCTGGCGTTTGACGATGGCGTAGTCTCCATGGGCGGCGAAGTATTCGTGCCGCGGAATTTTGTTTTCAACACGTTCGCGGTGACGGACACAGTAACTCACACAATCAACCGACATACCTTGAAATTCGGCTTTGATGTGCGACGCATCCAGGAAAACAGCGATTACCGCCTGTATTCAAATCCCTTCTATGAATTCTCCAGTATTTTTGCATTTGCCGCCGACGCGCCCTACCTGAGTCTTGCTACCGTCAACCGCACCCCCGGCAGTCCCGACATCGGTCAATTCACGGACACGCCGCGCCATTTTCGGTGGGGTCAATGGGCAGCTTTCGTGCAAGACGACTGGAAAATTTCGTCGCGTCTAACTCTGAATGCCGGTCTGCGCTATGAAGTTTTCGGAACACCCAGCGAAACGAAGGGTGTTCTTACCAATATTACATTGGGATCGGGCAGCGGTATCTTTCAGCAGATTGCGGCCGCCAAGGTGGGCCGCGTTTCGCAAATGTGGAATACGGATTACCACAATTTTGCGCCGCGCATCGGCTTGGCTTGGGATCCGACGGGAAAAGGGACTACCGTCATCCGCAGTGGCTTCAGCATCGCCTATAACGAGCCGTATTCGAACCTTTATACGAATGCGTCTCGCCTGAACCCTCCCGATGCATCCACTTCCCTTGTGGATCCGGGCGCCTTCATCGGCACCAGTCTTCCGTTTACGTTTCCTTTTACGCCCAGCCCTGACCTGGCTCAACCGCCGACGGCGAACGGAGGTATCGCTGACGGGATCTTTAGCCCCGCGGTTACACCTAACGGCGTATATCCGAATCTGCGGACCGCGTACTCTCTTCAATGGTTCCTTGGCATTCAGCAGCAGTTCCAACACGACTTTGGCGTAAGCGTCAACTACGTGGGAACGCGGGGCGTCGGCGGTTACACCCGCGAAGACTTCAACCGTTTCGACGGGGACGTGTGCAATCCGACCCAGTGTAACTTCTTTGCAACACGCCTCGCACCTGGATGGGGCGCCATCACCTACATCTCAAATGAAAGCCAGTCGACTTACCAGGGCATGAATGCCCAGCTCAAAAAACGCTATAACCACGGCGTGATGTTTATTGCCAACTACACCTTTGGAAAGGTTCTCGACAATGTGACCGAGGGTGGCTTGGGCGATTATTTCAACACCAACGCCTACGCGGGAAATTACAGCGGTGTCATGGATATCCAGCACCCTCGCCTCGACCGAGGCCCAGCGGAGTTCGATGCGCGCCATCGATTCACGGCGAGCGCCATCTGGGATGTGCCCGGCCCCAAAGATGGAGGGGCTCGCGGCAAAGTGTTGGGTGGCTGGCAGCTCAACACCATCATCACTTTACAATCTGGAAGACCGTTTGACGTGGATTGCGTGCTCGCCTGGTTTAATGGCTGTGACTTCAATATGGATGGCGACAACTACGCTCGGCCAAATGCTGTGCCAGGGATGAAAATGAACGGTTTTAGTAACCAGCAGTTTGTGAACGGCCTCTTCGGCGACCCTTCGCTCACGTTCTACGGCCCCACTTTCTCTAGTCGATCTTCTACGGCCATCGAAGTATTCTGCCCGAACGGGTTGAACTCGATCCTGGATTTCGCGGCCTCGGCGACATGTATCCCCGTCGGCCAGAACGGAAACCTGGGCCGCAACACCTTCCGCGGTCCGGCGTTCAAAGACGTCGACTTCGCCATTTTCAAGAATACGAAAGCGACTGAGCGCCTGAACATTCAGTTCCGCGCCGAGGCGTTCAACCTGTTCAATCGCGTCAATCTCTACAACCCGAACGGCAACATGGGCAGCCCGCAATTCGGGCAATCCACAGCGGCGTTTCCAGCGCGGCAAATACAATTCGGGCTAAAATTTATTTTCTGAGATTTGTCGAGCGGAGACAATACGACGGCCCTGGATCGCTCAGACCGATCGAGCCAATTTAAATATGGCGATGATACTCCGTTCGATAATGATTTGCTTTTGGTGATCGAACAGGATGAATTGCGATCTGTCTGACTTCAGCGGAAATGGGAGAGTGATGCGGGGATTAGCAAGCTACAGGTTTTGAACTTTTCGGTTCACCCGACAGGCGCTAGGATGCGCAGGAACAAGGGTGAGCCATGGAAGAGGAACTGAGGAAGAAGCCGGAGCAGGACGAAGAGCAAGGGGAGTATGGGAGTGAGGAGAGAGGGGCAACCCTGCCCGAGGGCAGGGCTGGCGGGCGCCGTGGAGAGACGGCGCGGCAGTTGATCCGCCGGGCCAAACAGGCCAGCCGCCGAAGATTTCCCGCCGAGGAGAAGATCCGCATCGCGATGGAAGGAATTCGCGCCGAAGTGTCGGTGGCTGATCTGTGCCTTCGCGAAGGGATTCATCCAACGATTTACTACAAGTGGCTGAAAAGATATGGCTCCCCGGGCTAGATTCGAACTAGCAACCCTTCGGTTAACAGCCGATCAACCAACTTCATCAGAACTTGCCGGAGTTGGCCCTAATCGAAGGAAATCAGCAAGTTGCGACTAAACCCGACGAATCACTTTCTCCTTCTTTATTCACTGTTTGTTCGCTTTTTGTCTCGCTTCATCACAATTAGTACTACATTTTTACGACAGCGCGCCGTCCGAGTGAATGGTGCGAGATTTCGGCCCCGAAACAATTATCAGATAGGTTGCCGATTGCTTCCGTGTAGCCGATCACAGATTAGGTGGCCAGACCAGTCAATACAAGCGTTTCTCGGTACTAATCCAGCCGGGTTGCCCGTCACCCCGGGAAGAACTAAGAATCCCTTGCTGCCAGGGAGTCAACTTCAACGAAAAGCCGACTTTCCGGCCAAGTGGCCGCAGTGACGTTTTGCACACGACCAGCTTAGACCTGTGTGCTCATGGACGGTCCTCCAGCAATCGGCAGCGCGACACGCTGTCATGCCGCAAATTGCTTTAGGTGGTAATCAAGATGGATTTGCAGAAGCTTGCCCCACTCCGTCGGCGACATTCTGCCGAACATTGGATGAGGCTTCCACTGTTCTGTGGTGATCGCGTTCCAATCGGCCTCGAGGATTTTGAGTAGCTGCCGCTTCTCGTAAGCAAATTCAAATCTCTGTGCATGCGGAATTTTGAAGCCTGTCGGGAGGCGCAAGCCAACGGGCTGCTCCGAATACCAGTCAACGAGAATCCATTTGAAAAGCGTTCGGGAGATCAGATAGCTCTCGTCGGGAAGATCGTAGAAGCCTTGCGAACCTCCGCATGCAAGGTTGAGATGGTGAAGCATCTGGTCGACTTCCATGGTTCCCCACTTGCGCCGCGAATTCAGCGTCACACTCTCGACACGTAGCCGATACTCCTGCCGCTTCTCCTCCGTGAAAAAGAGATTCCCATCGATTTGCTTTGTACGAAAGGCCCGAGGGATGTAACGAGCTATCGCGATCCCCGTAATCCAAAAGTCACTAGAAAGAGCAGCGCGGAACACATTCATGGACGGATGTCCTCGCTAGAAGAACTATTCAGAAAACGGCGAGTTTGCGACGACGTCCGCGAAGTTCGGAGGAGTGAACCCTTCGACGTAGCGGGTGCCGAAATCCCGAAGAATGTTGTCAAAGCTGGTCGCCGGTTTGCGGCGAACGATGTTGCATAGGGATGACTGGAGCTGGTTCTTGAGCGCCAAGCGAGGGAACGCCGCGAGGATCGCCTGTAGTTTATCCGTCGGAATTCGATCGAGACCAACCCCGATAGCGTCCACCGCAATACCTGAATGGGTCATTGCGACTTCGGGCTCTTTGTGGAGAGCGATGGAGCGGGTTGTGTGAAGGGCGATCGCATCCCAGACAAGTTGCAGCTGCAGGGTCGCGATACCGCGCTCCTTGAGGAACGCGCGGGCTGCGTTGGCGCCATCGACCTCGAATCGCTCCTCGGCCATGTAGCGGTCGGTCAGACCGAGATCGTGTAAAACGGTGGAAACGGCCAGGAGTTCGGGGTCCGGCGAAGGTTTGACGTCTTCGGAAAGCAAAACGCTAAATAGCCAGGAACGCATCACATGGTTGAAAAGGTATAGCTCCGAAGAACTGCGGGCCAGATCCATCGCGTCGCGGACTAGATGTGTGTCGGTTACTTTGATTCCCGCCAAAACCATATTTACCCCTTTGATGGAAAACTACGGGCGACCCTCCTTTTAGTATTCAAACCACTGGCTGAGCGCTTTGACCTTCTCCTCCGTGTACGGCGGGAACAAATGCTCGATGGCCACGTCGGGAGGAGAGATAAGGACCGATTTCGCATGCGTCAGAGCATCGAAGCCGGCCTTGCCGTAGTAGTGGCCGATACCTGAGAATCCGACGCCGCCGAAAGGCATGGTTTCGATAAACAGATGGATGTTCACCTGATTAATGGCGCCGCCGCCGAAGGACAAGGTCGCGAGAAAATGATCGATCGCCTTCTGGTCACGGCTGAAGAGGAAACCGGAAAGGGGCTTCGGATGCTTCTTCACCTCACGAATGGCGGCATCCATACTCTTATAGGTAAGGATTGGGAGGAGCGGTCCAAAGATTTCGTCTTCCATGATCGGATCGTCCCAGGTAACGGGGTAAATGATGGTGGGATCGATGTAGCGTGCCTCCGGGTCGGACGCGCCGCCAGCAACGACTTTGCTTTGGTCGATAAGGCTTGCGAGACGTTCAACCGCCTGGGGACTTACGATGCGCGAGTAGTCG
>DATFZN010000090.1:0-4295 GCA_035314425.1 Candidatus Acidiferrum sp. | reverse complement strand
GCATCCTTTCGATCAGAAAAAGAAACAAGGCTGCCTCACTCGAGGACGCCAAAAAAGAAAGGATGCACCAGTGCCAGAGAATAAAGTGGTCTCGCTTGATGAGCGAGCAAAAGAAGAACAAAAGCCGTTCCTGGAGCAGTTACTGCAGGAAGGAGCCAGGAAGCTGTTAGAGGCAGCAATCGAGAACGAGGTTATCGACTATATCCAATTCCACAAGGATCGACGGGATGAGAATGGACAGCGGCTGGTGGTGCTGCTTGATCCACTTGAAGAACAGTTCGACCTGCCAACGCATCTTGTAGAGTTGGCAAATAGTCAGCGCCGGCAGCAGCAGATGGTTGGTTAGGAAACAGAAGCGACGATCCTGTACGCTGTCGTAGAAACGAACCAAGCGCAATTTGTCTGGGAAAGCCTTGCGCGAGTAGAACCCTCGAAGTCGTCCGATTTGATCGCTGCACAGACCGGTGTCCGGATCGATCGGTTGGGAAACATAGCGTATGAAGCGTAGATCTTTGCGTGCACGGATGACAAAATAGGCGCCGGCTTGATGGAGTGTGTGAAGGCGGGAGAAGTCCAGGTAGCCACGATCCATAACGTAAAAGGCTCCCGGTTCGACCATCAGCACATCCAGGGCGTTGACGTCGTGGCAGCGCCCATCGGTGATTTCGATAAAGGAAGGAATCGGCCCACGCAAGTCGAGTAGAGTATGCAGTTTGATCGCGGCTTTGGTGGAGCGAAAGCGTGCCCACGGAAAGAGGTTCAAACAAAGATCGATTGTTGTCGAATCTAGTGCATAGACGCTTTGTTGTAGTTCTACATCCATTTGTTGGCCTGAATAGAGCCGGCGTGCCCTTTTGATCAGGAGCGCCGCCAGATTCGCGTAGATGCGCCAGTCGCGCACTTCGTTGGCATCGGCCAACGTACTGCGACACACACGGCTGCGGAAGCCCAGGTGGTAGAGTTGATCGGAGCGCGCGTTGAGACAGTCTTCGATGTCGCGTAGGCTCTCGCGAAAGGTTAGTTGTGCGAAGGCCATGCACAAAAACTGATCCCAGCACGAAAACGCTTTGACCTTGTAATTGCCGCGATAACGCGCCACGCACCGGCGGAACTGTTGCGGATGGATCAGTTCGACAACTTGCGAAACAATAGTTTTTCCGGAGAACACGCCTCCAGAATAAGAAATCCAGCTTCAAGTCGCTCACATCCTTTTTTACTCGTAAGTCCTTACCACTAAAGGCATAATCCATCATTCAAGTCGTGATAACCGGACGGCAGAATTGCTCTGTCTCTTCTGAATAGCAGAACGCACAAGCGTGACTCAAGAACGGATAACCCAGAATTGATGAATATTTCGTTCGATTCGCTTGAAAGTAGAACGGGAAGACAGCGCCTGCTGAATCGAGTCGTGATTGCACTGTGGGTGACGGTCCTATTGATCATCTTTTGCCGAGTCGCGCTGTTCTATCTGCAGCGAGACAACTTTTTGGTTTACGTCGACGCAGGACTCAAGTGGATCAACGCGCAACGGTTGTATTCGACCACGCGAGGCTTTGTGTACAGTCCATTGATTGCGGCGTGTTTTGTTCCTTTTACTTTTTTGCCAGGGAACATTGGCGCAATTCTTTGGCGATTTTTGAATGAGGCGATCTTCATTGGAACGGTTTCCTGGTGGGTGAAGATTGGGCTGCACAATCGAATCCCGAAGAGCTCCTCTTGGCTGGTTTTCTTGCTGCTCCTGCCTTTGTCGCTCGGGAACTTCAATAACGGCCAAGTCAACCCGTTGCTCATCGCTCTATTAATGATTGCGGTTTTGGCCGCCTACTCCAAGCGATGGACCATTTCGGCCGTTTGCGTCGGTATTGCGGCCTACCTCAAGATTTATCCGCTCGCGATTGGATTACTACTGGTATTAATCTATCCGCGTCAACTGGGCTGGCGTTTGGCTGTGACATTATTCCTTTTGGGAGCGGTTCCATTTGTTCTGCAACAGCCCGCTTATGTGTTTGAGCAATACCAGCGGTGGTTCAGCTCCAGAGCTGCCGATAATCGGGCGATTACTATGGATCTTATGAATCTCACAATGGTCCTGAAAGCGGTGCACATCATTTTGAGTCCCCATGCGTTTTTGGTAATTCAATTGCTCGCCGGTGCCGCCGTAGCTGCCGCCTGTCTGTTTGGCCGACTCCGAAAGTGGGCCGAGGAACGGCTTTTAGTCTGCCTCTTCACCCTCGGGAGCTGCTGGATGCTGCTTTTTGGACCTGCCACAGAGGACGCTACTTACGTCATGCTCGCTCCGGCTCTGGTTTTCGCTCTGGTGCAAGCTTTTCATCAGCCCACACCTTCCTGGATGCGATATTCATTGTGTGTTTCTTTTGTCCTCCTACTGCTGGCACAGGTACTGACTAGCTACTTCAGTTATAAGAAGGGAGTCTATTCGATGTCGGTGGAACCATTCGGAGCACTGATTTTTGCGGTCTGCGCAGTACCCTGGATTCTCACGTCTTCGCTATGGAACCGGTATGCAGGCGGCGAAGTAGAAGGCAGGCAAAATTAGTGACTTTGTCAGGTGTCACTGTCGGGGGCAGCCTGGCCCAGGCAACGTACCTTCTTCACCTGGCTTGCACGAGACTGCTTGGCACGCTCGTTATGAGAACTGCGAGTCTTTCCGGTACGAACCATCGAAAGTTGCCTCCGCGGGAATCGAAGCGATACCCGAAAGATTCAATATCTTTTGCGTAAGAGTTCTCCACCAATCTTTTCGTTGATTCAACGTAGTAATATGAATAGTGCCAATGAAACTTCCAGTTGCGACAGGGCAACTCGCGTGACGGCAGGCCAAGGGTGCGGCGCAACTCTGCAAAATCTTCTTGCAGGTTTTCCATGCGCAGCACGCTGTCCACTGCGATCTTTCCGTTCATGCTTATCCAATCCACTTGGGGGCTCCATCGGTGGAATCCTTGGCTAACTTCCGCGCCCCATTCGGCCTGCTCATGGCGAAATGGATCTGAAAGGAGAGCTTTCAACCATTCGGGAAAGCTTCCATGGGTCCGCGTTCGTCGTGCGTAAACAGCTTATGGTTGTCCGGAGTGTCTTTCTTCTTCTGAAAATTGTAATCAGACGACATCCGATCCCAAGGGTTTCGCACGATAGTAAACTTATAGTAACTCGCAAATACGCGCGGCTCCAATTGTTGTGCGTAACGGGAAATGTCCTTGTGATTATGCCAGTTCTTGCCGAAGAATTTCTGCACGCTTTTGCCAGCCGTTTTCGGCCAAGCGGAAACAAATGTCGAAAATACGGCAGACACGAATGCCCGAGCCGCGAGGCTTCGCTTCATGGGCGGCAGGGTGGAGAACCTTGGGCGATCGCCTGAGCCGGCGGCTGTGGTTGCTGCAAAGCGAGACGCTGTGTGCCGAAGCGAGGCGTCGGACCAGACTGGAGGATTTCGGCGACCCGCCTATCGAACCGGCGCTCTCGATTCTGGCGAACAGCCTGGAACTTGAGGCGGACCTGCACCCGCTGGGCCGGTTTTTCATACGGGTTCACTTGCGGGAACTACTGGAGACTCGATTGCGGCTGGCCCAGGCGTGGAGCGGTCGGTCGGAGATCCTCGATGCGTCTGCCATTGAACGACCCATTTTCATTACCGGAATGCCGCGAAGTGGTTCGACTTTTCTGCATGAGTTATTGGCAGAAGACCCGGAAAACCGGGCGCCCCGCGTTTGGGAAGTGATGTTTCCCTTTCCGACTGAGAGCGAGCGGCCAAAGAAAGTGGATCCATGTGTCCGGAAAGCCGAGGCCTGTTTGTGGTGGTTTCGCCGGCTCGCTCCGGGAGCGAATTCGGTGTACCCGATGCGCGCGTGCAGCCCGCACGAGTGTCTACCCCAGGTAGGGGCGGCATACGATTCAGCCAACTTTGCGCTGCCCAGAGAAGTCTAGCGGGCACCTTCGGCGCCGGAACAGACGCGTTCTAGAGTATGATTCTTCGATTTGTAACTCTTCTGAGGCAACTCGCGCAAATTTACTTCAGATAGCCCTCGCTGCTGAACCAGTCGAGCGCCGCACGCAGCGCCCCCAGATGCGGCGTTGGGCAATAGCCCAGTTCCCGTTCGGCCTTGGCCGACGAGAAAAACATCCGGTTCTTCGACATGTTCAGGCCGTCTACCGTGACGAACGGCTCCTTACCGGTCAACTGCGCCGTGGCTTCGGCTGCGTGCGCGATCGGAAATAAAGGCCACCATGGCAATTTCACGCGCGGCGGGCGGCGCCCGGTGAGGCTGGCGATTTCGCCC
>DATFZN010000089.1:0-9700 GCA_035314425.1 Candidatus Acidiferrum sp. | reverse complement strand
ATTGCTCGTCCCGAGATGTAAGCCCCGTCTGTGTACATCTCCGTTGAGGCGTCGCCTAGGGTCAAATCTCAATCTTCAACATTATTCTTGCCTCTGTCGAAGATGGATCTGAGGTTCGGTGCCGAGTAAGAATTGGGGCGTTATGGCGCGCTCATTGCGTATCGATGTGCCGGATGGTTGGTATCGTGTACTCAACCCCAGCTTGCCGGATGGTTGGTATCACCAGTACAGAAGTCAGCCGGATGAAGCTGAGTATTGGTTAGGCCGAGTTCTTCGATGTTTAGTCTTGCGGCTGTCCTGGCCCGAAAGGGTGATGGCGTAGGCCCGAAAGTATTTTATGATTAAATAAAGGCGCGAAAAAATATGGCCGTGCGTGACAAAATTCTTGACGTGGCTGAATATTGGGTCTCCCCAGGAGAATATCGGCCAACTGAAGACGATTTGATATCGTTCTTCACTGAGAGCGGGGCCGAGGCGGCCCCGACGCTGGAAGAGGCGCGGGAGGCGTTAACCAGATTGTCAAATGGTGTGAGAGTTCAGGGGCAGATTAAACATTTGTGCGGGATCTTCGCCTGTTATGTGCTTCGGCAAGCCGGCGTTGACGTACGGTGGACACTCCTTGGAGGTAATATGGTTGGCGACGGAGTGACAAAGCTACTAGGCTATCAAAATATTGTCCCTGGAGACGTGGCGATTATAAACCGCGCGTCGCATCATTTTATCGTCAGCGATATTGATTACGCTTCAAATACGCTGCTATCCGTGGATGGCAACACTGCCAATCAATATATTCGTCTGGTGTCGAAGAAAATCCATTATGACGGGTCAGACGCGAATACAAAAAGCGTAGTGGCATTTTACCGTGTGAAAACCTAATGAGTTCCCGAGGTTGCGTCTAAAGATTCGATTCTGCTGACCACCTCGTAGCCTTCACATTTCATCGCCCCGGCGGACGACGTGTTCGCTCGGTGCAAGTTGCTTGGCAATCACGTCATACCGTGTCGTGGAACAGCGACTCGAAGCGGACGGTCCATTCCACTGATCCATGTGTCGCTCCTCGAACGCTTGCAAGCGCTTGCCTTGAGACTTGAGATTCGACCTCAAGGGCAGGCACAGGCGCAACGCAGGGATGTATGGCGCGAGGCTTGTATCGAGACGCCTTCGACACAATCCTTTCTTGGCTATTTGCTGATGAAAACTTTCTTGGAATTGTGGCATACATTGGACAGGTTGATAAGATGAACCAGGCACGCGTCGCCGTATTGATACCCTGTTTCAACGAAGCGGCTACGATCGGCAAGGTAGTTGCAGATTTTCGTAAGAACCTCGACGACGCGGTGATCTATGTGTACGATAACAATTCTACAGATGGTACGGCTGAGGTGGCGGCTGCGGCGGGGGCTGTGGTCCGGCGAGAAACCCTGCAAGGCAAAGGTCATGTGGTCCGGCGGATGTTCGCTGATATTGAGGCCGACGCCTATGTACTGGTAGATGGCGACGATACATATGATGCCGACACCGCGCCGGAGATGGTGAGCCTGCTGTTGGACGGTCAGTACGACATGGTTATCGGACTGCGCTGCGAAGTGCAGGCGGAAGGATCGATTGGCGCCTACCGGCGCGGGCATCGAATCGGCAATTTAGTGCTCTCGAGTGTGATCCGAACGATGTTCGGCGACCGGATACGGGATACGCTGTCGGGCTACCGTGTTTTCAGCCGGCGATTTGTCAAGACCTTTCCGGCCCTGGCGTCGGGTTTTGAAACGGAGACGGAACTCACCATTCATGCGTTGGATTTGATGATGCCGATTGTGGAGCTGCCGGTGTGTTACTGTGAGCGGCGGATCGGATCGGTCTCCAAACTGCGGACATACTCCGACGGCTTGCGGATATTGCGCACGATCGTTGTGCTGGTCAAACAAGAGCGACCGTTGCAATTTTTTACAAGTGCCGGGATTTTGCTTATGGCCGTGTCGATTGCGCTGGGCGCGCCCGTGGTTGCGACGTATTTGCAGATTGGCCTGGTGCCGCGGTTGCCGACGGCCGTGCTCCCGATCGGAATTATGCTGCTATCGTTTTTGGCATTTTGTTGCGGACTGATCCTTGACTCCGTGGCACGGGGACGCAAGGAGGCGAAGCGGTTCGCTTATCTGGCGATTCCACGCTGGGGGGCGGGAGAGCGGAACCCTCAATGCGAGTCGGGCACGGAGCATCTGAATGGCTTGTTCGTCGGGCGTCATCCGCCCGGCTGAGCCATCAACCGCACCCGCCGCAGCGAACGAAAATGACTCGAGCTTCAAGATGCCGATCTGAAGGCGGCGATGTTGACGATCCTCGGGGCAGGTTCGGCAAGAAGCGCCCGGTGCCTTTTGCGCGCGTAGACGCGACGCAAGACCGGCAAGCCGAAACGTTAAACACTGAATTTCTACTCGTTGTGTTCAATCTATCACAGCAGATTGCAATAATTAGAATTTCTATCCTGGTCCCGACAAAATTCGAACAATGAACGTAGAATGTTGATACTTTTTCACGATCTCGATAGGTAAATCTTGCGGAAGCTGAGTGTCCAAAATAAGGGCATACGAATCCTTTTGTTCACCTATAGGTAGTCGGGCCTTTACCTGTTCCCATTGCGGAGTCAGCTGCCATTCCATCTTTGCCTGAAGGAAAGGCAAGGTCCACGAATTTTCGGTAGCAACAAGAAACCACTGATCCGCTCTATTCGCTCGAAGCTTTAAAACGTCATTGTAAACCGGTATGATTTCAGGTCTTTGGCCGAGACTCACGTCCTCCCGCGCAAAGAGCGCGCTCCATAAATCGAACGGTCTTCGTTGTGCACAGTGCAGCGGTAGCGAGATTGCCGACCAGAGGATGAACACACCGAGGCCGAGCTGGAGCCACGAACGGTCGTGGGGCGTACTGAACACCAAAAGCGCCAGACTAATGCCAAAGAGCGCAAAACTGAGGCAAAAATAGCGCACATTCCAGGGAGCCCAGGCGATCGCAATACTGACAGGTAACATTGCCAAAAATCCCGTTGTGCTCAACCACCAACGGACATCTCTCCAATTTGGTCTAAATATGACGCATGAACTCACGAACAGAGCTAGGCAACCGACTACGCCAAAATCGTATCCCGAGTCAAAACCGTTCTTCAGGAAAGGCAGATTTGCGTCCCTGTAATCTCGCCGGCACCCGGCGTCCTCCAAGCCGAGACTACTGAGCAGGACTCGGCATTCCTTTTGGACTAAATCCGGAAATCCTGAATTGCAATCGATGCCATCGATACCAATCGAAATATTTGCCATGTAGTATCTGAAAAAATTAGCGACGGCTCCGCGTGGCCCATCACCATTCAATTGGTCGTTGACAAATTGTTTCGGACCAACAGGGTCACGGTATAGTCTCCAGCTAAGAACATAGGTCTCGATACTTCCGAAGAGGAGCAGCAGAGGTCCGAGGAAAAAGGCGAACAAGAGAAGATTTCGGAACGCTCTGCGAAGCAGCCAACCAGTTGCAAGAGCAGCAATTACGAAAACCCCAAGCCCTAGATTCTTGGAACCCACGATAAATGCGATGCACAGAGCTGCGGTGAAAAGAAAGAGCTTATTCCGGCTTCGCTGAAATCGGACCAGCGAATAAACCCAGCAGCCAACGCCGAATACGATTACAATATCGTTTTTTGTTGTCGTTGCCTGAAGCATCAGGGTCGGCATCGACAAGAGGGTCAAAATTGACCATAGTGCCGCGTGCTCCCCGAATCTGGGCTTAACGAGCTGAAAAATAATCACGAGGAGACCGAGGAAAGCGACGAAGCTGGGGATTCCAAATCCCCACCCTGTTTTCAAGAACGGATAATGGACTGCGTCGAACGTCCACGGATACGTAACCTCGCGGATCGAATTCCAAGCTTCGGCTTGCCAGAAACCTGCGCGCTCGGCGACGATCAGACGAGCTAGATTATAAACCTGACAGTCCCACGTTGTCACTGGAAGAAGAAGTGCGCTGGCGCCCCAGTAGATAAGAACACTGATAATGAAGGCCTTAAGGCTTGCCGCAGTAAATACAGGCGCCACTGGAGCCAGTCTCAATGCCGGATCAGCCATAGTCGCGAAATCAAGGAAATGCCGGCCAACAAGATGAGCACAACAAACGGCAGATTTTCTATCTTCGACGCTTCTCTTATAACTGATCGAAGTCGTTCGCCTAGAGAACCCGAACGATCCCTCTTTTGACACGAACTCGGACACTTCGACGCTCGGTGCTCGCGTTGCATCATTTAAAACCGCCAAGCCGAACCGATCCGGTTATAATGGTTCCGTAATTTCGTGTAAGGCCTCGCACCACTCCCCAGAACGATCAGAAATAACGCGAACAGCAGGATATGAATATCGATACCCATATGGAAGACCAATAATGTTCAACGCAACAAAAGTCCAAAGGCAACTAGTCGGATCGCCATTACCACAATTCCGGGAATCAAAAACAACCATCTCGGGCTGAACATCAAAAAAACCAGGAGCGTTCTCCAACCGTCCCGGAACGTACGAAGATGCGGGCGCCGAGTCCGCCGGCCGTCTTTATGGAAGGTGATCGGAATCTCGACGATATTCGTCTTCAGCAAAGAGGCTTTGATAATCATTTCGACGGCAAATTCCATCCCTGTGCACCGCATGTCGAGCCGGTGGTAAAGTGCTTTCGAAAATCCTCGCAAACCACAATTGACATCATTAATTGGCGCTCCGAACCAGACTCGCGCCAGCAGGCTGAACATTGGATTGCCAAACGAGCGGTGCAGAAAAGGCATGGCTTTCGACATGATTCTACCCCCGCCTTTTGGTAGCCGGCAACCTTGAACTAACTCATTGCCCGCGCGCAATTTTTGCAAAAAGCCCTCGAGTGTCGAAAAATCGTAGCTATCATCGGCGTCGCCAATAATGACAAAACGTCCCCGAGCCTCACCAATTCCCCCCATCAAGGCATTCCCATATCCCTGCTTTGGAATCGCGATTACGCGGACACCTTTAGATTGAGCAATGGTGCCGGATCCGTCCGTACTGCCGTTGTCGGCGAGAATAACTTCCCCATCAATACCTTGGTCGCGGATCCATTGAAAGGCTTTTTCAATGCAAATGCCGACGGTTTCGGCTTCGTTCAGGCAAGGAATAACGATGGAAACTTCAGTCTCATTACTCATGGAATGAGATTCAACGGTTCTGACAGCGCTTTGCGTCACGATAAGGGGCGCTTTCTTAACTGAAGATTTGCCGTCAACCATTGCAACAATAAAGCCTTCGGCAAAAGATTGAGACAAGCTACCGATCGGAAGCAATTATTTTTTTGGGCTGAATTTTTTGATTGGAAAGACTGCTGCACGCAACCTTCTGACTAATTATGCGCTGAAGCTGGCACTCGCCGCTGACGCAATTGCAACAAAAGACCAAAACAGGCCAAAGGCAAAGCGAATCTGCGTTGGCATAGACACAGCCCTTAGTAGCTATCAAGCGGCACGCAAGGTCGATAACGGTGCAATCGGACCGATGGCCGACTTGTACAACGAGCAAGGGCTGTTGTTTGTTGTTTTACCTTGAGAAGCAATGTGAACAAGCCACCTTTGCTTCCTTAGAACGTTATTCGGATGCCGGCGGAAACGCTATTGGATTGGTAATTGGTGCGGCCGAGTTCACCATCGTAATAGGCGTAGATGGAGATGCGCTCATTTAATTGAACTGCGGCGCCAGCGCCGATGAGCAGACTATCACGGCCAACCTGCGGACTGTTGACGGTGAAGCTGGCGCCGGCACCACTGGCGAGGCTGGAGACGATCGCGTAGGACTGATCGCCATATTCGTGCTGCCAGGCAAGGCTGATCTCCGGCAGTATGACGACGCGACCCACTTTCCAATCGTAGGATGCTTTCATTCCAAATGCCGTACGCTCGGATTCGGCGTTTTGACTGGGGAATTGCAGCGGCGCAAGCGAGCCGCTTTCGGTAAACGCCGTGAAGCCAACGTAGGTATATTGGAAATTTGCCGTTGGGCCAATGCTCAGTCCGCCCATTTTCCAGTCGTAGCCCCCGGCGACAAGGACGTTGAATTCACCGCCGTCCGTGTTTCCGTTGGCGCTGCCAAAGAGGGCGGTTCGATGCGTATTATACCCGTTTGGCCCCCCAGTTACAGCGGTGTCCAGGTAGAACCCATTTTCGAACGCCGTGGCATAGAGGCCGAATGTGCCGACATCGACATCAATATCGCCGCCGTTATCGAGACTGGTGTTAGTGTGGGCGTAGCCGGTGGTGAAACCGATCGCGAAATTCGAGCAAACTCGATAGTCGATGCCCAGGTTCACGCCCCCAGTTTCAATGTAGTAACCGGCGGCATTTTCAGTGCTGTCGATGCTTGTGAACTCGCCGACACCTGTGACCCAAACGCCCCATCGGTTCTCTGGGGTTGGCGCCATCACCGACGGGCCGCTCTTGCCTTCCGGCCCGGCTACTCCGGCGAACCCGCCGTTCAGGCCTGGCGTGTTGCCGTTCAATGTAAAGCCCGCGGCGCTGAAGCCCGTGCTGCCCGCCTGAATGTCATCCATGCGCCGCATCAGATTGGCCGTCTGCACATTTGCAAGTGAGACGCCGATGTTGAAAATCGATGCCTGCTCTTCGGGTGAGATAAGACCAAAGTCGCTGCAGAGTCTGTCGAGCGGCTGGCTATCGAGGAAAGTGATCAGCGTCGACGCCCGCGGGTTGGCGGCTGCGCTGTCCAGGGTTCGCGCTACAGCTACTGCGTTCGGATTACAGGCGCTTGGGACGAAAGAACCCTGCAACCCTTCGAGCACGACGGCGTTTGGGAGTTCTACGATTTCGGCTTTTACGGGGGTCCCGGTGGTTATCTGATTTTGGACCGCGCTGAAGCTCCCGCTAACTCCACCGTTGGCAGTGAGGAATGTGACCTGATCACCAACATGGAGGATGAAGCCGCCCAGACTAATCAGCTGAAGCGTCCCGGCAAGGGTGGCGCGGCCATTCACCGCAAGCAGATCGTGCTGGGTCGGGGCCAGGCCCGCCACTTCGATACGCAAGGTGCCGCCGACGTTCTCGGTATAGTCGCGATTGACCGTCAACGTCCCTGGAGAGTCGCCTGGGCTGACGATCCCGCTGTTCACGAGACTGCCGCCAAGAGAACCGTGTCCGCGGAGCACCGCCCCCGCATTCACAAAGGTCTGTTGGCTGGCAATTGAACCATCGACGATAAGGCTACCAGCATTAATTGTCGTTGTGCCTGTGTAGGTGTTTTTGCCAGTTAACGTCAAGGTTCCCGTGCCGATTTTCGTGAGGGATCCGGCGGCACCGCCACTCAAACCGCCGTCCTGGATGACACCCGACACCGTGGTACTCAAATTGTTGCCGCCCACTGTCAGCGTCTTGCTGCCGAGGAAATAATTACCACTGCCTTCGATAGACCCAATCCTCATGCCGGCGGTAGTCAAGCCGCTGATATCGAAACTTCCGTTCCCGTTCGTGATCGCGCGGGCCGTTCCACCGTCGGAACTGCCAGTAAAGACCGTACGCCCTCCCAAGCCGCCGCCCGTTCCACCGTTGGTAATGATCGTAGCGCTCCCGGCCGTCGAGTTGTCAAAGAATTCCGTCTCGCCTCCCCCACCGCTTACCGTACTGCCGTTATTGGTGATCGTGGCGTTGCCGGCCGTCGAGGCGTTAAAAAATTCCGTAAAGCCGCCGTTCGCCCCCCTGACTGCACTGGCGTTATTGGTGATCGCGGCGTTGCCGGCCGTCGAGGTGCTTTCAAATTCCGTGGTCCCGCCGTTCGCCCCGCTGACTGCACTGGCGTTGTTGGTGATCGCGGCGTCGCCGGCCGTCGAGGCGTTAAGAAATTCCGTGAAGCCGCAGCTCACACCGCTGGCTGTGCCGCCGTTGTTGATGATCGTCGCGCTGCCGGCCGTCGAGTTGCTAGTGAATGCCGTGAAGCCGCCGCCGCTCGCAAAACTGAATGCGCCGCCGTTATTGGTGATCGTCGCCTTGCCGGCCGTCGAGGAGTCGAAGAAATAAACGCCGCCACCGAATCCACCGTTGACCGTGCTGGCGTTGTTGGTGATCGCGGCGCTGCCGGCCGTCGAGCCGTTAAAAAATTCCGTAGAGCCGCCACCCCCACCGCTGACTGTGCCGCCGTTGTTGGTGATCGCCGTATCGCCAGCCGTCGAGGCGTTGATGAAGCTCGTAGAGCCAGGAGCAAGAATTTGTCCAGCCCCAGAAACTGGGAGTTGCTCCTCGGAGCCATTGTTGGTGATCGTCTGCGTCATCCCCGAGTTATTCACGATTCCGGGACCATTGATAGTAAGCGTTTTTCCGTTCAGCTGATTTCCTTTCGTGTCGATAGTGACGGAGTTCGCCCCGGGGTCAAAGTTTATGCCTGCGGCGCTGATATTGCTGCCGAGGGTGGCGGTCACGGCAGCTGAACCGACAAAGTGCGCAACGTCGCCATCCGTCCAAGATACGGTAGGCGGCGACGTCGATGTAGTACTCCATAAGGCCGCAGTGAATTGAGCCGTCGCCCAAGTGCCGCTCACAGCGACGGCAGGGTTAGGTGCATTACCCGTCCAATACAGGGGCGTTTGACTCCAAACTTTCGGCAGCACATTGAAAATTATCAGGGTGGTGATGAGCGCGGCGAGAATGCCGGGAGGCTTATTTGGGGGTCGGGTGGTGACCTTGATATGTTGTGTATTCATGGGTACGGCGGCCATGGATGGCTGAAAAATGCGGAAAGCTTTTCTGATCGACGAGAGGAGTTTCGGGAATGAAGGCAAAAGTGGGACTACACTAACTGCCCTGCACGAGGGACAAAACATAATTAACAACAGTCTATGGAAGATCGACATGCAAGCACCATCGATGATTTCAGAGAGTGTGCGGAAACCATGCCGCGGCCGTCAAGCAGAATACTGGATTTTTTCCTTGCGCCGCTCCCTAAGTTCCGCGAGCTCGGTTTATCGATTCCTTGAAAAACAAAAACCTCCTAACCCTATGATGTGCGGACAAGCGAAATCTTGATCTGTTTGCAATTGCCTCCCCTCCCATAATTTGCAACTTCTGAACTTCTAACCTACCTCCGCCTCCAAACAAGCGTGGAAGCAACCGCATAGTTCCAAACTGCACCGATGAGCGCACCAAGCAGGCCACATAGCCACCACGCGATACCTTGCTCGAAGAAGTAGTTTGCGACTTGAATATTCGCAAAAGCGCCAATCGCGCACACCAGCATAAACATGGAGAGACCTTTTAAGAAGCCGATTCCAGCCAGTTTTCGGTCACGGTGTGTAAACATATTATTCAAAGCGAAGTTGACCACCATCGCGACCAATGAGGCGGTTCCTTGCGCTATTGCAAAACCCACTCCAATCGCGTAAAGAAGCAAGCCCAGAATCAGCAAATGAAAGACCGCTCCGGTGCTTCCCATCATGACAAAAAGCAGGAAACGATAGGGAATCAAGCGACCAAACGTCTTATCGAGAAGAAGGATAAGAAATTCCAGAACAACTGACACGCAGAGCTTGCTGGTCCCTCTCAGCCGGGTTCTAAAACAGTAGGGAATTTCAACCGGCCGAACGCTATTCTTGGCTGTCGACAGCAGATCCAGTAATAATTCAAATCCTTTACCGCAAAGGCCCTGGACGTTAGCCAGAAAGA
>DATFZN010000088.1:0-4233 GCA_035314425.1 Candidatus Acidiferrum sp. | reverse complement strand
CGGCGGCGGGTCCCGCAGCGCAGTAATCAGACCAAGCAAAAGGGCCATTGCTCGGCAATGGCCCTTCTTCCGATGGCCAGTTCTGGCAGTTTACGCCCAGTCGAGCGCACCCTTCTGATACAGCCAGGCGTATCCAATCAGCAGTATTCCCAGAAAAACAAACATGGAGACCATCGCAAATGCTGCCATATGTGCCGCGACCCATCCTCTAAATAAGATCGCCCAAGGAAACAGGAACAGGGTCTCCACGTCAAAGACCACAAACAACATCGCCACAATATAAAATCTCGCGGAATACCGTCCGCGGGCCTTTGATTCGGCAGGGATTCCACATTCGTAGGGTTGAAATTTTGCCGGACCACCACGAGATTCCGGCCGGATAAACTTGAAGACGATCAGCGCAAGCACGGGAAACGACAGAACCAGCAACGCAAAAATCAGAACCGGAATGTAGGCGGCAGCCACAGGCAACCTCTGGGTGCATCCTACCACAAACGCACAATTCTAAACTGTGACCAGCATCCCAAGACTCCTCTTGGTTTCCCACCCGTTCGGCGAATCTCGGCGCTTCTGTGTTTTCGTTTTCCGAATCCTTAAACCCGTACTTATCAAAGAAGAGCTTTCCCGGGACGCCACGGGCGCAACGTCGGTAGTAACTGCAAATTTTGGCGATGGTGAGGTGTAGAAAAAAAGTCCGCGAAAGGCGTCGAGGTACTCAGGTGTTTTTCGCTCTAACGGGTGTAGCTGAGGGCGCGATTCTCGAGCGTGCGGTCGGAGACGGTGAGGCGGCGCCAACCGCCGATGCCGCCCGCCTTTCGCAGTGTTGCGGCCGGGTCTCCATCTACGACAAAGAGTCGTGTCTTGTGATTTTTTGCCAATCGCGGCAGTACCTCCTTGAGGGTCGCAATGCGACGACGTGTGCGACACTTCGGACAGAACTGCTCAGTGGAGCGGTCGGCCCAGCCGCACCGGTCACACTCGAAAAGACTCGGTGCGAAGTCGCTTGCAACGACAATTTCGCTAATGGCGCCCTTTTGAAGTTCGGCGATCACTTCATCAGGGGTCGTGAAAACGCCATGCCTTGCGCTAAGCAGGTCAGACACCAGGGATTCCGCTCGTTGTTGTTGCCATTCGCGAATCGGCGCGGCAAGGCGAGGGCTGAGCTCTTGGATGGGAATGCCGCCCAGGTCTTCTCGAATCAGCAGGAGGGATTCCCGAAACTGCGGCGGAATACCCGCTGCGATCGGTACAACCAGATGACTGGCACCGACGAGAATGATGGCTTCGAGCTTTTCTCTGCGGCATAGGCTTGCTGCCCGACGCGCTGTCTCACGGCAAAATCTTGCATACTGGGCTTCGACGCGGTGATCGTAGCTGTCCCTTTGTGAACCCCGCGTCTTGTGGATACGTTGCCCAGTCACGTGGCCCATGTCGATGGTCTTCCATTGTGAATCGTCGAGGGGGAAAAGGTATTCCTCGATCTCTCGCAAACCGGCAAATTGATACCGAAGGAAGCGTGCCTTTGTTCTGTCGACAACCACGACGCAGTACGGCTTGTGTTCGTCTGCGAGGAGAAGCAATTGGGAGCTGGCTGGTCGGCCCCACCGCAAGTCGTTCTCGACCCCAACAGGCAACGGAACCAGTTCCCAAGTATTCGGTCCTGCAAAGATCACCAAAGCTTTTTCATGCGGGGGCCGACCATCGAGAAATGTCTCTACGCGGTTCCATTGCGCTTCAAATTGGTCGCGTTCCGTAGAGGTGAGTCTATTGGCAATGGATTTCGCTTGATTGCGGAGCCACGTGAGGGAGTGCGGAACGGGCAAGTGACGCGCGGGCTCGTCCTTCTGCGTGTTCATGTAGACAGTCAGTATCGTTCCCGGAAGCCGATCGAGTGAGTCAATTTGTGCTCGAGAAAGCATCTAGTTCCTCCTGTAAGCTTGGCCAGCGCGGGACGTACTGAGCTCGACTCGCCGAGTCCAACTATGTTCCCAAGCCAGGTCGCCGCGCCGTACGGTATAGAGTATGCTCACGCAATTTCTGTTTGACTAAGACCTAACAATCTCCACAGAGCAATGGGCGTAAATGGCGACACTTTCCGACACGCTCCCCATGATTAGGCGATCCAAGCCGCGGCGGCCATGCGAACCGAGAACGATGAGATCTGCTTGCCATTCCTTGGCCACCTCGAGAATGAGCGCACGAGCATCGCCGAGGGGGTTAGGTTGGTTTTCGAAGAGCTCGAGTCCTGCCGCAACCAATATTTCACGAGCGGCTTCAACCGCTTCGCTTGCGCGTTTGCGGGCACTGTCGACGAGTTCTTGGAGCAAACCCGCGGGATACACCGGCGAAAGGGAAGAGCCATCTGCTGGGTATGGAAACACCGGTAATTCCGCGACGCTGAGAATTCGGATCTGGCTTCCAGAGGGCCAGGGCTGCTGTGCTATGGACTTGGCCGCCGCACTGGAAAATTCGGAGCCGTCGGTTGCCAGGAGTATTTTCATGGCGTGAGACGATGCGGGTTTGCCGGAAGGGCTCGGACGAACAATTTCAACCGAGCAGGGAGCGAAACGGAGGGTGTCTTGCGCAACGCTGCCGAGAAGAAAGCGGGCGATCACGCCCTGTCCATGCGCGCCGACCATAACGAGGTCCGCTTTCCAGCGCTTTGCGAGAGCGGAAATACGTTTGCGCGGGTTGCCGAGAATGATCTTGGCCTGGGATTTCTGACCAGCCTGAGACAGCCGGTCGGAAGCAGTGTTGATCAGACGCTCTCCTTGGCGCTTTGCGTCCGTGACGAGCTTGGGAAATGGTCCAAATTGGTGTTCATCGACGACATGGACTACGCAGAATTCACTTTCGGCCGGCCAGGGACGCGACACCGCCTCATCCACGATGTAGCTGGAGGCTGGAGAGGGATCCATTCCGATCAAAATTCTCATGTTATGAGTTCCGAGTAGAGCCCTTTCGCGAGGAGGAGAGTTTCAGAATCCTAAACAGCATCGCAGACTGTTACCGGAGCGGCTGTGTCGCAAATCACATTGGATTGTCGAGGTGGAACGGCATGCCGAGCGGCTGAGTGAGTATTTTGTATTTGACGGACTTTTCACATTCCTCCGAGGCGGCTCAAAGTGGCTGTTGGGATCCGTCGCGGAAGAGATCTTTCGTCGTTCGCCTGTGCCGGTGATGACCGCTCGGACCATCCGCAGGCAAGAAAAGCGAAAGCGGCGGACAATTTGCTGGAATCCTTTTTGCCACAGATTTTACTCCTGAGTCGCTCGCTGCAGCGCCGTATACCATCTCTCTAGCGGAGAAAAAATGATGCGCGGTTGATCTTGCTGCACGTGGCCCGGGGCCGCAGCGAAAGCGAGGGAGTCATCGCGCAGGAACTGTCGGTGGCCGAGGCCATGCATCGGCTCGAGCGAATCGTTCCATCCGAAGAAGCACTTTGGTCGGAAACATTGATTCGCTACGGCTCGCCAGCCGACGAATTCTTGAAGCCGCAAGATCGTCGTAGGTGCGCTGAGTCCGGTGTTGACGGTGCGCGGCAAAGGGGAATGAAAGGGTTCGGAAATTGCATGAATTATTTTGGCACGAGTTCGGAAAGAAGAAGGAGTCGCCATGATCAAGAAAGCGAAAGGTGGTTACCAGGTAGTTTCCAGCAAGGGGCGGAATCTTGGAGGACCGTACAGGAGACTCGGAGAAGCAAAGAAGCGTCTGCGCGAGTAGAATTTTTCAAGCACCACAAAGGTTAACGACAGCAAATCAGAATTACCGGCTCCCCATTCGACTTGCGTAGGAACTACGGCATACCCGATCAGGCAGCATGCGCCGAAACAGTTTTGATGTTTGGCAAGGGCAGCTGCCAGCCGCGCAATCGCTTGAAAGCTCGAATGACATCCTCGGAAGGAAGCTCGCAGCAGCCTTCCCATTTGTTCTGGTCGGCATGGGTAAGAACATCGTCCAAGGACAGAATACCCACGGGAACACCACGCTCATCCACAACCGGCAGTCGGCGGACTTTTTGTTCTGCGATCGTCAGAAGTGCTTGGTGAATCTCATCGTCCGGGCCACACGTGAAGACGTTCTTTGTGGCGATCTCCCCGATGGTGATCTCTCCAGGGAGTCGATTCCGGGTACCCATAGCGATACAAATATCCCGGTCGGTGACCACACCTTGAAGCTTGCCGTTCGCTCCGACGACGGGCAGGATGCCGCAGTTGTGCTTCCACATGAGTT
>DATFZN010000087.1:0-18435 GCA_035314425.1 Candidatus Acidiferrum sp. | reverse complement strand
TTCACCGATGACGATCGTGCCGTCCATCTCGACCTGGTCCATGGTCTTGCGCATCGCTTCGACGGCCACTTCGTCGGCTTTCGGGCGATCGCCAAATCCCATCGTACGCGCGGCCGCGATCGCCGCGTTTTCCACCACACGCAAAAATTCCAGACTGAGACGTTCTTCCATAGGACACTCTCCGCGATTGCTTATATTAGGGTAAAGATCTGCTTATCGTCGATGGGGAGAACGTTCTGGTTGGCGAAACGGTTATTTGGCGGGAGGAAGGTTCAGACTTGCGAATTATCATAGAGAATCCTGCGTAACTACGGGTTGGATGATGCCGTTCATCAAAAATGGATCCGTGAATTCGGTTGTTTCGCCCGCGTGTTTATTGGCGATCGGGAGAAGACGAGCGGCAAGCGGCTTGTCCCACTTTACCGAGAGCGAAGCCACATCCCCGATGATGCGCGCGAGAGTTTCTTCGCTGGTGTTGCCGGGCATGGGAATGGTGTCGAGTCCGGTGGCGCAAACCGCGGAATAGCTCAAGAGCGCATCGAGCGAGAGAAGACCGGCGTTCCAACGCTCCCCCAATCGAGGATCTTCGAGAACCGGAAGCATAAGGCCGGAGAAGCCAACTTTCCGTGCACCAATTTCCTTGATGGAAGCGGTGATGGTGGCAGCCGCCGTCAATGTGCCGCTGGTGCCTACAGGTTGCTTGGAAAGTGCTTCCATAGCGACGGCGATGGAAGCGTCTTTGCCTGGTGCCGGAGAAAGATCGATACCCATGTACGACCAACTGAACTCCGCGTCCAGTTTTTCGCCAAGGTCCTCGACGTCAAATGTCTGCGGATAGAACAGCTCGATCAAGCGGCGTTTGGCATTGGCCAGATCCGTTGCGCCAGTATACGCGGTCGTAAATGTGTTTGCGGATTCCAGGCCGATGGCAAATTGTTTTCCACCGCCGGTGTGATACGCGACGGGGAAAAAGGGTGAATAGGCAGGCATATTCGCAATTGCCGCGAATCGAAAGTTGCCTTCGCTGTGTTCGGTTCGCTCAGAAAGCTGCTTTATCACCCGCGCGGCCGCACGCACCCCAGGCCAGTTCACTCCATTTTTGTTTGTAACGACTACCGTTCCCCAGAGCAATTTGGTATTTTGCAAAATATCTGCCAGCAAGGCGGCTTGCGCTTCGCCGTCATCGCCTCCAAGATAGGCCGGGCCAATCGCGATTCGGACCTTATTTTGCTGTGCGATCCCATCGAGATTCTTAAAGAAGCGAATCACTTCGTCGTGCGTCATACCACGGGTGTATTCCGGGAACGGTTGCGTAGCGATACGCAGAGTCTGCACAGTGTAACCGCCGCGCTCGAACGTGAGTTGCGCTTTATGCAGGAAGTCAACTGCGTCGGAGAAATCGATCTGATAGCGAGTGCGGTCCACCACAATAAAGGCAGTGATTGTGCGGATTTTCGGTTTGGGCGCAATGGGAACGGGATTGGTGGCTTCCTGCGCCCATGCCAACGTACAGCAGTACATCAGTACGAACGGAATCGTGAAGATTGTTTTCGCCAGGCGGTAGGTCATTGTCCTCATTCAAAAGCCGCGATGCCGGTAATCTTTTCCCCGATGATGAGTTTGTGGATGTCGTTGGTGCCTTCATACGTGAACACGCTTTCGAGATTGTTCATGTGCCGCATAATGCAATAATCGTCGACGATTCCGTTGGCGCCGAGAATGTCGCGCGCCTTCCTTGCCGTTTCCAGCGCCATCGCGACGTTGTTCATCTTCAGCATGGAAATGTGCGTGCCGTCGGCTTTGCCCAGATCTTTCAACCGGCCCACATGTAGCGCCAGGAGCTGTCCCTTTACAATTTCCGTGATCATCCATGCCAGTTTTTCCTGCACCAGTTGATGCGACGCGATCGGCTTTCCGGCAAATTGTTTTCGCGTTTTCGCGTACTGGAGCGCCGTATCGTAGCAGGCCATGGCCGCGCCGATTGCCCCCCAGCCGATGCCGTAGCGTGCTTGATTCAAGCAGCTGAGTGGTCCGCGAAGTCCCGTTACGCCGGGTAGCAGATTTTCTTCCGGGATTTCGCAATCGCTGAACGCTAGTCCGGCCGTAACGGAAGCGCGCAACGAATATTTTCCGTGCAGCTCCCACGCTTTGAGTCCCGCCGTGCCTCTTTCCACCAGGAAGCCGCGAACTTTATTGTCTTCGCATTTCGCCCATACCACTGCGACATTCGCAATTGAGCCGTTGGTGATCCACATTTTTTCACCATTCAGAACATACTTGTTTCCTTTTTTCACCGCGCGCGTCAGCATCCCGCCGGGGTTTGAGCCGAATTGCGGCTCCGTCAATCCGAAACAGCCGATGGCCTTGCCTTCTTGCAACAGCGGCAGCCACCTGTTCTTCTGCGCGTCGCTGCCGTAAGAATAAATCGGGTACATGACCAGTGCACCTTGCACGGACACAAAGCTGCGCAAGCCGGAGTCGCCACGTTCCAGTTCCTGGGTCATCAAGCCATACGCCACGTTTGACATTCCCGCGCAACCGTAGCCCTGTAGATTTGCACCAAAGAATCCGAGTTCACCGAGCTTGGGAATCAGTTGCATCGGAAACGTGGCTTCCCGATTGTGTCTTTCGATGATGGGAATAATTTCGTTGTCGACGAATTGCCGGGCGGTTTGCCGGACCAGTTTTTCCTCGTCATTGAGCTGCGAGTCAAAATCGATGAAGTCGACGCCTGCAAATGGCGGCATGAATGAATCCTTCGCGAGAAAACGGCGGCAAGCAAAGTGTACCGCGCCGCTTCGATGCCCAGCAACCGGCGCCAAGGAGCACACCACGCCGGTACTCCGGAGTTTCTCGCGGATTTTGACTTTCCTTCCTGCCCGGCGAAGTGCAGGTACACTGTAGTGAGCGGTAGAGGAAAAAGAGATAATCCGGAGCGCACCAGGCGAATGGCTAAGATAAAAAAGATCGATCCCGAAATTTTAATTTTTGACGTCGACGGCGTGCTCGTCGACGTTAAAGAATCCTACTGGCGCTCCGGATTAGAGACCATCCAGCACATCACGGGGAAGAAAGCGACGTGGTCCGAATTTTATCAATGGAAGCGTCAGCCCGGAAATAATGATGATTGGATGATGGTATCGCGCTGGGCGACAGCCAAAGGCTTCCCCACCAGCTACGAACAAGCCCGCCAAGCGTTTCAACCTTTTTATTGGGGCAAGAACGGAAAGGGTGGAAATGTCTTACGCGAGAAGTTGCTGGTTACGCCGCGCCTGATCGAGAAATGGGCCAAGCGCCGCGAATTGAATTTGTTCACCGGCCGCACCCGCCAGGAGTTTATGTACAGTTTTGAAAAGTGGCCGGCCGCGTCGAACTTCCGCCGGGTCATCACCATGGACGATGGCCGCAAAAAGCCCGATCCGGATGGCTTGCATACTATTCTGGCGAACCGCGATCCGCAATGCGCGTTATATTTAGGCGATAATATAGATGATGCTTTGGCAGCTCAGGCTGCGGGAGTGCCTTTCATGGCGATTCTGCCGAACTCTTCTGCGGACTATCGGAACCGTGCCAGAGCGTTCCGTGAATTGGGTGCGCTCAAGTTGCTGCAGCGCGTGCGCGACCTCGATCGCTGGCTTCTTTAGCCGACCTTTAGATTGGTCGCCGCGAAGGATCTTCGTCGCCTGAAGTTTGGGTTCAAGCAGCCTTTGGAACCCGGCCTGAATCAGATCAGCAAGGCCAAGGGTTGGATCAGAAGGGAACTTTCGTTACACGCGAGAGGAATCGGAAACAGGGTATCAGCTGCAATTTCTGAAGGAATGTAGAGGTAATCGCAATGCGACAGCTTGGCAACACCTTACTGCTCGGTGGACTCACTCTTACATTGGCCGGAATGGCTTGCGCACAAGCACCCCCAGGACCGCTGCCTCCTCCTCCTTCTTCTGTATCTTCTGCGGGGCCTCCTCCGCCAGCGGTACGAAGAGTGGAACCCCGCAAGAGCATCATGGGCGACTGGAAATTCAATCGCGACGACAGCGATGATCCTCGGGGCAAACTTCATCAGGCCACGGCTCATCCTTCGAGTACCAACACAGGCATGAGCGGCCCTCGGATGGGCTGGCCCGGCGGCGGCATGGGCGGCCCCGGCTATGGCGGCAATCGCCCCCCGCATGGTCAAAGTGACACCAGCCAAACCAACGAAAAGCTGCAAGCCTTGGTTGATCCATCGATGCGGCTGCACCTGCAGCAGAAGACCGATAAAGACCCTGCAGTCGAATTAACCGGCGATCAGGATAAGAAGACGGTTTTTTATACGGACGGGAAAACACCGGACAAACCTCCCGATCCAAACTTGCAGCTGGTCTCCGCCCATTGGGACGGCAACAAACTGGTGACAGACGAAAAGATCGACAAAAACGGCACGATGACGCGCAGCTACTCACTGTCGGAAGACGGCACGCAACTTTTGGAAGAAGTTCATCTTGTCACCGGAAAGAAGAACGATTCTCCGGTGACAATCCATTACGTCTATGACGCGGTGAATCCGGGTGATTCACGCTACTAGCCTAGGTTTTGGCCGATGTGCGTTCACTGCGATACTTTTTGCAGCGCCAGCTGCAAATCTGCAATTAGATCTTCGGTCGCTTCCAGTCCGATGTTTAGCCGCACAATGCGGTGCTCGTAGGGTGGCCGCCCGGGGATTCGCCCGATGTTGTAGGCCACCGCTAAACTGGTCACCCCTGCCCAGCTATAGCCCACTTTGAAAAGCTCGAGCGTATCGACAAATGCGTAAACCTGCTCCTGCGTTGGCCCGGGCTGGAACACAATTGAAAACGCTCCCGATGAGCCGAGAAAATCACGCTTCCAGAATTCGTGGCCCGGGCAAGAAGCCAGCGCGGGATGGAGCACGCGATCGATTTCCGGTCGCTCGGCAAGCCATTTGGCAACGGTAAGCGCGGAAGTTTCGATGTGCGATAGGCGAACGGAAAGGGTTTGCAAGCCGCGAAGAGCCAGGCTGCAGTCGTCCGGTGAAACGGCGAAGCCCACATTCTGCTGGGTAGAACCAAGCTTTTGATAGAGCGCCGGATCGCGCACCGTAACCGAGCCGAGCAGCAGATCGCTGTGCCCGCCAATATATTTCGTTACCGCTTGCATGGTGATGTCGACCCCGTGCTGAAACGCATCGAGCAACACGCCTGCCGACCAAGTGTTATCCAGCACCACTAAAATGTTTCGCGCATGCGCCGCCGCCACAATTGCCGGTAGGTCCTGCACTTCCATGGTGATCGAGCCGGGACTTTCGCACCACACCAGCCGCGTATTTGCCTGGAACAGTCCTGAAATGTCCGAGCCGATGAGTGGATCGTAAAAGGTTGCCGTGATACCAAAGCGTGAGAGCAATCGCGAAGCCAGTTGCCGGCTAGGAAAATAGACGCTGGCGGGAACCAAGATGTGATCGCCCGCTTGCAGCAGGGCAAAATTGATCAACGAAATCGCGGCCTGCCCGCCAGGAGTCAGTATTGTGTGCGCGCCCGATTCCAATTCGCAGATGCGGGCCGCTAGCTCCAGCGCAGTCGGGGTGCCGTAAACTCCGTAGGTGTACCCAACGCGATTCTGATCCCAGCTATCGCGCACCGCTCCTGCCGAGGGAAAAACCGTCGTCGACCCGCGATACACTGGCGTCGCTAGAGATTGATAGCCCCCAGGAATCTTCGCGTCCGAATGGATCAACTTCGTCTTCCAGCTCTTGGTCATAAGATCGCCTCAACTCATTCTAAATGCTGCGAAAAGGAAGAAAGAGTGGAAAAAGTGCCACTGTTGGTCCGACATGGGGAACGGAAGGAGCGTTAGGAGCGTTCCCGTTCGTTGACGGAAACTCTCGCCGAATGTTATAACTTACTACTCTGAGAGGCAGCATAGAGCCCACCGTACGCTCCTACCGCGGTTGGGGTAACGGCGCGGTTGGCATTCCGAAATTTTTAGGCGAAAAATTCCATGTCCGATTTGGTTCACCAACTTGGAGGACTGTTCCTCAGGGCTGTGCCTGTAGCCCTGATTATCCTCCTTTTCTATCTCATTCTGCGTTCGCTGTTCTTCCGCCCGTTACTGAAAGTCATGGCCGAGCGCGATGCCCGCACCAGCGGTGCGCAAAAAGCTGCTGAAGTCGCGCAAAATGCCGCGGCCGAAAAAATCCGCCAATACCAAGAAGCCTTGAAACAGGCCCGCGCCAGGGTGTATCAAGAGCAGGAAGCCTGGCGCAAAAAGCTACTTGAGGAACGCGCTGCCGTTCTGAAAGATGCGCGCACCAAGGCCACGACCGAAGTGAATTCCGCCAAAGAACGCGTCGCCGGAGAGTTTGCCTCCGCGAAAAGAGAGATAGAGTCGACCACCGCGCAGCTTGCCGCAGAGGTCACGCGACGAATTTTGCAGGTGCCACCGGCCCCGGGCAATCCGGCAAGTGAGGCGCAATGACGCGAGGGGTAAATGGCATTCTGGCGCTGCTACCCGCGGCGTTCCTGCTGATGGTGTCCGTCGCTTGCGCCCGAGAAGAAAGCGGAGCTCAATCCGGTAATCGCACGGATGAAATCTTCAAGTGGATCCACTTCGTTATCTTGGTGGGTCTGGCCTGTTGGGTATTCGGAAAGTTGTTGCCGCCGGTGTTTCGGAAAAGGGCTGAGCTGATTAGCGAAGCTATTTTGAAAGCCACGGCAGCGAAAGAGGAAGCCGATCGACAATTGAAAGAAGCCGCGGTTAAGCTAACCACCCTGGAGCAGGAAGTTGCTAGATTCCGTGCCATGGCAGAAAAAGAAGCCGGGGCGGAACGGGAGCGCTTGCGCAACCTGACCCTAACCGACGCGGAGAAAATTGTCGCCGCAGGCAAAGCGGAAATCGAAGCGACCGAGCGTGCCGCTCGCGTGGCATTAAAGGAACTGGCAGCCAGGCTGGCCGTCGACAAAGCCGAATCTCTTGTCGCGCAACAAATGACGCCCGGCGTGCAAAACGCCCTCATCAATAATTTTGTCCAGAGCTTAGAGGGGAGACCCAATTGAAGTCCGCTCCCCTCCAATACGCGACCGCGCTGGCCGATATCGCGCTCGAACAAGGCGCTGCTCAACCCGTTCTGCAGCAGCTTTCCGAGTTCAACGCTGCGTACGCGGAATCCGCGGAACTCCGCAATTTCCTGTCGAGCCCTGCCGTGGAACGGGAAGCCAAACACGGCGTAATCGAAACGCTCGCCGCTCGCATGGGCGCCAGTAGAATCATCCGCAATTTTCTTTTCATCATGGTGGATAACCAGCGTACTTCTTTGCTGCCGCAGATGCTGGAATCGTTTCAATCAGTATTGCAGCAGCGCCAAGGAGTCGCCGAAGCCAGCGTCGTTTCCGCCACCGCCTTAGACGACGGCCAGAAAGCGCAGTTGCAGCTGGCTTTGGAAGAATTGACCGGTAAGAAAATTCAGGCGAAATATTCGCAAGATCCGACATTGTTGGGCGGCGTGCAGGTGCGGATCGGCGACACGATCTATGACGGTTCGTTGCGGAACCGTTTAAACCAGATGCGCGTGCTCTTGGCAGCGGAATAGGGCGAAACGGAGCAGGAATGGCAAACATTAAAGCGGACGAAATCAGCAAGATTCTGCGAGAGCAGATCGCCAATTACGAACAGACCGTCTCGGTCGATGAAGTTGGCGCAATTATCAGCGTCGGTGACGGTATCGCCCGCGTTCACGGCCTGCAAAAAGCGATGGCCGGGGAGATGCTCTCTTTTCCTCGCAATATTTTTGGCCTCGCGCTAAACCTCGAAGAAGAGGAAGTTGGCGTCGTGCTTCTGGGTGAATCGTCGGAACTGAAAGAAGGTGACATCGTTCGCCGTACCAACAGGATTATGTCTGTGCCGGTAGGCAACGAACTGATCGGCCGCGTGGTGAACCCGCTTGGCGAGCCCCTGGACGACAAAGGGCCCATCGCGACGAAATCACGCAATCCGCTCGAAAGAATTGCTCCCGGCGTTTTGGATCGCCAGCCGGTGCGCGAGCCGCTGCAAACCGGTATTAAAGCAATCGACTCGATGATCCCCATCGGCCGCGGCCAGCGCGAATTGATTATTGGCGACCGCCAGACCGGTAAGACCGCCGTTATTCTGGACACCATCATCAACCAGAAGGGCAGCGACATGATCTGCATTTACTGCGCGATCGGTCAGAAGCGCTCGACGATTGCGCAGGTCGTAAGGGTGCTCACCGATGCCGGTGCCATGGATTACACCATCATCGTTGCGTCATCGGCGGCAGAACCTGCTTCGCTGCAATACATTGCGCCCTACGCCGCTTGCGCCATGGGCGAGTATTTCCGCGACAACAAGCGCCATGCGGTCACCTTCTATGATGATCTTTCCAAGCACGCGCAAGCTTATCGCGAAATTTCCTTGCTTCTGCGCCGGCCGCCCGGACGCGAAGCGTTTCCTGGGGACGTGTTCTATCTACACTCCCGCCTGCTGGAACGCGCTGCGAAATTGAACGACAAGTTGGGCGCAGGCTCGCTGACGTCTTTGCCGGTTATCGAAACGCAAGCTGGCGACGTTTCCGCCTACATTCCGACGAACGTCATTTCCATAACCGATGGACAGATTTATCTCGAATCGGATTTGTTCAATGCCGGTATTCGCCCCGCCATCAACGTAGGGATCTCGGTCAGCCGGGTCGGCGGTAACGCGCAGATCAAGGCGATGCGTCAGGTCGCAGGCACGTTGCGTCTGGATATGGCGCAGTTCCGTGAATTGGCTGCGTTTGCGCAGTTTGGGTCCGATCAATTGGATAAAGCGACACAAGCTCAATTGGCACGTGGGCAACGCTTGACCGAAGTCTTGAAGCAAGATCAATACGCTCCGCTCTCCGTGCAGCAGCAGGTTTTGGCATTGTTTGTGGCGACTGACGGTACCGAGGATTCGATTCCTGTCGATCAGATCCGCCGCTTCGAGAAAGAGTTTCTAGAATTCGTGGAATCCAGCTACGGCACCATTTTGCAAGATATCGCCGATAAAAAAGCGCTGGATGACAACATCAAGACTGTCATCAAAAAAGCTGCGGCGGAGTTCAAGGAGCGCTTCACCGCGACGCTTTCGGCGACGGCTGGGGCGACCGCTTAGCAACTGAAAATGGCTACCTTACTCGATTTTCGGCGTCGCATCCGCTCGGTGAAGAACACCCAGCAGATTACCCGTGCCATGAAGTTCGTCTCGGCGGCACGTTTGCGCCGGGCCCAGGAAGCCGCTCTGGCCGCGCGGCCCTATGCAAAAGAATTGTTACGTGTGTTGCGTTCCACTATGGCGCGCATCGAATCGCCGACGCATCCCTTGCTTCTGAAACGGCCCGAGGAGCGAATCCTGTTGATTGTGCTTGCCGGAGAGCGCGGATTGGCCGGGGCGTTTAACTCCAACATTTTGCGCAAGGCTTCGGAATTTATCCGCAGCAAAGCCGGTAAGAAGATCGTAACGATACCTGTAGGCAAGAAGAGCCGTGATTCTTTACGTAAGGCCGGAGTTGAGTTTGCCGCCGAGTACGTGAACGTGCTGGCTCGCGTGGATTACAAAATCGCCCGCGAAATCAGTCGGCTGGTTACCGAGCTGTACTCAGAAGACAAGGTCGACTCGGTGTATTTGATATTCAGCGAGTTTCATAACGTTGTTTCCGCAGAGCTCACCGTCGAAAAGCTTCTGCCGGTCGAGCCGGCCGAACTAAAACCTGGTGAGCAAACTCAGGAAACGCAGATAGATTATATCTACGAGCAACCTGAGCAGCAGATTCTGGATCGGCTGTTGCCAAGGTACATAGAAACGCAAGTTCTTCGCGCCTTGCTGGAATCTTCTGCCGCAGAACACGCCGCCAGAATGACCGCCATGGAAGCGGCGACCAAAAACGCCGGCGAGGTAATTGAGGATTTGACGCTGCATATGAACAAAGTGCGGCAAGCGGCCATCACCAAGGAAATTATCGAAATTGTCAGCGGAGCGCAGAACGCATCGCAGTAGCGCGTCAGATTCCGCGCACCATTCTTTTGGAATTTGAGGAGTAAATGATGGCAGAGAAACAAGGAGCGGTTGGACATGTGGTGCAAGTTATTGGACCCGTGCTCGACTTTCAATTCGAAGCCGGCCATTTGCCGGAAATTTTCAATGCGGTGCGCGTGACCAGCGAGGGATTCAATTCTCCCGAGCCGCTGGACGTGACTGCGGAAGTGCAACAGCACCTCGGTGAAGGCCGTGTCCGCGCGGTGGCCATGGAGCCGACCGATGGAATTGTGCGCGGGATGAAAGCCACCGATACCGGTGCGCCGATTACTGTGCCGGTGGGACGCGCCACGCTCGGCCGGGTGATGAACGTGCTCGGCAAACCAGTAGATCAGCTCGGCCCGCTCACCAGCAATACCAACTACTCGATTCACCGTCCGGCGCCGAAACTCGATGAGCAATCTACGTCGCTTGAAATGTTCGAAACCGGCATCAAGGTTGTCGACCTGATTCAGCCCTTTTTGAAGGGGGGAAAAATCGGATTGTTCGGTGGCGCGGGTGTCGGCAAGACGGTTTTGATCCAGGAGTTGATTCACAACGTGGCCATGCAACACGGCGGGGTTTCGGTTTTCGCGGGCGTAGGCGAACGGACCCGCGAAGGCAACGACCTGTGGCTGGAATTTCAGGAGTCTGGCGTGGTTGTACCCGGCAACTCTGAAAAATCGCGCGCTGCCCTGATTTACGGCCAGATGACGGAGCCCCCCGGAGCGCGTCTTCGCGTTGGATTGACTGGTCTGACTGTTGCGGAATATTTTCGCGACGTTGAGCACCTCGACGTGCTTCTGTTCATCGACAATATTTTCCGTTTCGTGCAAGCCGGCTCGGAAGTTTCCGCGCTGCTCGGACGCATGCCTTCCGCCGTCGGTTATCAGCCGAACCTCAACACCGAAATTGGCGAATTGCAGGAGCGCATCACTTCGACCAAGTCCGGCTCGATCACTTCGGTGCAGGCCATTTACGTTCCTGCTGACGACTACACCGACCCAGCGCCGGCCGCGACGTTCGCACACTTGGACGCCACGACCAACCTCAGCCGCCAGATCGTGGAACGCGGAATTTATCCTGCCGTCGATCCTCTGGCTAGCTTTTCGCGCATTTTGGATCCGCGCGTCGTTGGCCAGGATCATTATGCCGTGGCGCGCTCTGTGAAATCGGTACTGCAGCGCTACAAGGATCTGCAAGACATCATCGCCATCCTTGGGATCGAAGAATTGTCCGACGAAGACAAGCGCACCGTGGCGCGCGCACGGCGGATCGAAAAATTCTTGTCGCAACCGATGTACGTCGCGGCACAGTTCACCGGCCTCGAAGGTAAGTACGTCAAGATTGCCGACACGGTTCGCAGCTTCAAAGAAATCGTCGAAGGCAAGTATGACGACATTCCGGAGCAAGCGTTCTACATGGTTGGCACGATTGACGAAGTCCTGGCAAAGGCAGAGAAAATGAAAGCGGGCGCGTAAAGCGAAAGACGAATGCTTCCGGATTCCATCCAGTTGATCGTGGTGACGCCAGAGCGGCAACTGCTGCATGAAACAGTGGTCGAAGTGAGCGTTCCCGGCTTGGACGGCGAGTTGGGCGTTCTGCCGGGGCACGCGCCGCTCATCACCGAGCTTGGAATTGGTGAGCTGACGTATCGCGCGACTTCCGGTAAACAGTGCCTTCCACTGGCAATCCTTGCGGGTTTTGCGGAAGTCCTGCCGGATCGCGTGACGGTTCTTGCCGAAACTGCCGAACGCGCAACCGAAATCGATTTGGGGAGAGCGGAACGAGCCCTCGAACGCGCACAGCAACGCCTGGCCTCAAGCGATGCGAATCTCGATTGGGACCGTGCGACGCGCGCGTTGCGGCGTTCGTTGATCCGCATTCAAATTGCGCGGAAATATCATGGCCAACCCATCGACGTCTGATAACACGCATTTCTCGCCAGCCGGCAAAGCACGGTTCATGGCTCGTCTCATCCAAATCCTAGGAGCCCTGTGATCGAAACCATCATCATCTACAGCACCGGCTGGTGCCCGGACTGCCGCCGCGTGAAGAATTTTCTGAAGGATCGTGGCGTGGCATTTGATGAAGTGAACATCGAAGAAGATGAGACCGGCGAACAGATCGTCATTCTCGCCAATCACGGCAAACGCAAAGTGCCGACGCTGAAGATCGGCGACCGCTATTTGACGTGCAGCCCCTTCAACGCCCAGCAACTTGCCGATGAATTAAACATACCGCTCAATCGCTGCTAGCCGATCGCTCCGGTCCGCCAAGCGTAAGGTCCGGTAGCCTCGAAGAATCTCAATTGGCTGTTTGCGAGATTCCCCGTGTCCAAACTTGGGTGACATTCAGCGCTTCGTCCAGAAGAACGATGTCCGCGTCGGCTCCGGTCCGCAACGCGCCTTTTTTAAACTCAATCCCAAGCAACTTCGCTGGATTGAGTGTCAGCATCCGCACGGCATCGCCCACGCAAGCGCCCAGCGCCACAATATTTCGCAACGCGCGATCTAGCGTCAACGTGCTGCCGGCCAGCCTGCCGTCGCGATCGCGACAGATTCCCCCGCTCACCGTCACTTCTACGGTTCCAAGCGCATATTTTCCGTCGGGCATGCCGGTAGCGGAAATTCCGTCGCTGATCAAAATCACACCACCCGCGCCTTTGGCTTGCAGCAGCACGCGCACAGCGGTCTCGTCCACGTGAACGCCATCTGCGATCAACTCAGCGGTCAGTTCCGGAGTCGTCAGCACTGCACCAATCACCCCGGAATCACGGTGCGAAAACGGACGCATCGCGTTGTACACATGCGTGGCATGATGTGCGCCGCGGGCAATCGCCGCGCGCGCCTGCTCATACGTTGCATCGGTATGCCCCATGCCCACCACAAGCCCGGACTCGCGGGCCGCATCAATGCACGGCATCGCGCCCAAAAGCTCCGGGGCAATCGTCAAAATCTGGGCATGGCCTCCTGCCGCATCGATGAATTTCCCCAGTAATTCCACGGAAGGCAATTGGATGAATTCGGCTGGCTGAACGCCTCGCCGGACGGGATTAATGAACGGTCCCTCAAAATGGATACCCAGCACTTCCGCACGGGAATCTCCGGCGATACGCTGCCGCCCCATGTACTTGGAAATTCCTTCTGCGCTCCGGCAGATCGCACTTGAATCCGCCGTCACGGTAGTTGCCACAAATGAGGTGGTGCCATGCGCGGCGATTGTCTTGGATACGGCGGCCAGTGCGACATCCGTTCCTTCCATGACGTCGTGCCCGCCAGCACCGTGAATGTGCACATCCAAAAATCCCGGCGCCGCGCTCTGATCGAGCGCTTGAATCTCCTTTGCACCGGCGGGCAGCACCATACTGCTTCTCGGCCCTAGAGCCTCGATCACACCATCGCGAAACAAAATCCCGGCATTTTGAATTTCAACGGTGGGGGTAAAGGCTCGGCGAACATGAAGGAGGGTCGTAACCATGAATAGAAGTTTATCGCAAAGGAACTTAGACTGCCGCCCAAAGAAAAAGGGCAGGAAGTAATCCTGCCCAGTTTCAAGGAGTAAAAATACTTACTTGGCCATGGCGACGGTGCCGAGCTTCAAGGTGTCGCCTTCAACGCTTCCCGTTACCGTGACGTGATGTCCCGCGTGTGCAGCAACCTTGTCCTGATTGTCGATGGCGTAGACTTTCTTGTCCGCGTCATTGACGAAAACATACTTTGCGCCGTGTTCCTTCACGCACTTTGCGGCACAATCCGCATGCTTCTCGTTGGCACCCTTCACACCGCACTGGCTATCGGAAATGTAACCAGTCCAGGTGCCGTCGGCGGCAAATACGAAACTCGCCGCGCACAGAGTCAATGCCGCAACAAATGTGGATTTTGCTTTCATTGGTGTTTCCCCCCCCCAAATTGATGTATCTATCCCCGTCAGCTCAGCCATAAGATTGGCACAGCGGTCTGGAACTGTCCAGCAAGAGTATTGGGGTTACCCGCTGCTGTTCCTTACGCATCCGACCGGCCAATACCCTTCCCGCATTCCCTTATCCGAAGCGACTGCCGATTGAGCATAAAAAAAGAAGGGAGGATTCTCTGGATCCTCCCTCGTTAGTCTCTCTCTAGGAATGTTCTGTCCCGCTTGACTGAGACAACTCTTACTGAGCTGAGCTATTGCTGGCTGCCGTCGTTCCGCCCGAAGACTTTGGCGTGGAGAGGTAACCGGCAATCTGGTTCTTTCCCACGTCAAATACCACGATTTCGTAAGGGGCCTGGTGTGAGGAGCCCTTCACGTAGAACTGCACTGGCTCGCCCGCCGTTTTATCCTTCTTCTCAATCGAGCGGTCGTCGGCTAGCACCGTCATGGTGTACTTGGCGCGCTTCTGGTCAGTCTTGTTCAACGAGATCTCCACTGGTCCAACTTTTTGCGGAGTCTTGGTCTTCTGCACCGTGAACTCAAAATAGTTACGATCGCCGCGGCGCTTCAACTCTTCCACGTCGTCATGATTGCGCGCAATTAAACCGCTCATCACCCCCATATCGCCGGTTGCGCGATCCAACTTCGCTTTCGTTACGTCGAGGTCATTCTTCACGCCAGTAACGTCGCCATTCAACTTGGTCACGTCTTCGGTGCTGGCCTTTGTAGCCAATTGTGAATTAACTGCGCTCACGTTTGATTCGATGCCGCTGATCTTCTTTCCGTAAGACGCAACAGCCGCGCTTGATTGCTTGCGCGCTTTCACTAGATCTTCCTGTGTCACGTTTAATTTGTCGGTTACCAGTTTTAGATCGCTCTCGAGTTGCTGATTCTGTTCTTCTTCCTTCGACAATCGCTGCGAGAGTGCCTCATTCTGCTGCTTGAGAGAGGCTTGTGTGGACTGCTCGACCGAGCTGCTCTTACTGAGTGCGCTCCATCCAACGCCCAAACCCAGTAATGAAATTCCGCCCAGTGCGGCAATCGCCAAGCCTACCCACCGAGGGGTGGCTGTCTCGCTGTGGGTCTCTTGATACTCGCTCATTGAATTCTCCTTGGCCCTAACGGCCCATATCCACATACCCAATGGGCAACCGCAGCACCAACTTCTGCCCAGGGCCCAGAGGTACTCGTAAGCTACAGATGATGAAGAGATTAGCCGGAGAGGCGGGAGCAAGGGAGGTTCTTTCTAGTAGTACTAGTACCTGTAAGGATTACATGGCACTCCCGTAGCCGGTAAAATTTTCTAGAACCATCGCAGCCCGAAACTGGGAGGAAAGCACGGCCGAGGGTAGCTGCGGATCGACTGAGAGAGAGGAAACTGCTTGAAAAAGAAGACGCTTGCAAGAGCTGTTAGGCAGCTTTATTGTCAGCACTGATACGTGCCGGGCCAAAATAGCGATCCAAAGTTGTGGTGGCGGCGTTTAGAACCAATTGGCAATCGCTGCAGGAATGCAGATGGCGTTCTATCTCGCCCTGAACCCCAGGCGAAAGTTTCCCCTCTAAATACATACAAATCAGATGGATGGTGTCTCGACAGCTCATAAAAAACGCCCTCAGATCCCGGCTCTGCCAGCCAATCACTGCCAAGCCTTTATGCATTTCTTCCGCCAAAGGCCTACAGAACAGATCGTATTTTTAAACTATTCATTCTTAAAGCATTAATGAACAGAAAAAGCACGCCAAGTACCGGAACTAGACTCTGGAAGCCGGAAATGTTTACCAGCATGTGAACGTACTTTGCACTCTGTGCAAACTTTTTCAATGCGAGTGCAACGGCATCTGCCGCAGCGCCGCAATTCGGTCTTCGAGCGGCGGATGCGTGCTGACGAGCGAGGAAAGCATGCCCTGGCCATAGAGTGGCTTCACGATGCACAGAGCGGAAGTTGTAGGAGAGATCGCCGTCGTAGGAATGCGTTTGTTATATGCCCCTAGCTTTGTCAGCGCGCTGATCAACCCGTCGGTGCTGCCGACCATTTTTACCCCGGTCGCGTCGGCAGCGTACTCACGCGTGCGCGACAAAAAGAGTTGTAGCAATACGGCTGCAAAGGGCGCCAGAAAGATCATCAGCAGCGCGGAAAGCCCACCGCCACCGCGATCGTTGTCCCGACTGCCTCCGCCCATTCCGCCTAAAATCATCCCCCACCTGCCCATCTGGGCCATGTAGGTCACTGCGCCGGCAATGGTCGCGGCGATCGAACTTGTGAGAATGTCGTAATTGCGCACGTGAGAAAGTTCGTGCGCAATTACGCCTTCCAATTCATCGTCATTCATAATCTCCAGCAGCCCCTGCGTCACCGCTACCGAGGCGTGCTTCGGATTGCGACCCGTGGCAAACGCGTTGGGCGCCATGTCTGGAACAACATATAGCGCCGGCACCGGGATATTTGCTTTGGCTGCCAATCGCTCCATCACCTGATACAAACGCGGAAGTTGTTCGCGGGTAACCGGCTGTGCTCCGCTCGATTTCAAGGCGATCTTGTCCGAGAAAAAGTAGGAAACGAAATTCATGACCACAGCGATCGCGAGAGCGATCTGCAATCCACCGCGCCCTCCAAGAGCGCCGCCGACCACCACCATTAGCACGCTCATCACAAGTAAAACGGCCCCTGTACGCAGAATTTTCATGGATTGTGCCTTTCTTGTCTTAGGAAACTTTCTCGTGGGTAGCTGAACTCCCGCGGCGGAATTTTCAGTCTAGGCCGCAGCAGAAACACAGTCAAGCTACCCTCCTTTTCGCGTCTTGCCTCGTAAAAGGCATTACGTCATCGTATTTATGAAAAGGAGCACTAAGCTAGCTTTTTGCCGCGGCCTTCGCTGCCACGCGCTCGAACTTCATCGCGTCTTTCCTTCCATCGCGATCGACCTGAACGTGATCGCCCGGCAGCACTGTGCCTTCGAGAATCTGCAGCGCCAGAGGATCCTGGATCATGCGTTGAATTGTGCGGCGCAGTGGCCGCGCGCCATATGCGGGATCGAACCCTTCACGCAACAGCAATGCATTCGCAGCCGGCGTCAGCTCCAGCGTGATCTTGCGCTCTTCGAGCAGTTTCTCCACCTCTTTCAGTAGCAGCACCACGATGCGTTCGAGTTGCTCCTTGCCCAGTGGATTGAAGATCACAATCTCATCGATGCGGTTGATAAATTCCGGGCGAAACACCGCGCGAAGCGCTTCGAGCGCCGCCTTTCGCGCCAATTCCGGATCTTTACTCGACAATTCAAAAATTGCGCTCGATCCCACGTTGCTGGTCATTACCAGAACCGTGTTGCGGAAATCGACCGTGCGACCCTTGCCGTCGGTCAGTCGCCCGTCTTCCAGAATTTGCAGCAGCACATTAAACACATCCGGATTGGCCTTCTCGATTTCGTCAAACAGCACCACCGAGTAGGGATGACGCCGCACCTGCTCGGTAAGCTGCCCGCCTTCTTCGTAACCGACATACCCCGGAGGGGCACCAATCAGCCGCGAAACGCTGTGCTTTTCCATGTATTCCGACATGTCGATGCGGATCATCAATTTTTCGTCGTCAAAGAGAAACTCCGCCAGCGCTCGTGCCAATTCCGTTTTCCCCACGCCGGTTGGCCCAAGAAAAATAAAGGATCCAATCGGACGCTTCGCATCGGACAACCCCGCTCGGCTGCGGCGCACTGCATTTGACACCCGCGCCAGCGCATCTTCCTGGCCGACGACGCGTTGGCGCAGACGCTCTTCCATGTGCACCAGTTTTTGCGCTTCGCCTTCCAGCAAGCGGCCCACGGGAATTCCCGTCCACTTGGCCACCAACTTTGCGATATCCTCTTCGTCGACTTCTTCCTTGAGCATCCGCGTGCCGCCCTGCATCGAGCTGAAGCGTTCTTGCGCCGCCTTCATCTCCTGCTCGGCTTGCGCGATTTTACCGTACCGGATCTCGGCAACCTTCGCGAGTTCTCCCGCGCGTTCATAGCGCTGCTCCTCGGCCTTTAGTTGCTCAATCTGCTCCTTCAGTTTGCGAATTTTGGAAATCGCTTCCTTCTCGGATTGCCAGCGCGCTTTCCTTCCGCTGGAATCTTCGCGCAGCCGCGCCAATTCCTTCTCAATCTGGTTGCGCCGCTCCACGGAATGTGCGTCCGTCTCCTTTAGCAGTGATTGGCGCTCAATCTCCAGTTGCAGGATGCGCCGTTCAATCTCATCAATTTCCGTCGGCAGGGAATCAATCTGCATGCGCAGACTGGCCGCCGCCTCATCGATCAAGTCAATCGCCTTATCCGGCAAGAATCGATCGGAAATGTAGCGATGCGAAAGCGTGGCCGCGGCAATAATCGCCGAATCCTTAATTCGTACGCCATGGTGCACTTCGTAGCGATCCTTCAAGCCGCGCAAGATCGCGATGGTGTCCTCGACCGACGGCTCTTCCACCAATACCGGCTGAAAGCGCCGCTCGA
>DATFZN010000086.1:0-20882 GCA_035314425.1 Candidatus Acidiferrum sp. | reverse complement strand
TTTCCCAACAATCTGATTCAAGCGCTTTCCCGCAAAGACGTCAAAAATATCACGGCGATCAGCAATAATTGTGGAACTCGTGAAGGCGAACTGGGGATCATGTTTAAAAATGGCCAGGTCAGCCACGTGATTGCATCGTTTCCCGGACCGCACGCAAACTATTTCCAGGACCGCTATGCGAACGGTGAAGTCACTTGCGAGTTGGTACCGCAAGGAATTCTCTGCGAGCGCTTGCGCGCTGCCGCTGCGGGACTGCTTGGCTTTTACACTGGCGTCGGAGTTGGCACCGAAGTCGCCAGCGGAAAAGAAGAGCGGATCATCGACGGGCAACGTTGCATTCTGGAAAAGCCAATCCACGCGGACTTCGCATTGATCAAAGCGCACAAAGCCGATGAGCTCGGAAACCTGACCTATCGTCTGGCCGCGCGGAATTTCAATCCCATCATGGCCATGGCGGCCGAAAAGACTATCGTCGAAGTCGATGAAATTGTTTCGCTCGGTGCGATCGAGCCGGAAAATGTGATCACGCCTGCCATATTTGTGCACCGCATCGTGCAAGCGAAGGGGTTGCGCTATGCCGGATAAACCAAGACTCGCCAGAGAACAAATCGCCCAGCGGGCTGCACTGGAATTGACCGACGGGGCATTTGTGAATCTCGGTTGGGGTATTCCTAATCTGATTGCCGATTTTTTGCCGAAGGGATTGACGATTTATTTTCACAGCGAAAATGGCATTCTGGGCATGGGTCGCCGCGCGCGGACCGGCGAGGAAGATTTTGACCTGGTCGACGCCATGAAAGTTCCCGTCACGTTGGTTCCCGGCGCTTCGTTCTTCCATCAAGCCGATGCGCATCTAATGACCCGTGGCGGTCATCTGGATTTCGCCGTGCTTGGCGGATTCCAAGTCTCTGAGAAGGGCGATCTTGCCAATTGGAAAATTCCCGGCTCGAAGGGCAGCGGCGGAATTGGTGGCGCAATGGATATCGCCACGGGCACAAAAAATCTGATTGTCTGCATGGAGCACAACGCCAAGGACGGTTCGCCAAAAATTGTTAAAAACTGCACGTATCCCCTGACCGCGCTCGAATGCGTGCGCACGATCGTGACCGATCTTGCGGTGATGGATGTCACCAAAGAAGGAGTGCTACTGCGCGAGGTCGCTCCGGGCTGGACTTCGGACGAAGTACAAGCGCTCAGCGAAGCAAAATTGATTGTTCACGGCATAGTGCCCCAGATGAAGTTCGCTTGAATTCTCCGAAGCCTAGAAAGGTATTTCTGGAGTCGGTGTCTGATCACAAGCGCGCGGCAACACGCGCAACGATGTGGCCGTCCGGCGAATAAATGACCAGCACCAGGCTATCTGTCAGAGGAATTCCTTTGCCAGGCACATTGAATTCAAAAAGCCATTCGTATTTTTTGGGCAGTTGTTCAACGAGTTGTTCCGCGTAGGGTGAAACCAATTGGGCCTCCGCATGCTTTAGCGAAACTCCATGCACCGGGCGCATGGCCATTCCATGCTTCCAGGAAAAACCCAGATGAAAAGAGCCGACGACCGCTTTGCTCAGATACATGGGTGATTCGGTCACTTCGAGTCCATCCGAACAGGGGCGATCGAAAAGAACGATCGTTAAACGCATGACCTCGGGAAACTCGGTGATGATGTCGTTGCCGCGTTTATAGAGTGTGCCGCTGGCGGAATCGACCCGCCGCAAATTTGTGAAAAATTCGTTGGCGGTCAGCCTGCCGAACAGATGAAAGCAGGGACCTCCGTTGGGCACCGCGCCGTCAGTGACCATGAGCAAGCCGCCATCGTAATTCCAGACCGTCTTATCGCGCGGCGGATCGGGTGAACCCGCCCGCACGGGGCCGGCGACGAGGAGTAGGCCTATGAAACAGAGACGGATGAGCGACCGGAGAAGCATAAATCCTTGGCTAAGGAGAGTGTACTACCGGCAGGTTCGACGGTAGAAGAAAAGAGATGCCCTCGGCCGTGCACGTTTGCTGATGGGCGTTGAAGGGACGGCAGGCTGCTCTTCCGGCGCGCAGTTCGGCAAAGGCTTCTACAAGTCGCGGCAGTACCGAGGGTTGTGCCACGGGAATATTATGTGCGCCGAGAACGAGTTTCAGTTGCGGTGCCAGTGCCGCGAGTCGCGCGATCGAGGCGGCGTACGCTTCGAAGTCGGTTTCCGGACGATAGAGCCAGATGCGGGCTGGGTAGTAGGTGTCTCCGGTAAAGAGCAGGCCGTTGGCGCGGTCGAGAAGGGAGATGGCATCAGGCGTGTGGCCCGGAGTTGCAATGATTTCAAGCGTGCGGCCTCCGACGTCTAGCTTGTCACCGCCGTGAACAGTACGCGCAATTTTCCACGGCTTGGTGCAATAGGATTTGACCTGGAAGTTCTTTGGAAGATTGCCGCAGATCTCTCCATGCGCGATTTCCGCTTGGGCGTCTTCGCGGGAACCATTGGCGTTGGTGCGGGTAAAATCGGTGTCCATGCCAAGAACGGTGTCGAACTGCCAGTTGCCGCCGACATGATCGTCGTGCGTGTGCGAATTGAGAACCACGACTGGAAGCTTGGTGAGTTCCGCGGTCAGTCTCTTGATATCGCTTATGCCCATGCCAGTGTCGAACAACAGTGCTTCGCGGTTGCCCAAAATTAGGTAGCCAATCGTCTCTTCCGATTGGTGCGGCTCGTAGATCGCCAATGTGTCCGGCGCGGCTCGGTACACTTCAAACCACGGATCGCTGACGGTTACGCGTTCCAACGATGCGTACTCCGGGCGCGGCAGATCTTCGCACCACGCTGGCTTCTCGGTTTGTTGCGGCGCGGCGAAAACCGAGACGACAGCGATCGGAACACCGAGTGCATAGAGAAGAACCTTCCGAAAAACAACCGTAAGCATGCTCTTCGGAGTTTGCGCGTCTTCTACGAACTGTTTCACCTTAAATCCCATGTGCCTCGCAAACCAGCGGTCGATGTCCAGGAGCCAGTCTCCCTAGATATGGATCTGATTCAGCTGATCGGTAGCTACTCCACTGTTTCCAGGGCTCGGAGCTCAGGGGTGGGTCATGTCTTCGGGTTTGACTAAGGCGTCGAATTCGGCTTCCGTGAGATGGCCCAGTTGCAGGGCGGCTTCGCGGAGGCTGATGTGTTGCTGGTGCGCGGTGTGGGCGAGTTTGGCTGCGTTATCGTAACCGATACGCGGAGCGAGTGCGGTGACCAGCATCAGAGAATTCTTCACGTAGCCTTCGATGGTTTTGAGGTTGAGTTCGATGCCGACGATGCAGTGGTCGACGAAGCTGTTTATGGCGTCGGCCAGTAGTTCGACGGAGTGCAAATAATTGAAGATGATGACGGGCTTGTAGACGTTCAGCTCAAAGTTGCCCTGCGAGCCGGCAAATCCGATGGCTGCGTCATTGCCCATGACTTGTACGGCGACCATTGTGAGGGCTTCGCACTGCGTGGGATTTACCTTGCCGGGCATGATCGATGAGCCTGGTTCATTTTCAGGTAGCGTGAGTTCGCCCAAGCCGCAACGCGGGCCCGAGCCGAGCCAGCGAACGTCGTTGGCGATTTTCATTAATGAGGCCGCAAGAGTTTTCAGCGCGCCGCTGGCGAAGACGATTTCGTCATGCGCCGAGAGGCTGGCAAATTTGTTGGGATGCGAACGGAAGGGCAGGCCGGTGAGTTCGGTAACTTTCCTGGCGGCGCGTTCGGCAAATTCTGGATGGGCATTAAGCCCGGTGCCGACAGCAGTGCCGCCAATGGCCAGATCAAAGAGTCCATCGAGTGCAATTGCGATGCGAGCGCCATCGCGATCAAGCAGGCTGACCCAGCCGGAAAATTCCTGACCGACGGTTAGCGGGGTAGCGTCCTGCAAATGCGTGCGGCCGATTTTCACCACGCCCATAAATTCGCGAGCTTTGGCGTCGAGTGCGTCGCGTAATTTTTTCACCGCAGGCAGCAGGCGGCGAGACGTCTCCGTGGCAGCGGCAATGTGCATGGCGGCTGGAAAGGTGTCGTTGGAGGATTGCGACATATTTACGTCGTCGTTCGGATGGATAGGCTTCTTGCTGCCCATCTCTCCACCGGAGATTTGGATGGCGCGGTTGGAGATGACTTCATTCACATTCATATTGGTCTGCGTGCCGCTGCCGGTTTGCCACACGCGCAAGGGGAAGTGATCGTGGAGCTTGCCGGAGATGACCTCGTCGGCGGATTGCGAGATGAGATTGGCTTTCTGCTCGGACAGTTTGCCGAGGTCGCGGTTGACAAGCGCAGCGGCCTTTTTGAGGATGCCAAAGGCGCGGATCAACTCGGGCGGCATGGTGTCTTTGCCGATGGCGAAATGAATCAGGGAACGGGCGGTTTGCGCGCCGTAGTAGCGATCCATCGGGACATCGATCTGGCCCATGCTGTCCGATTCGGTGCGAGTGGGAACGGATCTAGCGAATTGAGTGGCTTCAGACATTCTAGGCTCCTGGGAGCGATATGGGGAGATTGTAGCAGGGAAGATTGCGGCAATGAGCGGAGGGAAGCGTTTTCTGCTTGCAGTGCTACGTTTTCAGTTTCAGAAACTAGACCCGGGAAGGGCGTTCGCTGCCGCTAAGCATCGGATCTAAAGGACTTAGGAGGGCGGTTTTGCCAGATCGGTTCCGCTTGCTTCCTAGAGCGGCTGAGAAAAGAGTTCGCTCGGCAGGGCCAGGAAAGAGTCGAGCGAGCAGACAACTGCTAGCCTATTGCCGGAGAGCGAGTGAGATAGCCATAATTATAAATAGCCATTATTATCAAGTAGTATTAGGTTCGGGAAGAAAAAAATTGAGGGAGAGGGAGCACAGACGCGGTGAGCTGAGAATCGCCAGTTGGACTGCTGGCCGTTCTCTAGGTCGCGGGATCGCGGAAGCCGAGGCGTCAATCGGGAGATTGCTGTTCGAGGGTAAGGTATAATTTAGGGCAGGGGAAATCAGGCCAGATGACTGTAGTGAAACAGATGGGGAAGGCTTCGGCCGAGACGTTGCGGAAGCGTGCCTGGAGGTTCCGGAGGACGCGCGCGCGGGAACTTTGGATGATTACCAAAGCGCTGGTGTCGGAGAACCATCCAATTCTGGTGCACATTATTCCCATGCGGAAGTGCAACCTCGATTGCACGTACTGCAATGAGTTTGACGATGTGTCGACCCCGGTGCCGCTGGCGGAGATGAAGAAGCGGCTGGATATTCTGGCGGGGATGGGCACATCGATTATTACCATCAGCGGCGGAGAGCCGTTGCTGCACCCGGAGCTCGACGAGATTATCCGGTATATCCGGAAGCACGGGATGATCGCTGGACTGATCACCAACGGGTTTTTCCTAAATAAGGAACGGATCGAGCGGCTGAATTCGGCGGGGCTAGAGCACCTGCAGATCAGTATTGATAACGCGGTGCCGGATGATGTGTCCAAGAAGAGTCTGAAGACACTCGATGGGCGGCTCGAGATGCTCTCGGAATGGGCCGTTTTTCAGGTGAACATTAATTCTGTGCTAGGCAGCGGAGTGAAGAATTCGGAAGATGCGCTGCAGATTGCGCACCGCGCTCTGGAGTTGGGGTTTACAAGTACGGTGGGGATCATTCATGACCACGATGGGCAGCTGAAAGCCCTGGCGCCAAGGGACCAGGAAATCTTTGAAGAGATTATGTCGCTAGGGAAGCGGTCGTACTCGAGATTTAATGAGTTTCAACATAATGTGGCACGCGGGCGGGAACATGACTGGAAATGCCGAGCGGGGTCCCGGTATTTGTACATTTGCGAAAATGGACTGGTGCACTGGTGCTCGCAGCAGCGTGGGTATCCGGGGATTCCCCTGAGCGTGTATACCGATGAGATGAGGCATAGGGAGTACTACACCCATAAGGGATGCGCACCAAAGTGCACGGTGTCGTGCGTGCAGCAGGTGGGGATACTGGACAATTGGCGAGCGCCGCAGACGTTGCAGCCGGAAACGGTAGAGCCGAAGAGCAATTTGGTGCAGATCGCAAAGTAGGAAGAGCAGAAGATTAGCGTGCCGAGACGCAGCAGGCCGAGAAGAGGAAAGAAAAGGCAACCCCTTAAGCACCATCAAGAGTGACTGTCCCTTTAAGGTGCAGAGGCAGCTGGGCGGCCCTTCGCAAATCAACACCCCACATCGAGACCAAGCAGTAAAGAAGACTTAGGCAAAACAAGAGGTGCAGGAGCGGGCGCGGCCGGTGTGTGTTCGTTCGAGAGAAAGGCAATGTGCGTTCTGGAACATTCGGCAGGGGTGCGCGTTGACGGGGGTGGGTGGGTCTTAAAGAATAGGGGCATGGCGAACCCTGCGATCGAAATTGAAGAGCTAACCAAGGAATATCCATACGGATTCTTGCATCTGAAAAAGCGGCTAACCCTGGAAGGGTTGACGCTACAAGTTGAGAACGGCGAAGTGTTTGGGTTTTTGGGACCAAATGGAGCCGGGAAATCGACCACGATCAAGTGCTTGATGAGGCTTATTTTTCCTACCAAAGGCACCGCGCGAATCTTAGGGAAATCGATCGAAGACGTTTCAATGCACCAGACGATCGGTTATCTGCCAGAGCAGCCGTACTTTTATGATTATTTGACGGCGGCAGAAGTGCTCGATTATTTCGCGCGCTTTCATGGATTGACAGCCATTGACCGGAAACAGCGTGTACAAAAGATGCTGAAGAAGGTGGGGCTGGACAGCGCCAAGAAAATTCAATTGCGGAAATATTCAAAGGGCATGCTGCAGAGAGTGGGATTGGCGCAGGCGATTTTGCATGATCCGCAGGTGGTGGTGCTCGATGAACCGATGTCAGGGCTTGACCCGCTCGGTCGAAGGGAAGTGCGGGACATTATTTTGGAATTGAAGCGCGAAGGGCGAACGGTGCTGTTTTCGACCCACATTCTCTCCGATGCCGAAATGTTGTGTGACCGCGTAGGGGTGATTGTGGGTGGGAAGTTGCGCGGTGTGGGAGCGCCCGGAGAATTGGTGGGAATCGAATCGCAGGGAATAGAAATCTTATTTGAGCTGGGGACTCGAGGGGAAAGGCCGGCGCTGTTGGCGCGCGCTACCCAGACCGGTGAGCGGTATCGGGTGCAATTGAAGGAGCAGGAGTTGTACCCGGCGCTCGACGAGTTGAAATTTGCGGGGGCCCGAATTTTGTCGGTGACACAAATCAAGGCCACGCTGGAAGAATTCTTCATGGAGCTGGTGGAGGTCGATCGGGCGCAAGCATCTGCCGTAGAGGTGCACGGGAAATGAAAAACGTGCTGATCGTGGCGACCAATACGTTTCGGGAAGCGGTGCGAGACCGGGTGCTCTATAACCTGGTGTTTTTTGCGTTGCTGATGATGGTCGCGGCGATCCTGGTGGGACAGATCTCAATTGATATAGAGAAGAGCGTGATCATCAGTCTGGGGCTCACGGCGATTTCGGTGATTGGACTGTTCATCGCGGTTTTCATCGGGGTGGGACTGGTTTCGAAAGAGATGGATAAGCGGACGCTGTACGCGTTGCTGGCGAAGCCGCTCGAGCGGTGGGAATTTTTGCTGGGGAAATATTGCGGCTTGTTGATGACCCTCTCGGTAAATACGGCAGCGATGGCGCTCGGATTATACGCCGCATTGTGGACCGTGAAGCATCCGCTGGCGGGCGCAGACGCCTACGTGCTGGTTGCGGTGTATTTGATTTTACTGAAGCTCGCGCTGATCGTGGCGCTGGCGATGCTGTTCTCGTGTTTCACGACTCCGTTTCTGGCGATTTTGTTTACGGCGGGGATTTATGTCGCTGGAGTGTTTGCCGCTGACCTGCGGCAGCTGAAAGTGGTGAAACTAGAGGCTGCGACGGTGAAAATGTTGCGGGTGATTTCCTACGTCCTACCGAATTTCGAGAATTTTAATGTGATGGGCGCCGTGGCGCATGGACGGCCGGTGCCTGGGTTGCTGGTGTGGAACGCTACGCTCTACGCGATTCTGTATGGAGCGATAGTTCTGGCGATCGCGTCGGCGGTATTTTCGCGGCGGAATTTGAAATGATGAACAAAACCTTAAAGGCAGTTGTGTTTGGAGTCGCTGTCCTCGGTGGAATGGCGGGGGTGTGGAACGTTCAAAAGAAAATCGATACGGAGAGGCAGCCACTGCAGTTGGAAAGCGAAGAATTGATGATGAGCTCAGGCAGTATGGTGAAGCATTTGAGCTTGGAGTATGCGCCGTTAATGGCGGCGATTTATTGGACGCGCGCGGTGCAATATTTCGGTGAAAAACACTATTTACACGACAGGAACCTGGAATTGCTTTGGCCACTGCTGGATATCACGACGACGCTGGACCCGCATTTGTTGCCAGCATACCGGACAGGCTCGGTCTTCTTGAGCGATACCCCACCGCGAGGGGCCGGGGAGCCGGATTTGGCAGTGAAATTACTGGAGCGCGGGATCCAGGAGAACCCTGAGCAGTGGAGGCTCTATCAAGATTTGGGAAACGTGTATTACTTCGACAAAAAGGACTATCCGAAAGCATCGGAGGCATTTGAAGCCGGCAGCAAATTGCCGGGAGCTTTTCTGTGGATGAAAATAATGGCGGCAAAGATTGCGGCAGAAGGTGAATCGCTCGAGACATCGTATTTTTTGTGGAAACAGATTTACGATGCAGCGAATGAACCAGAGATAAAGAAAAACGCGGAGTCACATCTACGGTTGCTCCAAGTGCAACTGGATTGCCGGGAAATCGATCGGCTGGCGAATGAGTATGAAAAACGGGCGGGCCGGCGGGCAACCAAGATGAATGAACTGGTAGAGGGCGGATTGCTTCGGGGAATGCCGAGAGATCCGGAAGGCTATCCCTACATCTTCGGCGAGGACGGGAAGGCGGAGTTGAATAGGAATAGCCCCTTGTTCGAAGAGCAGATGATGCAGAAGAACTAGTCGGCCTTGAAACGTAAGCGCTTGTTCCTCTAGGAGGACTATTCCGGGACGCAGAGGAGTGTCATGTGGGGGTCGACGACGATTTTGTGAGGAGCGGTGGAGGAGGAAAAAGAAAATTTTGTTTCATCGCCATTGGAAATGACGATGCCCAACAGGACGGCGTGGCCCGGACCAAGATTGGCGTAAAGGGGAACCGGAGCGATAAAGGAATGCGGTACGCCCGTTTGATGGAGGATGCCACGAATTTGAAAGCCCTTTTCGGTGTGATGTGAGCTGAACTCAACTCTGTACCGAGGAATGCCGATGCCACGGACGTATTGATCAAAGAACCAATCCATGGAATGCCCGCCTTCGAGGTCCATTCTGGGCGTCATAACAGCTTCGACTTCGCGTTGGAATTGGGCGGTTGTCAAGGCAGTGAGCGCGTACTTGCTCTCAAGCGTGTGAAGCAAGGAAAGGAAGCGCGCGTCTGGATTTGGAGTATTTGGTTGCCGCAACATTTCATGGAGCATGTGAATGACCCAGGTGCCTTTGCAATAGACAATCGCGTCATAGGCTTCTGGCGATTTGGAGGAAGAAAGACGGGTTCCCATGATGAGAGGGCCGATTTCGGCAGGCGCAATATCTTCTTCGGAAGATTTGAAGATGAGGCGCTTGCGATAACGATCCAGCCAGGAATGCAGGGCGTGGTCGGAATTTTTCTGAGAATCTGCAAACAATAGAGATAAATAACTGGCGATAGATTCATCGATCCACTGGTCGCGATAACTGGACCAACTCACCACATTCCCCCACCACTGATGAGCGACTTCATGAAAAGGAACGATGTCTGTGAAGTGTTGCTGGCCGGTGGAGTTGAGGCCAGCACGCTCCTGGGCCTGCTGAGGAAGGAAAGAATAGGTGGATAGATAGAGAAGGCCCGGCCAGCCTTGGCCGAACGTGCCGGGAATTTGAGAGACACTCAAGCGGCGGAAGGGAAAAGGGCCGCTGTAGATTTCGTAGAAACGAATGGAGGAATCCACTTCGCGGGCCAGATCCTTAAGGGCATCAGCGGGACTGGGTGCAAGAGTGCTCAAGGCATTCGCGGTGGACATTAGAGCTGGATCAATAGCGTAAACATGTAAATTGGAATCCATTTCCGGACGGTTAGCCGCGAGGCGGTTAAGAAGGGCTTGTTCCAATTGGCGATTGGCGTAGATGTCGATCGAGCGATTTTCAGCGGAAATAGAAGAAGATGCATATTCGCCGAGATTGAAACCAGCTTCGGGAACCGGTTGAGCGGTGGTCCAGGTTGCGCTGTGCATATCGCCCGCTTCGGCTTCATGGGATTTTTCGCCTGTCGCGACAAGAACCAGATGCTTCGGCCAGTGAAACGTCAGTTCATAAAGGGAAAATTCGGAGGCATCGCCAAAATGGGGATACCAGCTTTCGCGCGCTCCGACGTACAAAACTCCATTGCCGGCATTGGAGATGACGTTGCCGCGATAACTGAGGTTTAGGGTGAAGGATTGACCAGGCGCAGGAACTTGGGGGAGAAAGATGCATAGAATGTCGTCACCTCGGGTGCGAAGTTGTTGCTCGGTCAAACCTTCGTTCTGAAAGAAGGGCAGAGGGAGGCCATTCTCGAGTGAAACAGAATCGACTTTAAGATCGCGCGCGAGATTGACGAAGAGGATTTGCTCGGGAGCAGCGAGGGCACGGAACTCAACTCTCGTGTGGGCGTCGAGGGAGTTGTCGGGATGGATGATGGTGTCGATCGTGTAATGCGTGGCGTGGAAATGGGGAAGCGGGGGGGTAGTGCCAGCGAGGGTGTAAGAAGCCCAAACATCGTAATACACCAAATTTTCAGCGCGGCGCGGCTGGCCAAGAGAGAAATTTTCGGTGCGAAGTTGGTCGATGAGGATGTCAAAGGGACCAGTCACGGCGCCATCGAGGCCGGCATGGAAAAAATGGCAGGGTTGCGAGTGATACTTTTCAAAGAGAATGCGAAGAGAGTGAGTGGGGTTGAGGCGCTCAAGTTGCGGTTGCCAGGCGGAGATGAACTCGTTGTCCGGAACCGGAGCAATGTCTTCGCGTCGCAGTTGGCCTAAGAGGTCTTGCGCAGTGTCGTCGGTAAAACGAAAATAACCAGAGAAAAAGTGTTGATCGAGAATGGGGGCGCCGAGGAAACGGGCAATTTGCTGCTTTTCTGCCGAGTCGCGAGGAACGGCCAAGACATGACCCGCGCCCGAAAAAACGAAACCGGTGATGTGCCCCTCGAATGGCTCGAAAAGAGCAATCTGGCCATCGGAGAATGAAATAACCGCGTCGGCTTCGTGAAGTTCAATGCGATCTTTCGAGGCGATCCGGTAAATGGCTTGCGGATCCAACCGGAGGGCGTTCAGCGCTCCCAGGGTGTCTCTGGGCGAATCCGCCGAATGGACAGAGAACGGTAAAAGCAGCAGAAATACAGCGAACGCGGAGCGAAGCCACATGAGGAAGTGTAGTCACATTCGGCATAGGGGGACAAGTGGGGCACTGGAGCAGAATTGTGGGGCGGTAAGATAGAGGGATGAGGCACGGGAGATTCAGAGACAAAATCGGCTGCCTGCTGCTGGTCCTGTTCGCTGCTTCGGCGGTTGCGCGCGCGGACCAGATCGTGCTTAAAAACGGCCGGAAGATCCTGGCTTTCAACGTTGTGGAGGATGGGGACAAGATCCGGTATGAGACATCTGCCGGGCAACTGTCGCTGCCCAAATCGATCGTGGATCACATAGAAAAGGGCGGGCTGATGCCCATGATGGAGTCGCCGGCGGCAGCGGCTGCGAGTTTGGTTGCGGCTCCCCCGGAGATGGAGCCGAGTGCCAGTGGAACGGAAATTGATAAGGCCGTGGTGCACGAGGGAACGATCGATCGCGAGTTTATTGCGCGCATGGAAAATGAGGCGAAGGGCGGCAGTACCGAAGCCAACGAACGCGCAGCCCTGGCCCACCATGCAGCGGCTCAATTCGAGCTGAACCACGGTGACATGAAGCATGCCCTGGATGACGAAAAAGCGGCTTTGACGTACGCCCCGAGTCAGCCGGTGCTACTGATGGACACGGCATACATTTACCTGAAGGAAAGCGAATTTAAGGAATCCCTGGAATATCTAGATAAAGCGAAACGATTGGCGCCAAAAAATTCGGACGTGTACAAGCTGGCCGGCTGGGCGTATTCCGGAATGAATCGCCCAGATTTGGCAGCGGAAGAATGGAAAAAGGCAGTAGCGATCAGGCCGGACGCAGATGTAATGGCGGCACTGGAAAAAGCGGAGCGGGATAAAAAGGAAGAAGAAAATTATAAGGAAAATGAGAGCGCGCATTTCCAACTGAAATATAACGGAGCAGCAGAACCAAGCTTGGCGAAAGAAGTCTTGCACACGCTCGAGGAACATTATTCGCAGATTGAACGTGAACTGAGCTATTCGCCACCGGAACCAATCGGAGTGATTCTATACACGCAACAGGGATTCGCGGATATTACCCGGGCGCCGGGATGGGTCGGAGCACTGAACGACGGGAGAATCCGTGTGCCGGTGCAGGGATTGACGGGAGTGAATGCAGAATTGTCGCGAGTGCTGCGCCATGAGTTAACCCACAGCTTTGTGGGACAGGAAACGCACGGACGTGCTCCAGTGTGGTTGCAGGAAGGCTTAGCGCAATGGATGGAAGGGAAGCGCAGCGACGAGAACGCCGCAGTACTGGTGCAGATCTACGGAACGGGACAGTCGGCCCCCCTGGGGAAATTGGAAGGATCGTGGATGGGATTGTCGGCAGATGTAGCGCGATACTCGTATGCGTGGGCTCTGGCAAATGTGGAGTGCATCATACAAACGCAAGGCATGGGAGAGATTGACCGGATACTGGAGAAGTTGGCGGCCGGGAGTGCGACAGAAGATGCGTTGCGGGGAGTGATGCACGACGACTATGGGGATTTGATGCAGGGAACAGCGGAGTATCTGAAGAAGAATTATGTGAGGTAGGCGAGCTCGCCAGCCTGCAGTTCGGCGGAGTTGCATCTGCCGCGATCACCGGGGAAATTCAAGAAGAGATCCATCGACTGCCGCACGCGAGGCAGCAAAAGGGCGGCCCGGCGAGAAGGCTCGTTCAGGATGTGGCCAAGAGCGCGGCCAGGAGGGCGGCGCGTTCCGGCAGGGTTTTTACGACAATGTGTTCGTTGATTGAATGAGCGCCGTCACCTACTGCGCCCAGGCCGTCGAGAGTGGGAATGCCGAGGGCAGCGGTGAAATTGCCGTCCGAGCCGCCGCCTACGGCGGCGCTTCCCAATGACCATCCCATTCGTTGGGCGATGGATTTCGCTCGGTCGTAGAGGACGGAGCTTTGTTTTTGTTCAAGCGGAGGGCGGTCGAAGCCACCGCGGAGTTCAAGCCTTGCGCCGCGATGAATGGGTTTCAGGGCGCGAAGGCGATTTTCGAGCGAGCGCATGTCGGAACTTTTCCAAGCACGAAGATCGAGAGTGGCCTTGGCGTAATCGGCGATGACGTTGGCGCGGGAGCCGCCGGAGATGATGTCGGCGTTGATCGTGACACCGCGGCGAGGATCATTCCACTTTTCGATGCGAGAGATCTGCGCGGCGAGCTCGTGAATGGCGTTGACGCCTTCCTCCGGTGCGAGGCCCGCATGGGATGCACGGCCAAGAACGATAAGTTGGGCTTCGCCGACACCTTTGCGGGAAGTCTTCAGGAGGCCGCGGGGGCCGAGCGCCGGTTCGAGAACGAAGACGGCGTCGCTCCTGAGAGCTTCCGTCTCAATCATTTTTCGGGAAGAGGTGCTGCCGATCTCTTCGTCGGAGGTCCACAGGAAAACAATCCTTTTTTGCAGCGGGATGGCGGATTCCTGAAGAGCTTCCAGTGCGAAGAGAGCTTGAACGATGCCGGCTTTCATGTCGAACGTGCCCGGGCCATAAAATCTGCCTGCACTTTGGTAGATGGGCATTTTTGCGAGAGTGCCAGTGGGATAGACAGTATCGTAGTGTCCGAGAACCAAGAGTTGGGATTTAGGCCGAGGCGTTGTGGCTGGCCATACGATGCGGAGATGATTGCCGCGAGCTTTCTGGGCGACGATGCCCACTTGGGCTTTGCGATAAAGCCAAAGATCAGCGAGAAATTTGCAGCAAAGGTCGGTGGGTGCCTTCTCCGTGCTGGGAGACTCGTGGTTGGTGAGAAAGTAGAGGGATTCGAGCATTTTGTTCAGACGCGGACGAAGGAGCTGAAGAAAAGCCTTCGGAAGGGAAGAGCGAGTCGGCATGGCGAAAATATGGTAACACCACAGAAAGGAAAGAATATCGCGGAGGCGCAGAGATTCGCACCGAGGCACAAAGAAGAAAGAGGTCAGATACCGTGAGCCAGTTGATGCTGATACTGAGTTTCATCGAAGTGACCGAGAGATTCGGCAATTAAACCGTCGGGACCGAACCTCCAGCTTTCAAAGCCGCGGAAAAGAACATGGTGGCCGGTGCCCCCGGGACCAGTGTTACGTCCGGAGAATGTCCAATGGTAGATCACCCGGCCGTCTTTGAGGACGAGGTTGTCCATTTTCAGATGAAGATCTGGAAAGTTGGCCATAAAGGAACGCGCGACACCGCTGATGGCCGCGCGGCCGACCGCGGGAGGCGCCTCATTTACGTTGAGCGAGCCATCTTCAGAAAAGCAGGCGGCAACGTTATCAGGAACATGGCTCGTCCACGCTTTGCTATAGCGCTCGGCGAAATCGCGCAACTGAACTGGATCGAGTTTCACTGCGGATTCTTCCCTTGATCGGGTTAGAGAGTCAGCCCGGCCGGACAGGTCCGCCGAGGAACCCGCCGTCGAGAACGATGGACTGACCGGTCATGAAGGAAGCACGGTCCGAGCACATGAAGAGCACAGCTTCGGCGACTTCCACAGGCTTTCCGAAACGGCCAAGAGGATAGAAGCTGAGTGCCCACTTGGTGATTTCCGGTGCGCCAAAAATGCGTTCGCCCATCGGAGTCTCGATGATTCCGGGGCAGATCGAATTTACGCGAATGCCGCTCCGAGCCGTTTCCAGCGCGGCTGATTTGGTCAAACCTAGTACCGCATGCTTGCTGGCACAGTAAGTCGCGGCTCCCGCGGCGCCGATGAAACCGGCGACAGAGGACATGTTGACGATCGCGCCTCCGTTGCCCTGTTTGAGCATTTGTTGAATTTCGTATTTGAGGCAGAGCCAGACGCCCTTAACGTTGATGTCGATGGTGCAGTTCCAATCTTCTTCGGACTGTTCGGCGATGGGGATCCAGTTGCCTTCGACGCCTGCATTGTTGAAGGCGACATCCAGGCGGCCAAATCTCTCCACGGTTTTCTGGACCAGTGCTTGAACATCAGCGGTTTTGGCAACGTCGGTCTTGGCAAAAAGGGCTTCACCTCCCGAGGCCTGAATGACCTCAGTTACTTCCCTGCCTTCTTTTTCGCGGCGCCCGGCGACAACGACTTTGGCACCTGCTTTGGAAAAAAGAATCGCGGCGTCACGCCCGATGCCGGACGTACCGCCAGTGACGATTGCGACTTTGTTGTGCAAATCTGCGAGCATGAATTCTCCTGGTGAATGCGCCTGCCCGACGGGGGTGGCAGAGTGTAGTTCTAGCTGGTGGCTAGAGTCAATCTTGATAGGGTGGGGATAGGGTGGGGGATAGGCCGGGGGGGAAAGCTAATCTGAACCTGAAGCTGCAGAGGCAGGATACAAGCGGTTAAATTCAGGATCTTCGCGGAGCAAGGCAAGATCGGGATCACGGCGTGCCCAAATGGAATCCTTGAACCCTGCGTCCCAGGCTTTCTGAAGAGCCTCCAAAGCTTCGGATTTTTTCTGAAGACAACAATAGGTGCAAGCGGCGTTGTAGAGAATGGAAGCTTCATTGGCACGCAAAGTCATGGCGAGATTTGTTTCGCGCATGGAATCCTCAACTCGCCGCAATCTTGCGTAATCGCCCCCCAGGAGGATGCGGGCGCGAGCATCCTCAGGGACTTGCTTCAGGTGGTTCTCGAGCGCGGCCACACGCCGCAGCATTACATTACGGCAGAGTTCAGCTTTTCCTAAGGCGCTCAGAGAATTCATGATTGGCACATAGACGTTGTAGTCCTCGCCGCTGGCTTCCAAGGCAACCTCGAACAGTTCGCTGACTTCCTGATATCGTCCAGCGGAAAACAGAGCGCGGCAGAGGAGATAGTAGGCACCTTCACAGTCTTTCTTCCGTTCGATGGCTTTTTGCACCATGCGGACGGCTTCGTCATGAAGCTCGGTAGCGTAAAGAACCCAAGCCTGGCTGACTTGAACCTCGGGGAGATCCCAGCGGAGAGCGACAGCGCGGCCAGAGGCGTTCCTTGCGCGTTCGACCCAAATCGCATCGCGGCTGTAGTTGCAATAGAACATCGCACAGGCATTGGCACAAGCGGCGAAGGCGAGAGCAAAGCTGGGGTCCATAGCCACCGCATTTTCAAACATCTGAAGCGCGAATTCGAGGTCCTGACGAGTCTGACGGCGAGCGTAGCGTTTACCGCGTAAATATAAATCGTAAGCCTGAAGATTTTCGGTGGGCTTGATGGCCAGGGCCTCAAGTTCCTGAGGGGAAAGAGTGACGCGCAGGGCTTCGGCAATTTTCCGGGCAATTTCGTCCTGGACTTCGAAGACATCCTTCATCTCCCGGTCGTAGCGTTCGGACCAGACCGGATAGTCGGTAGCGGCGTCGACAAGCTGTGTAGTAATGCGAAGACGATTGCCCGAACGACGCAGACTTCCCGTGAGCACGAAAGCCGCTTTCAATTGCTGGCCTATTTGAGAGGGAGGGACTTGCTTGTCGCGAAAAGGAAGAATTGTGGGACGCGAAAAAGTGTTGATGCCTCGAATCTTGGAAAGTTCGGTGATGATGTCTTCGGTGATGCCGTCGCGAAGGTATTCGTCATCCTTGACGGCGCTGAGATTTTCAAAATAAAGGACGACGACTGATTTTGTAGCCGATTTTGTCGTCCCGGACTTTGTCTCGGCGAGATCAGCCGCGCGTTTGGAGCCCGAATCAAGATCGCGCTTCAGCCGCTGTAGATCGGTTTTGAGCTCGGTTGCGGTCTGACAACGCATGGCACGGTCCTTCTCCAATAGTTTGGATAGGATACGGCCAAATTCCGGCGCAATTGCGGGATTCACATCGGTAATCGGAAGGGGATCGCGATTCAGGATGGCGTCAAAAACCACAGCGGAAGTTTCTCCCTTAAACGGAAGGGCACCGGTGGCCACCTGATAGAGAACCGTGCCCAACGAAAATAAGTCGGTCCGCGCATCGACCAGTTGGCCGCGTGCTTGTTCAGGAGACATATAAGAAACGGTTCCCAGTGCCGAGCCGGGAGAAGTCAGCTCCTGGCCGAGCATGGTGTCCATGCGCGACGGCGTTGCGCCGCCCAAGGGCAGCTCGGCGAGTTCAATCTTGGCCAAACCGAAATCGAGGATTTTCACCTGACCGCGATCAGTGACGAAAATATTGGCGGGCTTGATGTCGCGATGAACGATGCCTTTTGCGTGAGCGGATTCGAGAGCGTCGGCAATTTGAATCGCCATCGGTATCAGTTTTTCCAAAGAAAAAGACTGGCGATTCATGAGTTGGCCGAGAGTTTGACCCTCGAGGAGTTCCATGACGATAAAGTGTTGGCGATCGTGCTGCTCGATGGCGTGGATGGTGCAAATGTTCGGATGATTCATGGCGGAAGCGGCGCGAGCTTCACGCTGGAAGCGTTCAATGAGCTGAGTGTCCTGCGCCATCTCAGGCGGAAGAAATTTTACCGCGACCCGGCGACCGAGTTGGGTGTCTTCGGCCTCGTAAACAACTCCCATTCCTCCACTGCCCAATTCACGGGTGACTTTGTAGTGGGAGACAACCTGACCAACAAGAGGGCGAGTTTCCAACATGGGAGTGAAATGGTATGACACCGCAGAGGGGAGGGTCAAGCAACGGTAGTAGGTGTGTCAAGGGTAGTACCGCGTATCGCATCCTGATGAGGAAACAGAGTAGGGGAGGCGCAAAGGGTGGGGTTAAGAAGAATGCTTTGCGATGGGCGGAGATTGCTTATAATAGTGAGTTTGCGAGGTAGGAGGGGACGCCGCAGGAATGCCAAGGCGGCGCGGGAGAGGGAATGCAGCTAGACATTTTGGAGATACAGAAATTTTTGCCACACAGATATCCGTTTCTGTTGGTGGACCGCGTTTTGGAGATGGAGCGGTTGAAGCGGATCGTGGTGATCAAGAACGTTTCGATCAACGAAGCGTTTTTTCAAGGGCACTTTCCCGGACAGCCAGTGATGCCAGGGGTGCTGATACTGGAATCGATGGCACAAGCGGGCGGTTTTCTACTGCTGCAAGAGATTAAGGATCGGAATAATAAACTGATGTACCTGGCGTCGATGAACAACGTGAAATTCCGGCGGCCGATTGTGCCAGGAGATCAGATGCGTGTCGAAGTGACGATCCTCGCGTGGAAGGGTGATCTCTGCAAAGTCGAGGGGAAAGCCTTGGTGGAAGATAAGCTGTGCGCGGAAGCGACTTTGATGTGCGTGATGGTGGACCGGGCAGGCGCGGCAATCCCGGCAGAATGAGCAATCCGCAGCAGATACACGAGCATGCCGTGGTTTCGTCTGACGCGAAATTGGCCAAAGGTGTGCAAGTTGGAGCATTTGCGGTGGTGGGCGCGGGCGTCGAACTGGGTGAAGGATGTGTTGTTCATCCTCACGCAGTGGTGCACGGCCCGGCAAAATTTGGGGCGGGAAATGAGTTCCACCATTTTTGTGTGATTGGCGGCGATCCGCAAGATTACTCGTTTGCAGGCGAGCATGTGGAGCTGGAAGTCGGTGACGAAAATATATTCCGCGAGTATGTGACGATCAGCCGGGGAACAAAAAAGGGCGGTGGTGTAACGCGGATCGGGTCGAAGAACTTTTTCCTGGCCTATTCACACGTTGGGCACGATTGCCAGGTGGGCAGCAAGACGTTGTTCGTCAATGGGGCGACGCTCGCGGGACACGTTACGGTGCAGGATTTTGTGACAATTGGAGCGTTTTCACCGGTGCACCAGTTCTGCCGGCTTGGGCAATATGCATATATCGGGGCGTGCACGGTGATCACGCAGGATGTGCTGCCGTTTTCGTTGATCGTGACGGAACGGCAAACGCGGTGCATTGGGCCAAACACGATTGGGCTTGAACGACAGGGATTTTCGGCGGAGCGAGTGAAAACGTTACAGCAAGCATTCAAGCTGCTGGTGCGCTCGAAGAAAAATACTTCGCAGGCCTTGGAAGAGCTGCGGGCAAGGTTGGCGGATTCGGAAGACGTGAAAGAGTTGATTGCGTTCACGGAAACCGCCAAGCGCGGAATCGTGAAGTAAAGCGCTGGAATTCATGCCAGACGGTTCAGAAAACAACACGGGCTGGGGATTGATCGCCGGAAACGGAAGATTTCCGTTTCTGGTCCTGGAAGCGGCGCGCAGCCGGGGAATTGAAATGGCAGTGATCGCCCTCAAGGAAGAAGCTTCGCCCGAGTTGGAGAAAATGGCCAAGCGGCTGTACTGGGTAAGTTTGGGGGAGTTGAGCAAAGCGATTGACTTGATGCAGCAGGAAGGCGTGACGCGCGCGGTCATGGCGGGGCAGGTCAAGCACAACAAGATTTTCAGTTCAATTCGGCCGGATTGGAAGTTGGCGAAATTATTGTTTGCGCTGCCGCGAAAGAACACCGATTCGCTGATTGGAGCGGTAGCGAAAGTTTTGGAAGATGAGGGAATTCAGTTGGTGAATTCGACGATGTTCCTGAGGCCGCTCTTGCCGGATCAGGGCGTGTTGACGCGCCGCGCACCGAGTGTGGAGGAAAGGGCGGACATCGAATATGGCTTGCATCTGGCGCGGGAAATCGCGGCCATGGATATTGGGCAGACAGTAGTGATTGCGGACCAGGCTTGCGTTGCGGTGGAAGCGATGGAAGGCACGGACGAAACGATTGAGCGGGCGGGGCGATTTGCGCAGGGGAAAAAGCTGGTCGTGGTGAAGGTAAGCAAGCCCATGCAGGACATGCGCTTCGATGTACCCGTGGTGGGATTGCCCACCGTCGAAAGCATGAAGCGCGCCGGCGCTACCGCTCTTGCCATTGATGCCACACGCACACTTTTGTTTGACCGCGAGAAGTTGATCGAGCTGGCTGACGCTGCGGGGATTGCAATTGAGGCATTTTCTCCTGTCGACGTCGCGGAACCTCCAGGTGATTCTAAGGGAATGGACAAGGAATGAGTGAAACCGGAGAAACGGAGAAAATTCGAGTTGCGGTTGTGGGTACAGGTGAGTTTGGGCGCAACCACGCGCGCGTTTATCGAGAACTGGCAGGAACTGATCTGGTTGGCGTAGTGGATCTGGATTTCGCCAGGGCGGGAAAGGTCGCGCAAGAGTTTCACACCCTGGCGTTCAAAGGGATTGAGGAGTTGCGCGGCCGAGTGGACGCGGTGACGGTGGCCGTGCCTACGATTGCGCACCAGGAAGTTGGCTGCCAGTTGCTGTCGATGGGAATCGACGTCTTGGTGGAAAAGCCCATGGCCAGCACGCTGAGGGAGGCGGATGATTTGTTGGCCGCCGCAAAGAAGCACCAACGGATTTTGCAGGTGGGCCATGTGGAACGGTTCAACCCCGCGGTGCTGGCGGTGGAACCGGTCGTGAAGCGGCCTCTGTTTTTTGAGGTACACCGGTTGGGGGTGTTCACTCCCCGCAGTCTGGATGTGGATGTAATTTACGATTTAATGATTCACGACCTGGACATCTTGTTGGCGCTGGTGAAGGAAGAGGTGGTGGAAGTGAAGGCGGTCGGAATTCCGGTGCTGACAGAGAAAGTGGATATCGCCCATGCGCGGCTGGAGTTCCGCGGCGGAGCGGTGGCGA
>DATFZN010000085.1:0-8932 GCA_035314425.1 Candidatus Acidiferrum sp. | reverse complement strand
GGGGTTATTTGAAATAGACGAAGCGAACAAGCAAGTCCGCTTGCCAAAGCTGGGCTGGGTCAAGTGCCGCTTCTCTCAGCACATCCAAGGCCAGCCAAATAGCGTAACCGTCCAGTGGAACGGTGTGCGCTGGATTCTATCGGTACAGTGCAGTGTCGAAATCGCAGACCCGATTCATCCCTCGAAGACAATCGTTGCTGGCGACTTCGGTGTCGCGCGTCGGGTCACCTTCTCAGACGGCGTGATTGTGCCATCCGTAGATGTTTCGTGGGAGGAGCATCGCAAGAAGTTCTATCAGCGCCGGCTGCGCAACAAGCGGAAGTTCAGCCAGAACTGGAAGAAGGTTGTTCGCAAGATTCGCAAACTAGACCGTCGAATGGCAAATATACGAAAGGACCAAACCCAGAAGTCCACCAGCCAATGCGTCAAAAAACACGCCGTAATTGTGCTGGGGGAACTCAACATCAAGAGCATGACGGCATCGGCCGCGGGAACAAAGGAAAAGCACGGCAAGAACGTCAGACAGAAGTCCGGTTTGAATCGTGCAATCCTTCGTCAAGGCTGGGGAGAACTCGGCCGCCAACTGGAGTACAAGCAACTCTGGTCTGGCGGTTTGGTTGAGTACCAGTCGGAAGCGTTCACCAGCCAGGACTGTCCGAACTGCTCGCATCGTTCGCCGTTGAATCGCCAGAGGCAAGAAACATTCCTGTGCGTCTCGTGTGGATTCAAAGCGAATGCGGACGATGTAGCAGCGGGAAACCAGTTAGCCAAGTTCCTCAGCAGCGATAAGGGTGTAGCCCTTCTGGCGTCGGGATATCGTGCGTCAGCGAATAGCCTGTGGAGCGGTCGGTCAGGAGACTCCGCAAGGAAGCAGGAACCCATCGAAGAGGCAGCACAATGTGCTTAACCTCTGTAGGGAATCCCCTTCGTTCACGGAGGGGAGGATGTCAAAGAGTGAACAAACGTAGGGCTACAGCCAGAGGATCCCTCGAATGAAAATTACCGATGCGAAAGTAATTGTCTGTTCTCCTGGCCGTAACTTCGTGACCCTAAAACTGATCACCGAAGACGGAGTACATGGCGTGGGGGACGCGACGCTGAATGGCCGCGAGCTTTCGGTAGCGAGCTATCTGAACGACCACGTTCTTCCACTCTTGATCGGTCGGGATGCCCGAAAGATCGAGGATGTCTGGCAATACCTCTATAAGGGCGCGTATTGGCGGCGCGGACCAGTGACCATGGCGGCGATTTCCGCCGTAGACACGGCGTTGTGGGATATCAAAGCTAAAAGCTTGCATGTGCCGCTATATCAACTGATTGGCGGGGCATCGCGAGACGCGGTGCTGGTCTATGGTCATGCCAGCGGGTCGAACATAGAGGATACCGTCGCGGCCGTGGGGGACTATCTGAGACTTGGATACAAGGCGATACGGGCGCAATCGGGAATTCCAGGACTCGATAGCACCTATGGCGTCGGACGCGGGCAGATGCATTACGAACCAGCGGAGAAAGGTGTGCCTCCGGAAAATGCCTGGTCTTCAGAGAGATATCTGGATTTTGTGCCACAGTTGTTTTCGCGGCTGCGCAAGGAGTTCGGGCCAGAAGTGCACTTGTTACATGACGCGCATCACCGACTGACGCCAATCGAAGCGGCGCGGGCAGGAAAGGAGCTTGAACGCTATCATCTGTTCTGGTTGGAAGATCCTACGCCCGCAGAACTGCAGGAGAGTTTCCGGTTGATTCGCAAGCATACGACAACTCCGCTGGCCGTCGGCGAGGTGTTCAATACCATTTACGATTGCCAGCAATTGATCGAGGAGCAGCTGATTGATTACATTCGAACCACGGTTGTCCACGCCGGGGGCATCACGCACTTAAAGAAAATTGCGCATTTGGCGGAGTTGTATCAAGTGCGAACTGGATCGCATGGGGCAACCGATTTGAGTCCAGTGGCAATGGCTGCGGCACTTCATTTCGATTTGAGTATTCATAATTTTGGCATTCAGGAATATATGCGGCATACAAAGGAAACCGATCAAGTGTTCCCGCATGCGTATCACTTTGAAAATGGCTTGATGCATCCCGGCGAAGCGCCCGGCCTTGGAGTCGATATCGATGAGGCACTCGCGGCTGCATGGCCTTACGAGCGAGCGTATTTACCGGTCAACCGCAAGTTCGACGGCTCCATGCACAACTGGTGATTTTGCCCTATTCCTAACCCAGTTCAATTCGGTCCGAGGTCGAGCCCTAGATATTCGCGTGCATTCGTGAAACAGATATTGCGGACCATGCCGCCCAAAAGATTCGTGTCGTTGGGAATCTCACCGCGCTCGACGTCGCGGCCCAGCATGTCACAGAGAATACGGCGGAAATATTCGTGCCGCGGGAAAGACATAAAAGATCGCGAGTCCGTCAACATGCCAATGAAGCGAGACAGCAATCCGGTACTCGACAACGCATTCAACTGCCACTCGATAGCTTCCTTCTGATCAAGAAACCACCACGCACTGCCAAACTGGATTTTCCCGGCGACCGATCCGTCCTGAAAATTTCCAATTGCAGTGGCGAAAGCGTAATTGTCGGCGGGATTGACGTTGTAGAGGATCATTTTCGGCAGCGCTCTTTCCTGGTCCAGGCGATCAAGATAGCTGCAGAGCGGGGCGGCTTGACTCCAATCCCCAATACTGTCAAAGCCCCTGTCCGGGCCCAATTGAGTGACAAGTCGAGTGTTGTTGTTTCGCAAAGCACCAAGATGTAACTGCTTGGTCCAACCTTTTTCGGTATCCAAACGGCCGAAAAACATCATTAGAAAAGAGGAAAAACTCTCCTGCTCTTCCGCATTTACGGTTTTGCCGGATCTAACGTCATCGAAAATGAGTGCGGCTTCGGATTCAGTGCACCAGTTTCCCGGACAGCGTGGCAGGCCATGGTCAGAGATTCTGCAACCGTTGGCGTGAAAGAAATCGTGCCGCTGCTTGAGTGCGTCAAGGAAATGCTGAAAGTTGGAGATATAAATGTTGCTGGCAAGAGCCAAGCGGTCAACCCATGAGCTAAACCTCGCGGGAGGGTGAATCCTGAGAGCCTCGTCCGGCCGGAAAGCAGGAAATACGCGGAAGCCCGGGCGCGTAGCAGCAATCGTCCGATGATCGGCAAGGTCATCGCATGGATCGTCGGTAGTACAAAGGGCAATAATTTTGAATTTCCGGATGATTTGTTGCACGGAAAATTCGGGAGTGGCCAGCATTCGATTTGCGTGATCCCAGATGGCATTCGCGGATTGCTCATTGAGCAAGTCATTCACGCCGAAGTAGCGCTTCAGTTCAAGATGAGTCCAGTGATAGAGCGGATTGCGAATCGTGGCGGGGACTGTGCGCGCCCAAGCCAGAAATTTTTCGTGGGGTGAACTATCACCCGTACAGTAGCGCTCGCCCACTCCATTTGCGCGCATTGCTCGCCATTTGTAGTGATCGCCCTCTAACCACATTTCCCACAAGTCCCTGAAACGTCGATCGGAAGCAATATCGGCGGGAGAAAGGTGCGAGTGGTAATCGAGGATGGGCTCTCCGGCCGCGTAGTTGTGATAGAGTTGCCGGGCTGTTTCCGAATGCAGCAAGAAGTCATCGTGAATGAATTCCATCGACCACCCTCACCTGAGTTTCAGTCTGATAAAAGGTACCATTTTTGCTAACTTCCGCTGGGTGATTTGCGCCGTTCTATTTTTTGGCTTGACCAAGAACTACATGGATCGCCAGGTTCTGGCGGTTTTAAAAAACAACTTACAACATGAATTCGGCTGGAGCGAAATTGATTACGGAAATCTGGTGTTCGCATTCCAGACCGCGTATGCAGCAGGAATGCTGGTCGTGGGCCGATTGATCGACAGACTTGGCACCCGCACTGGGTATGCCGTGACCATCACGTTCTGGAGCCTGGCTTCGATGGCCCATGGCTTTGCGAGTTCGATTAGTGGATTTTTGGCCGCGCGCTTTGCACTTGGATTCAGTGAATCAGGCGTGTTTCCGGCAAGTTTAAAGGCGGTCGCGGAATGGTTTCCGAAGAAAGAGCGGGCGCTGGCGACTGGCATCATCAATGCGGGGACAAACGTGGGAGCCGCGTTGACACCTCTGATCGTCCCCTGGATCTATGTTCGATGGGGGTGGCAGGGATGCTTTTTTGCAGTGGGCTCGCTGGGATTTGTAGGGCTGGCTTTCTGGCTCTGGCTTTACGAGCCGCCAGAACAGCATCCGAGATGCTCAGCGAAGGAACTCGCGTATATTCGCAGCGATCTAAACATGGATGTTGGCAAACCTCGCTTGTCGGAGATTGTTTGGAATCGGCAGACATGGGGGTTCGTCAGCGCAAAATTTCTCATCGATCCGATCTGGTGGTTCTATCTGTTTTGGATCCCGGATTTCCTCGAGAGGCGCCACGGGCTGTCGCTCGGGCAAATTGGATTGCCGATCCTGGTGATCTACGTGATGGCTGACGTCGGCAGCATCACGGGCGGATGGATTTCCTCGTTTTTTCTGCAGCATGGAAGAACGGTGAACATGGCGCGCAAAACGGCTTTGCTGGTTTGTGCACTCAGCGTCATACCGATCGTATTTGCCTCAAGAGTGGATTCCACCTGGGCCGCTGTTTTGTTGATTGGGCTCGCTTCAGCGGGACATCAAGGTTTTTCGACAAACCTGATGACCTTGCCGTCCGACATGTTTCCGACCACAAGCGTGGCCTCGGTGGCGGGAATTGGAGGAGCGGCGGGGGCAATCGGTGGAATGCTCATCGCGCAGATTGTGGGGCATCTTTTGCAGTGGACAGGGAGTTATACAATCCCATTTCTGATGGCCGGATCTTCTTATTTGATTGCACTGGCAGTCGTCCAAATCCTTGTGCCGCGATTAGAAGCAGTGCAACTGCGGCCGGACTCGAGCGTGTAATAACAGGCTTAGTGCCTCAGATTCGATCGGTAGGCACCCATTCGTCCCGCGTGGCGCCGGATAACGGAACGGTTATCTTCGGCATAGGATAACATAGTGGCCTTCCCGTCCTAGAAACCCATTCATGATAGACTAACGCCCTAATGCTCCGCAGGAGCAGTTCAACAAGGCACCTTCAGGGGGTGACCCCTGAAATCTTGCCCAATCGAACTGATCTCTTTGACTGGAGTTGACGTGATGGCGAAAAAGGACGAATCCAGCCACCCCTTGCGGAGATTCTGGCGCTGGTTTCAACGCCAGATTGTTCAATCGGTCCCCGAAGATATTGCACTTTGCGAATTCGACTGCCGAAAGCAGCAATGCACGATGGGCGAGTGGGAAAGTTGTGATCGGAGAATTCGCAAGGCTGCCGGGGAACTCATGCCTGCCCCAAAGAGGTGATTCCCGGCCAGGGCATCTCGATTTAAATGGCAACCTGTCTCTAGACTCTGTAAACTTGGACTTTGCATGATCCAGTGGACCTGGCATCCTCGCCAATTCTCGGAGGGATTTTGCGCTCGAAGCTTGCGTTTGCTCTCTTTGTTCTTGTTTTAACGTTGTTCGCGACAACTTCCGCGCGAAGCAACCGTGTGGAGCCCACGGGCGTCCAGGACCGCGATGTGCATCAACTTCATCTCTATCACACCCACACCGGAGAGCGGATCAGTATCACGTATCGAAAGGGCGATAGCTTTTTGCCAGAAGCGGAAGAACAACTCGATCATTTCCTGCGCGATCACCGCACGGGAGAGGTGAAACACTACGATCCGCGAGTGTTCGACATCCTGTCGGATTTAACTACTGCCGTGGGCCGGCCTGGAGCCGAAATTCAAATCATCTGCGGGTTCAGATCATCTTGGAGCAATGAATTTCTGCGCGCTCGATCGGCTGGAGTTGCCAAGAATAGCCTCCATATGGAGGCGCACGCGATCGATATTAGAATCGCGGGCGTTGATACTCTTACGTTGCGGAATGCGGCTTTAGCACTCGGCCGGGGCGGGGTGGGCTACTATCCGCGGTCAGGCTTCGTGCATGTAGATACGGGGCGTGTCCGCAATTGGTGTTATGGCTGCAGCGCTACCAAGAGCGGTTCCCATCCAGAGTGAACGTACTCTTTCGCGCCCTCTCAAGTCTTGGCGGCGTAGGCTTCGGCAATCAACTTCTCGAGCTTCTTGTCGAGGCCATAGATATCCTCTAAGAATTTCGCTCTGCCGTCTTCCGGTACAACCGCAGTCCCGTAAACGATCAAAACCGGAATCACATTCGTCAAATTGACTTGTTGTTCTTTCTGCGCTTTGAACGCGGCATCGATCCGCTCGCGCGTCCAGCCTGGATTGTTGCGCAACACCCACTCTGCAAGGGCTGCTGGATCTTCCACCCGAATACATCCGTGGCTAAAATCCCGACGACTCTGTGCAAACAAGCTCGTAGAGGGAGTTGAATGCAGATAAACATTATTATCGTTCGGGAAAATGAACTTGATGAGGCCCAGAGCATTCTTCGGGCCTGGCTTCTGCCTCACCATTAGTTTTCCCGCGCGGAGTTGCGCCAGGGTTTCTTCGCTCACCACACCATCTGTGACTACCTGCCCGGAATACGTGGCAACTTCGAATGCGTTTTTCTCGAGGTACGCTGGATCTTTAGCGATCTTCGGCACAAGTTCGTTTCGCAAAATGCTGGGCGGAACATTCCAATACGGCCAGAACACAACATATTTCATGTCCTCTTCGAGTACCGGGGTTTCCGTACGCATGGCCCGCCCAACCACTACGCGGATAAGCAGTGTGGGCTTGCCTTCTTTGTCGAGCGCCCGCAGCAGAAACTCGGGGATATTCACAAGAATCGGCGGTTGCTCAAACTCGTGCGGCAGCCAACGCCAGCGCTCGAGTGTCAGTTTCAGTTGCCGAACACGGAAGCTCATGGGGCGGTTCAATTCCTCAATCGTCTGAGGGCCTAGTTTGCCACCGGACTCCAATCCATGCCGCTGCTGAAACTGTTTCACGGCTTCAACGATGTCTCCTTGATAGGCGGTTGAATCCGGCGTTAGATTCGCTGCAACCGGCAAATCCCCCAAGAACTTCAAACGAGCTGCTAGTTTTGGGAGAGCCTCATAATTTTGTCCAGGTTCGATTGGCTTCTTCACAGTGGGCAATGGATCGGGCGTTTCCTCCTTTGCGAGTTGCAAATATTTCTGGAGCGCTCCGATGGTTCGCTGATAGCCAGGAAATGGGGGCTCAATGCCTTTGAGTGCTTCCTCTACGCTCGCGGCTGTCATGACCCGCTGGCGCAAGAACTCCGCCAAGTTATATTTGTGGCGCTCCGGATCAAAGTCACGGTGCAATATTTTTGGATCCACCCTTCCCAGGTGAAGATCAGAAATATACCGCATGCTGGAAACGGTCAGTGCAACATCAAAGTTGACCAAATCAGCTTCCCCGTGGCTGACACCTAAGTTGCCGATTCGCCCTGGCCAGCGCTCACCGTCGTAATCCTTGCTCTCGAGCCCTTTTTGTTCGGCATCCTCCAGAATCCCAATGAGTTCCAATGCTTGTTTGGTTGGTTTGCCGCCACTGGTCCACGCCAGCTGTACCGGGTCGGTTGCATAGAACTCTTTCACCCAGATGGCGTAGTCTGAAAAGTTCTGCCACTGCAACTCGGCAAGCCTGCTGCCGTCCACAATCGTGTGCAGTTCGACTAGTCCTTCGGGACTGAGTGTTTCTGTCGCCTGCCGCATTGCTCCCGTCGAGTTATGGCTTCTGGGCGCGGCCCCGTTCGAACAACTGATGATCAATAAACACACTAAATAAAGCATGGACGTCCGCATTTTTCTTGGCTTCTCCGTCTGAGCATAAGCATTTGTATTATACCCATCTGGACAGGCCTTCTTGCTGCGATAGAGGATCACGGGAATCGCCTGGAGTGTACACTAAATCTTCAGGCGCGAAATTGCCAACCGTGCCGCATGGTATCCGCACATTCCGTGTACTCCACCGCCTGGCGGAGTCGAGGACGAGCAGAGGTAAAGATCTTTCGCCGATGTTGCGTAGTGACGCCAGGTTGGTCGAAATAAGAACTGGCTGATACTGAGCAATCCGCCAGAAATGTCCCCGCCAATTAGATTGGCGTCCATTGCCTGCAGGGCAGCAGGCGGAAAGACGCGACGAGCCAGGACGCAGTCACGGAACCCAGGTGCAAAACGCTCGATTTGCTTTTCGAGAATTTCCAGCATGTTGAATTCAGAGCCGCCCGGGACATGGCAGTAGGCCCAGGCAGTGTGCTTCCCTGCCGGCGCGCGCGTCGGATCGAATAGACTCGGCTGAGCGAGTAGCACAAATGGACGTTCCGAAAGTCGGCCTTGCCGCATAGACGATTCAGAAGCTGCAATCTCAGCGGCATCCCCTCCGAGATGCACGGTCGCGGCGCGAGAGCACGCGGCTGCCCTCCATGGAATCGGATCCTGTAGCGCGTAATCGACTTTGAATACGCCCGCTCCGTAGCGGTACTTGGCCATTTGACGAGCGTAACCCGGAGAGAGTCGATCAGCCCCGATTCGCAACAGCTGAAACGGCGTAACATCGCAGAGGATGAGGTCACAGCTTGGCAAAGAGAGAAGATTATCAACGCGCACCGAGGTCTTGATTTGCCCGCCCATCGCCGCAAGATGGCTGCTGAGCGCTCTGGTGATCGACTGCGCGCCACCTCGAGGAATTGGCCAACCAACAGCGTGTGCCGCAGCGCCAAGCAGGATGCCAAAGGCTGCGCTCAAGGGTTCTTCGAGGCTGAGAAAGGAATGAGCCGCCAGACCAGCGAAAAGTGCTCTCGTGCGTTCTTCACGAAACAACAGGCGAGCAATCAGTGTCGCCGGCGGAAGAGCAACTGCACCGAATCGGGCTAGCAGCAACGGATGCTGGGAAAAGAGGTGTATCGGTCGGAGCACTTCTGCTGCTACGTCGAAC
>DATFZN010000084.1:0-4773 GCA_035314425.1 Candidatus Acidiferrum sp. | reverse complement strand
TTCTGATGGACATTAATCTGCCTGGAATCAGCGGTATCGAAGCTCTGAAAATCCTTCGCGAAGACCCTGCCACGGCGCACATCTCCGTAGTTGCTCTCAGTGCAAATGCCATGCAGCGCGATATCAAGAAAGGAATGGAGGCAGGGTTCTTCTACTATCTAACCAAGCCGATCAAAGTAAACGAGTTCATGAATGCGCTCGATGGGGCGCTGGAATTTGCAGAAAAAACTCTGCCCGCAACTAAGTCTCTTTGATTCTCATGATAAGTTCATCTGATATTCTTCACGCGAAAGTCCTTATCGTCGACAATGAGGAGTTCAGTGCCCTTCTGCTCGAGCGGCTGCTGCGCGGTGCCCGGCTATGTTTCCATTACATCCACGACGGACACCTCGTGCCCGAAAATTGAAATCTCCAAAAAATTTGTCCGCAGAGATAAGCCTACGCTGACCGGGTGGGGTTTTTGGGTGCTTCGGTCGGTTAATGCTATGCGGCAAATTTGTGACGTACTTTGTGCCGCAACCCTGCCTGAGCACCCCAATCTTCGAGTGTCAGCGCGTGTCAGCTACTGTCCTTGTCATTGCGCGTAAGCATCAAGGATTACAGGGGCTTTGCGTCACTTGCTGTCATCGTCGGTTTTAGAATTGACACGGTAGAGGTCTGGGGTTCGAGTCCCCACGAGCCACTGAAAACTTAACCTGTAATTCTTCACCTGTATTCTGGTTGGATTGCGTGCGGCGCGTCCCGTTCGTGTCCCGTTCGTTGACTTGCTTTCCCTCGCCACCTAATATGTGCAACACATGCCGGAAACCAACACACTGATAGGCCAAACCATTTCGCACTACAGTATCATCGAAAAACTCGGTGGCGGCGGAATGGGTGTAGTTTACAAGGCAGAAGACACACGCCTGCATCGCTTTGTGGCGCTGAAATTTCTTCCCGACAACGTAGCGAAAGACCCGCAAGCGCTGGCGCGCTTCCAGCGAGAGGCGCAGGCGGCCTCCGCGCTGAACCATCCGAACATCTGCACGATCTATGACATCGGGGACGAGAACGGCAAAGCCTTCATCGCGATGGAATTCCTGGAAGGGAAAACGCTGAAGCACGCGATCGCGGGGCGGCCGATGGAGATGGAGGAGTTATTGGAAGCAGCGATTGGCGTGACGGCGGGGCTGGACGCCGCACACGCCAAGGGGATCGTGCACCGGGATGTCAAGCCGGCGAATATTTTCGTAACGGAAAAGGGGCACGCAAAGATTCTGGATTTTGGGTTGGCAAAGGTGCGGGCTCCCAAAGGCACGTCACAGAGCGCGGACAGCCTGGTGACGGTCGGAATCGATCATGAACAGTTAACCAGCCCGGGAAGCACACTGGGGACGGTGGCGTACATGTCACCGGAGCAGGTGCGCGGGAAAGAACTCGATGCGCGGACGGATTTATTTTCATTCGGCGCTGTCTTATACGAGATGGCAACAGGGACGCTTCCCTTCCGGGGTGATACATCCGGGTTGATCTTCAAAGCGATTCTAGATGGGACGACGACGCCTGCCGTACGACTGAATCCTGAAGTTCCAGCAGAATTGGAGCGCATCATTAACAAGGCGCTCGAAAAGGATCGGAATCTGCGCTATCAGAACGCCGCCGACGTGCGCACGGACCTGGCGCGGTTACGGCGGGAGCTGGATTCCGGGCGGATATCGACTCCCGACATTTCTGCAAGCGCATCAGTCCTCGTTGGTTCGGCGAGTCGGTCGTCCAGCTCAGCCGTCGCTGCAGCTCCTCAGAGTTTGAGAAAGTATCTGCTGGGTGGCGTTCTGGCGGCCGCGCTGGCTTTAGCGGTTACCGGTGGACTGTTTTTGTGGCGCGGAAAATCGGAAAGGCAAAAGGTCACCTCCATTGCAGTGTTGCCCTTCGTAAACGCGACCACCGATCCAAACAACGAGTATTTGAGCGATGGGCTGACGGAAAGCCTGATCGGGACACTTTCACAGCTGCCCAATATTAAGGTGATGGCGCGTAGCACGGTTTTTCGCTTTAAAGGAAACCAGCAAGATCCGCAGCAGATCGGCAAGTCGCTCGATGTTGGAGCGGTGCTGATGGGACGCGTCACGCAACGCGGCGATGTATTGGGCGTGCAAGCGGACTTGGTGAATACCGCGGACGGTACGGAATTATGGGGCTCGCACTACGAGCGCAAACTCGCCGACGTTACCCAGGTGCAGAGCGACATCACGCGGGGCGTTTCCAATAAATTGCAAATCCACTTGAGCGGTGCCGAACAACAAAAGTTAGGAAGCGCGGGCACGAGTAATCCGGAAGCATATCGCCTCTATCTGGAAGGGCGACAGCAATGGTATGGCCGCACGCCAGAGGGCATTAAGAAGAGCATTACGTTGTTTCAGCAAGCTATTGCGGCCGATCCGAACTATGCGCTCGCCTACGCGGGCCTCGCGGACGCCTATAACGTCGCCACTGGTTACGGCGTCATCATCCAGCCCAAACAAGCGCAGGCCCTGGCAGAGGTGGCCGCGCGAAAAGCGCTGGAACTGGATGACTCGCTCTCTGAGGCTCACACCGCTCACGCAATGGTGCTGAGTTCAGCGTATAAATGGACCGAAGCGGAGGCGGAATTTCGGCGGGCCATCGAGTTGAATCCCAATAGCGCGTCTGCGCATTCCTTCTACGGTTTCATTTTCCTGATGCCGCAGAACCGCATCGATCAATCTCTGGAGGAATTCCGGATCGCGCTTTCGCTGGACCCGCTTGCCCCGATGACCAACGTGAACTACGGCCTGACGCTGTTGGTGGCGCACCGGGATCCCGAAGCGATCACGCAAATCAGCAAAGTATTGGAACGAGATCCATCGTTCGTGCCTGCTAGTTTCTATTTGTCGCAAGTTTATGCCAGCGCTGGGCGCTACGCCGACGCGATCAGCGAAATGCAGAAGCTAAAAAGGACCAAAGGCACATGGAGTGCGGACGCGCAAGGCTTTCTTAAGGAGATGACGGATCCTGGCGAGAAGTTTAGTCCCGAAAACGTTGCCCCCCCCACGAACATCGCAGTGTGCTACGCGCTCATGGGAGATCGCAATAAAGCACTTCAATATCTGGAGAAGGCCGTGGCCGAAGCTGACTCTGAACTTATGGCTTGCATCCGCTTCCCCGCGTTCGACATCCTCCATTCCGATCCGCGCTGGGCGAACTTGCTGGCTCGCCTCAATTTGCCACAATAGTATAGGGCTCCCTGCCGGAACTGCTGCAGCGAAGCAGCAACCTTCTTGCCGTCTTCGTGCGCATTGGTGATTGCCTGAGGCTCATCGGCGGTCAGTACTTTGCCGCCTTTCAGCAACGGGTTGCGCGATCTCACGGAATCGGATTTTGGCAGCGCTCCGGGCTTGGCCAGCGAGTCCGTGAAAACAGTAGAGTTCGGCTGGCCCATTGGGATGCCAGTGTGCAAGCCATTGGGTGATCGAACAAACCACAGTGGTTCGACATTCGACAGCTTTCTCGAAGAAGAAGGAATCCGAGAAGAAGTCGAGGCAGTCGCCATCAAACGGGTGCTGGCGTAGCAACTTGAACAGGCCATGCAGGCACAACAGAAAACAAAACAAACGATGGCGAGACAACTTCGAACCAGTAGATCGCAACTTGATCGCTTGCTCGACCCCCGGAATGTGTCCGTGACGCTCGATTCAATCGCGCTGGCCGCTAGGGCACTTGGTAAGCGCTTAATCATTCGCGTTGCGGACGTGAAGGCTAAACGACGCAGGCAACGCAAGAATGGCTTAAAGTAGAAATTCCGTAGGTAACATTAACATGTTCAGCATCCTCACCTGCCTCTCGTAGGTCCCCTGCCAATCAAACCTGGTCCAAACAGCTCCAACCGTTATCCAACGTTCCTCATCCGCAATCATGACCTCACGCTGCGTGATCGCATAGGGATCGTCGAAAACCAAAACGGCAGTTTCAAAGCGAACATCATGCTTGCGAAGTGTTTGGCGGTTCTTATGAATCTCCACTCAAATCGCATCGCTGGCCACTATAAAGAACAGTGCAAAGATTTGAATCTTAGATGTCCATACAGTTATACGTACATTTCCAGAACGCATATCACGTTTTCCGCACAGCAATGTCAGCGCGGATCACACTTATGAAATCGCGAGCGGATTCGACAGCTTGTTCAGCGTCGTGGCGAGAAACGAATCCGGTGTCGTCATAGAGCGCTATGTTCCGCTTTCGCCGGAGGCGATCGAAGACAGTCAACAAGCCACCGTGTCTCTTGTCAATGCGGCCCCTGACAAATTCGATGATCGCGATATGATGTCCAGGTTGGCTTCTCGCGCGAAAGCCATGGCTGAACATGAAACCGAGCGAGGCCTGTAACATCGCTTCCTACGCCTGCTGTAGACAAGCCTCCTCGTCAAATGCCAGAATTTTGTGAGCGGAGGCGAGTTTCTTTTCGGCGTTTTGCAGGAAACGTTCAATCTGCGCCCAATCTATCTTTTGTGGCTTTAGTTTCTTCACGCGTCACCAACCAGCGAGACTCGCTTATGGTGCCAGACGTTTTCAAGGAAGGCATCCTTTCGAACCCGGCGCGATTCAAACTCCTTCCGCGTGAGAACCGTATAGTTGATTTCGCGTCCGAGTTGTCGCTCAAGCTTTCGCATGGCTTCCGCCAAGACTTCCTCACGAGGATTGCCGATCACGAGCACGTCAAGGTCGCTGGCAGAATCTTGCTGGTTACTTGCGAACGAGCCATAAAGATATGCCTCGCCT
>DATFZN010000083.1:0-18777 GCA_035314425.1 Candidatus Acidiferrum sp. | reverse complement strand
GCGCCGGAGCGCCGCACCGATGTATGCCACTTCAATCCGCTGCATTTCCGCATCGAAATCCACCCCCTCTTCAGGGATCAGGATGGCTTCCTGGCTGGCGGTGCTTGAATAGAGCAGGTTTTGCGGCAAGTGTTCGGCGGTGATGGTAGAGCTGTCCGTCACGATGACTAGACGCTGGACCAGATTTTCGAGTTCACGGACGTTGCCGGGCCAGGGGTAGTCCTCGAGGATTTCAAGCACATCGGGCTTTAGCGACTTGAGAGGTTTCTTCGCCGCAGCACAGTAGACGCGCAGAAAATGGTCTACCAGCAGCGCCACGTCTCCTTCCCTCTCTCGGAGTGGCGGTATGAAAATCGGGACAACATTGATGCGGAAGTACAGATCTTCACGAAAGCGGCCTTTTCGCACGCAGTCTTCGAGATCCTCGTTAGTGGCGGCTATCAGCCGGAAATCAATTTTGCGGGCGCCGCGGCCTCCCAGCCGCTGTACGGAGCGCTCCTGCAAAACGCGAAGCAATTTGCTCTGCAGGCTCGGATCGAGCGTGGTGATCTCGTCAAGGAAGAGCGTCCCACCTTGCGCAAGTTCGATCAGCCCGGGTTTGGTTGCATCGGCGCCAGTAAATGCGCCCTTCTCGTAGCCGAACAATTCCGATTCCATCAAACTTTCTGGCAATGCGGAGCAGTTCAAGCTCACCAAGGGCTCGTTTACGCGATCGCCGCATTGCACGATGGCATTCGCTACCATTTCTTTGCCGACACCACTCTCGCCGCGCAAAACCACGGAAGCGTTGGTGCTGGCCACGGCTTCTATCGACCGATAGATCTTCTGCATCGCCGCGCTGCCGCCCAACAAACCGCAGAAGGAAGATCGGCTCTCCGCTTGCTGTATGACACGGCGTCCCTCGAGCTCCAAAGCGCGCTTGTCGATCGATCGCGAGAGCACCACTCGCAATTCGTCGTAATTAAGTGGAAAAAGAAAAAACTCATCTGCGCCGGCCTGGCTGGCCTTCAAATGATGAGCGCGATTTGTCGTTCGGGTGAAGGCGATCAGTACGATGTCCTCGCGGATCTCGCGCATGCACGTTAAAACTTCTAGTCCATCGGAAGGGCCATAACCCACACAATCGAGATCGAAAACGATGGCGTGCATCTCTGGATTTTCAAGGATTGATTTTATCTCTTCTTCGGTTGAGGCAAGAGAAACTCGAAATTGGCCGCCAAGATGCTTTCGGAACTCCGGGAAGATGTCCGAATCATCGGTGATTAGCGCCAGGGAATAACGTTCAGAATTAGCCGAAAGGGCGGACAATCGCACGCTCCGAGTTCAGCGGGAATTATAGGAGAGAGCCGCCACAAGAGGAAGCAGGAACTCAAGAGAACACTGCATTAGCAAAAGTGCCAAATTGCCTGCCGGGGTGCTAAAGTGTGGGCCGTATTTGTATTCCGATTCGCCACAGCTAGCCATTTCCATCAAACGGATGAGAATCAAATCACGGAGTCGCGAATGAACAGTCCTGTCAGACATTCTTTGTTCCTTACCATCGTTCTGTGCGTAGTCTGCACCTCCCTGCCCGCGCAGGGATGGCAACATCTCGGCAAGGTTGACCGGATGGAAAAGCGGCCGGATGGAGTAGAGCTGACGTCTGGGAAGGCCAAGGTGCGAGTCACGTTCGTGCGCGCGGGTATCGTGAGGGTTCGCGTAGCGCCCAATGGAACGTTTCCGAAAGACCAATCCTGGGCAATTGTGGGGGAAGCTCAGCCGCCGACGGTTTCGGTGAAAGACGCGGAGGCCTACGTCACGGTCTCGGCTGGAGATGTAGTTGCGACGATTCGCATGGCGACGTTGCTTGTGAATTTCTCAGACGCGCACGGGAAAAAGGTCGTGGCAGATGAGCCTTCCCTGCCAATGGCCTGGAACGGAGAACGGGTGCGCGTATGGAAGAAAATGCCTGCGCTTGAAAACTATTATGGTTTGGGCGACAAGCCCGGCGCTCTGAACAGACGCAACCGCGCCTTCACCATGTGGAACACGGATGCATACGGATTTCAAGAATCGACTGACCCAATCTACAAGACCATACCCTTTTTCCTCGGGGTACTGGGCGGAAAAGCGTACGGCATATTTTTTGATAACACCTATCGTAGCAACTTCGATTTTGGGATCGCTTCACCGGACTATTATTCCTTTGGCTCGGAGGGCGGCGAAATCAACTATTACTACATCGCTGGGCCTGACCCCGGCAAAGTTGTGCGGACCTACGTCGATCTGACCGGTCATACCGAACTTCCGCCCTATTGGACGTTAGGATTTCAGCAAAGCCGCTATTCCTATTATCCGGAGGCGCGCGTGCTCGAAGTTGCCAAAACATTTCGAGACAAGAAAATTCCGGCAGACGCCCTCTATCTAGATATCGACTATCAGCAGGGCTACGCACCGTTTACGATCAATCGGGAGTATTTCCCCACCTTCGAAAAAATGGTTCAGGAACTAAGCGCAGAAGGATTTAACACCGTGCTGATCACTGATTTGCACATCAAGCACGACCCGAATCATGCCTACAAACCATACGACACGGGAATAAAGAACGACGTATTTGTGAAAAAGGCCGATGGTTCGCTCTATATCGGAGAGGTCTGGCCGGGACCGAGCGTGTTTCCGGATTTCACCCTGACGCGTGTACGCGATTGGTGGGGAGAACAATACAAAGATTTTGTAGCGATGGGCATCGCCGGATTCTGGAATGACATGAACGAGCCGGCTCTGTTTGAAACGCCGACGAAGACCATGCCGCTCGACAACCGTCACAGGATGGATGACGGAACTAGCCTCGAACATCGGGCAATTCATAACGTGTTCGGAATGCAAAATGTGCGCGGCACCTACGACGGCTTGCGAAAATTGCGCCCAAACGAGAGACCATTTGTGCTGACGCGCGCTGCCTATGCAGGTACGCAAAGGTATGCGGCAACCTGGTCGGGGGACAATTCGAGTACCTGGAATCACATACGGATGAGCACACCGCTGATGCTCAACATGGGATTGTCGGGCTATCCATTCGTGGGCTCAGACATCGGCGGATTTGCAGGCTCCCCACCGATGGATTTGTTGACGCGATGGATTGAATTAGGCGCGTTCAATCCAATTTACCGTGACCACACGGGAAAGGGTACAAACGATCAGGAACCCTGGGCTGGCGGACCAGAACAAGAAGCAATTCGCCGCAGGTATATCGAATTGCGATACCGGTTGCTGCCCTATACCTACACGGCTGTTGAGGAAACAACTCGAACTGGCCTGCCGATTATGCGACCTTTATTCCTCGAGTATCCCCAGACGGCCGCATTCTACGACGACGATCGCGACTTTTTGTTTGGCAACGATCTACTGGTCGAACCTGTCGTGACCGAGTTGCTCGATCCGCTGGATCTGAATTTGCCGCCGGGCATTTGGTACGACTTCTGGAGCGCGAAACAAGTGACGGACAAAGACACGTTGGCATTGCGTCCCAAGCTCGATGAATTGCCGCTCTACGTTAGGGCCGGAGCGATTGTGCCAATGCAAAGCGTAATCCAATTCACCGGAGAGACGCCCTCCGGGCCGCTGGAGTTGCGCGTGTATGCGGGCGAGAACTGCCATGGTGCGCTCTATCAGGATGATGGCCATTCCTACGACTACCAGAAAGGCATGTTTTTACGAATCGCGTATTCTTGTGCAGTTGCGCGCGGCGGTGTGTCGGTAACCAGCCATATCGAGAAGAGCGGATTTAAACCGTGGTGGAATGAGACAATGGTGAAAATTTATGGAGTTGCTACATCACCCAAAGAGGTGCGGCTTGGCGATACGTCTGTGAGTGGATGGAAATATGACAGTACGGAACACTTCGTGCAATTCACGGTGCCGGATGCGGTGAGTGATTGGGCAGCCCGAGTCGTGAACTAGCCGTTAGAGTGCCGAGTTTTCAGTGAAGTTGCAGGATGGAAAGGCTTTGCGGTGGCAAGGTCAGGCGCAAGTCCCTACCCGTCAGCTGACCGCTGGCGCTTCCGGAAAGCGTGGAAACTCCGCCGGCATTTTCCGCAGGAGTATCCCGAAGCAGAATCCTCTCTGAAATTTCCTTCGTGGAATTATTGAAGGCCACTACCAACCGCTCGACTTCCGTCTCCCGCAAAAACACGTAAGACGAATCGTCCGCCTGAAGGTGCCAAAGCCTTCCAAATCGAAGCGCTTCGTGCTCCTGCCGCAAATGGAGTAATTCACGTACGTATTGAAACACCTCTTGCTGTGCAGGCGTGCGCCCCTCGCTCGTGAAAGCATTCTTCGGATCGTCATGCCAACCACCCGGAAAATCGTGGCGATTCTCCGGGTCAGCGCCGCCCGTCATGGCGATTTCGTCGCCGTAATAAATTTCAGGAATCCCACGCAAGGTAAGTATTAAGCCAAAGGCGAGCTTCTGCTTTGCAATGGATGAGCCGGGCATGCCCGCGAAGCGGGTGGTGTCGTGATTCGCAAAAAACGGGAGGAGATAGTCGGGGTAAGAATAGAGAGAATCCTGGCGGAGTATATTCGGGATTTTTCCGGCCGAGGTACCCTCCAGTAAGACGGAGCGCAAGGTGAAGTACATCGGAAAATCGAATAGTGTGGTGAGCTGCGTGTCGATGCCGTCCCAACCTTTGCGTCCCCCCTGATAGAAGGAAGTCACTGTCGGATCGGGATGAAAAACTTCACCGACGGTCGAGAGGCGGGGATAAAGGTGGCGCAAACTGGTGTGCCATTCTGACCAGAATTTGCGCGGGACGTAGGGGAACGTGTCGATGCGGTAGCCGTCAAGGCCGGAGACCTCCGCCCACCAGATGGCGTTCTCGATCAGGTATTGCCGGGCAGTGGGATTTTCCGTGTTGAGATCCGGGAGTTGATTAAAGAACCAGCCTTCCGTCAGATTCGCTCGCATCCGAGGCGGCGTATGGGGGTCTTCAAGTGACTCAAACAAATCATTGGTAGTTTCCTTCTTCTGCGACTGGCCGTAAAACGTGCCTTTCAACGGGGAAGATGATTCGATGTGCTGTTCTGCACTGCCGTGGAACCAATCGGGGAGAGGAGGATTCCTGACCCAAGGATGGAGCGGGCCAACATGGTTCGGAACGATGTCAAAAAAGACTTTCATGTGCAGTTTATGGGCATCCTCCACCAGTTGCTGGTAATCCTGCAAACTGCCCAGGTGCGGATCCACAGCGTAAAGATCAATTGCACCATAACCGTGATAATCCGCGGCGGCACCATTCTTCAGGATGGGAGTGAGCCAAATTGTGGTGACTCCCAAGTCCTTCAAATAAGGCAGATGCTCCCGAATGCCCTGCAAATCTCCGCCATGGTAAGCGCGCGGTTTCGAGCGATCATAGGAGCCAGGAAATTCCCCAGGCTCGTCGTTGGTAGGATCCCCATTCGCAAAGCGATCTGGCATGATGAGGTACATCACGTCGTCCGGAGTGAGTCCCTGATTACGCCCAAGTATTTGTTTCCGAGCGGCCAGTGGCAATTCAAAATTGACTTGACCATGAAGCGTCGTGACGCGACAGATGGCCGTTCCCGATTTCAGATTTGGCGCGAACTTCAACCAGACAAAAAGATACTTTCCGCCTGCGGCCGATTCGCTACGGCTGACGATAAGTTCGGGTATGTTGCAACTGACATGATTTGCCAGCAAATAATTGCCGGTGACCATGACCATTAACTCTGGCGTAAGGTTCACCCACCAACTAGGAGGGTCAACTCGAGTAACGGTGGGAACTTCACTGGTAGCCTTCTCTTGAGCCAGAGCAACAGGTTCTTTGGTCGAAGGAAGCAGGCTCGCTAACAGAAGAAGGAAACTAAGCTCGACGCAACGGAAAACCAGCCGAAAATTCGTCATATCAGTCTATTCGCGAGCTTACCAGAAAGAACTCCGATCGGCATCTAAGCTCCCCGAGCGGCTTTTGAAATTGGGGTCTCTCTATCGTCGTCGCCGGTGATCAGGCGAGCACCTCGACTGAATGTCAGATACTGGAATCCCCACTGGATAAAGACCAAGACGCGGCTTTGGAACTCAACGATATACATCAAATGGATAAACAACCAAACTATCCACGCGATCAAACCAGATACGTGAAAACCAAAAATATCGGCAACCGCAGCGGCGCGGCCGATGACAGCCATGTCACCCTTGTTGAAATAGTGAAATGGCTCGCGTTCGTTGTTCCCCTTTAATCTTTCGAGGACGGCTTTGCCCGCATAGTGCCCACTCTGAATGGCCACCTGTGCCACTCCCGGCAATTGCTTGTCCCGCTCATCCTTCATTAGCGCCAAATCTCCGACGATAAAAATATTGGGGTAATTGGGAATCGTCAGATCTGGATTCACCCTTATCCTTCCGGCGCGATCCGATTCAGATCTGGTTCGGTCGGCCACTCGTCGACCGAACGCGTTTGTGGTAACTCCACCTGCCCACAAAACAGTTTTCGCATCGAGCGAAATCTCTTGGCCAGCATGCTTGTACACCACACCTTCCTCGTTGATGGTGTCGACCATCGCATCCTTGATGACGTGCACGCCGAGGTTGCTGACCAGTTTTTCGGCCTTGAGCGACAGGTCTTCTGGATAGGCGGGGAGAACTCGACTGCCTCCCTCAAGCAAGAAAATCCGTGCTTCCTGCGGCCGGATGTTGCGAAAATCGTGGCGAAGCGTCTCTCGGGCGATCTCCCCAAGGGCACCGGCAAGTTCCATGCCCGTAGCGCCTGCCCCCACGATCACAAACGTCAGCCAGGCGCGAGCCTGAGCTTCGTCTCGGGCGCGCTCAGCCATTTCAAACGCAGATAAAAGCTTTCGGCGAATTGCCGTGGCTTCCTCAACCGTCTTCAAACTGGGCGCCTGTGCCTTCCATTCGTCTCGCCCGTAGTAGGAAGTTTCTGAACCGGTGGCAAGGATTAAGGTGTCGTATGGAAATCTGCCGCCATCGAGCAAAGTAACTATTTGCGAGTCGGGATCGAGATCGGCCGCTTCGCCGAGTAACACTTCCACATTCTTCTGTTTGCTGAGCACGGAGCGAAGTGGCGCGGCAATGTCTGCCGGAGAGAGCGAGCCGGTGGCGACTTGATAGAGCAGCGGTTGAAAAAGATGAAAATTGCGCTTGTCCAACAGGGTGATTGCAGCGTCGGCGCGTTTCAGGGTTTGTGCGGCGACAAGTCCGCCAAAACCGCCGCCAAGAATGAGCACTCGATGTTTCTCGGGCATAGGACCAGTTTTGACCTCCCGTGTTCGGTGCCGAATCTCCATCCATGGCTGCCAGTGCTACCATGGGGGGGATAAGAACATGGTACCTAATCGAGCTGGCTCGAACGAACAATTAGAGCGCGATACATTGCGATTCTTGTGTTCTATTCTGATCAAACCGGCAACGCGAATGGAATTACTGGGTTTGCTCGATAGCTCGCAATTTTCTGATATGGTGTGCCGGATCATTTTTGAAGAGATTCGCGCCGTAGGTCCTGTGCCTTCCCGAACTTTGCGTGAGCTGCTCCCGGCCAGAATTGCCAATCGCGGCTTCCCTGATTTTGACTTGAAGGAATTTCTGGGGAATTCCAACGCTTCTGAGAGCGAAGTGGAGGAGCTGTACATGAGCGTTCTCGAGATGATTGAAGTGCGGCACCGGGACGGCCCTCATCTAAAGAACTGAACTCTGGCGGATTTGCGATTGGACGCGACTCCAAACGCCAGGAATGGCCAGATCGCACGTTGGACAATGCCCCTCTTTCAAGCGATTCTTGGTAATTTTATGCCAGGAGCGTTCGACGAGCAGCATCCCGCAGGATGGACAGAAGGTGCTGGCCGCTTCGCTGAAAATATTCCCTTCATAAACGTAATGCAACCCAGCCTCTAGAGCAATCCTGCGGGCTCGGTGGAGCGTTTCGGGCGGGGTGGCCGGCTTATCTTGAAGCTTAAAATCGGGGTGAAATGCGGTGAAGTGCAACGGGACGTCAGGCCCCAGGTCTTCTAGAATCCAATCACACAACTTCCGCGTTTCCTCCGGGTCGTCGTTGAGCGTCGGGATCATCAGGTTGGTTATCTCAAACCAGACGGAAGTTTCGTTTTTGAGCCAACGGAGCGTGTCTAGTACCGGTTCTAGGTGCGTAAGCGTAATTTTGCCGTAGAAGTTTTCAGTGAATGCTTTCAGGTCGACGTTTGCGGCGTCTATATGATCATAAACCTCATGAAACGCATCGTAGGTGATATAGCCGTTGGTGACCATCACGGTCTTCAAGCCCAAAGGCCTGGCCGCTTTGCAGATGTCGATCACATATTCGCCCCAGATCGTTGGTTCGTTATAGGTGAAGGCGATGGCATCGCAACCATGACGGATAGCCAGCAAAGGCACTTGTTCGGGAGCGACAGGCTGGGAGTTGACCTGGTCTTGATGTGATTTGGAAATGTCCCAATTCTGGCAGAAAAAGCAGCCCATGTTGCACCCGGCTGTGCCCATGCTGAAAATGCGCGTGCCAGGCAGAAAATGGTTGAGCGGTTTTTTCTCGATGGGATCGACTTGTAAGGCAGCCGGCGAGCCATAACCCAGAGTAAAAAGCCGTCCATCACGATTCACGCGAATAAAGCAAAATCCACCTTGGCCCGGGTGGATGTGGCAATGCCGTGGGCAGAGGTAACAATGAACACGTCCGTTGGCTTCTGGCTCCCACCATCTCGCTTCGTGGAGCGCGAGGGTCTTCTGGAGGACGTTCAAGTCGCTCATGAGACACCTCCTGAAGGAAAGTATAGCGCTCCCTGAGGCACACCGCCTGCTCGGGCGGGATGTCACGGATTTTGAGGGCCGGCGGTAAACGCTACGAGTGCTGCCGCTGAACTCGGCGGCGTTCAGCAGCCCAATCGGCGAAACTATGCAATTGTTTCCGGTACTTCCAGCTTAGTTCGAAGAATTTGCGGGCATCGAGGTTGGCGGCTTCTTTGCCGAGGAAGGTTTCAAAACGCCATTGCAGGTAGGGACTGTTCCAGGGATTGAACCGATAGCCGCGCGAAACGGTCCAGTAGTAACGAAGCATATTCCACATGTCTTACTTATCGTACCTGGTGGCCGCTTCAAATCCCACTAGCCCAAAGGTGTGGAAATGTGTTCGTGGATCAATAACCAGGTCTTGCCGTGGTGTTCCCAAATGCCGGTGTAGCGCAGCTCGAGTTCGACATCTTTGCCGTCCTTCGTTTTCTCAGAAAGATGCATCGGAACGGTCGTCCAGGCAATGTTGCCGCGTCGAGTGACTTTCAACTCTTTCCCCGCGGTCAACGTTACGCTCACGGCGCTATCCAAAAACTCCTTCTGCACACCGGTTTGGTATTCTTTCCAACCATTGTAGGAGAAAGGCGCAACATCGTAGAAAATCAGTCCGTCAGTCTTGGCGTAAAACTTGGCGGCATTTTCAGTCTTGCCGGAACTCCAGGCGGCACAATAGGCGTCGGTCAATTTGCGAAACGTGGCATCATCGGTTGCTTTCTGTTCGGCCATCGCGCCAACGAAGGTCAACAGGCCTCCAAAAAAAGCCAGCGCTACGTAAATTACCCAGTTGTATCGGAGACCTGCTAAACGTCTGACAGTGGCAGTTTCAGTAGACATTCAGACCCCTCGACCATTCAAGTTGACTTGCATGCTGTTTGGACAATGCCGTCGTTTGTGCCCCTACGTTAGTCATCTTTCGTAAAATTTTCAACAAGGATTTTGCAAGACCATTGGCCGGGCAAAGCCCGTCATTCGCCGACTCCGAGGCGCCACTCGCCGATTTGCGCGAGCCTCTCAGAGGAGTAACACCTACTCTGGCTGTGGGCAGCCGAGGTCGGCAGCCTGGAGGCAGAAATGGCGTGGAAGCAGGAACAAATTGCAGCTCGAAACGGAACGCTGATTGGCATGATTTGCTTTACTGGCGTGGCGTTGTTTGTGGTGGAATTGGGGGCTGGCCTGGACTATGTTCAGGCACAGCTTGGAGGCCTAATGCCCGGCTTCCTGGGCTTTCTGCCCGCGGTAGGGATCGCCACGTCGAAACTGTTAGGGACGGCGTTTTGGAACTACGCGCAGTGGGAAAGAACGTTCTGGATTGTACCATTTATCACGCTACCCTTTTTATTGGTGGGATTAGCGCTGTGCTTGAGATACAAAAGGGTGTTTCAAGGACAACCGGATAGAGAGAGTGAGCAACACTAAGCAAGCGCAACAACACCGTTTTACTTTTTGAGGAGCTACATGGGCGGCGAGAACCAATTTGATGGGAAGAAACATGGCGAAGATCTTCGCGACCGGATCCATGAGGCGATAAATTCAGGCATTCGTTCAGAGAATCGCCGCGTCCGACGCTCCAACGGACTTGTGCCTGGTGTAATTCTGGTGGTCATTGGGACGATATTCCTGCTGGACCACATGGGGCTGGTCAGCGCTGACAGTGTGTGGAGGTTCTGGCCGCTGGCAATAGTGGCAGTAGGCATTTTGAAACTATCTCAGCCCGGCGAGAAAGCCCTCGGAGTTGGGTTTATCGTGGTAGGCGCCTTGGTGCAACTCCATCAATTGGGATTTCTTCGGTTTTCTTGGGGAACCATCTGGCCACTCATTCTCATTCTGGCGGGTATCTCGTTGATCTGGAGCAGGTTCGAAGCCCGAAGAGCACCAGGAATGCAAGGGACGCTCTCCAGTGGGACCACCGGTCGCGACACAGTGAATGAGTACGCCTTGTTTGGAGGAGTCGAACGCCGCGTAACCGTTAATAATTTTCATGGCGGAAACGTTACAGCCATTTTTGGCGGGGTCGAGCTGGACTTCCGTGGCGCGGATATCGAGGGCGAAGAAGCGGTCATTTATGTGGAAGCTGTGTTTGGCGGGATCGAAATCGTCGTTCCAGAACGCTGGAATGTTGCCTTTCAGGTACAAAGCCTTTTTGCTGGGTACTCCGATGAAACCCGACAGCCGTTGCCGGATGCAGTTGGTGCACCACCGAGAAAAACACTGCTGTTGCATGGTCGAGCAACGTTTGGCGGCATCACCGTGAAGAACTGAATTACCCATGGACCAATTCAATCTTCGCAAAACACTAGTCCTCTCGCTATGGATGGCTTGGCTTGTTTTTGCGGCGCTCCTTTCGACTCTTATGATTTATGCCTGGGGAATGAGCTGGCCCAGCGCGCTCGCTCTGTCTCTGCCACTCTCCGCCTTAGCGCAAGCAGTGGCCTGGTCCGCGCGCTATTCGTGCCGAAGCAATCCAATCGGGCGAACCGGCTTCGGTCAACTCTTTCTGACCCATACGACTGCTGCGCTCATACTCAGTTTTCTGTGGGTGGGCGTCGCGAGAGTACTGGCGAAATGGTTGGCCGGTGGGTTGGGCTGGAGTGGAACGTATCAGCAATTAACGAAATTTCAAATGCAACTGTATGCGTTGGGGTTTGCCTACTATCTTCTGGCAGTGGCGTTCCATTACGCTCTGATCGCGCAAGAGGCTTCTCAGGAGGCGCAGCAACGCGCGCTTGAATCGAGTGTCCGGGCAAGAGATGCCGAACTGAGTGCTTTGAAGGCGCAGATCAATCCACATTTTTTGTATAACAGCTTGAACTCGATCAGTGCGCTCACCACCATCGATCCAGCGCGGGCACGCGAGATGTGCGTTCTCCTGGCGGACTTCTTGCGGATGACCCTGGGGCTTGGTGAAAAGCCCTTGATCCCCTTAGGTGAGGAGTTGGATCTGCTGGACCGCTATTGCGCGATAGAAAAAGTTCGCTTCGGAGAGCGGCTGCAGGTGCAAAAGAATATCGACGACGGGACCATCACTTGCCTTCTACCGCCGCTTTTACTCCAGCCGCTATTTGAAAACGCGGTCGTGCATGGTATATCGCAACTGCCAGACGGAGGATTTGTTTCGCTCGAGGCCCACCGTCTCGAAAACCGGGTTAGCCTGGTCGTCGAGAACAGTTGGGATCCGGAACTGGTTTCCGCGCGAAAGAAAAATGGAGTTGGCTTGAAGAACGTGCAGCGACGCCTAGAAGCGCGCTATGGGAAAGATGCTCACATGGATGTGCGGACCGAAGAGCATTTGTTCCGCATAAGCATAAGCATCCCCGCGGAGAGTGCGGAGGCGGTATGAGCGGCTCGATGCGAAAATGGAAAGCCGTGATTGTCGACGACGAGGAGCTTGCGCGCAAGATTCTGGTAGAGATGCTTACGAGTCATCCCGAAATCGAAATTGTAGCCGAATGCGCGAATGGCATGGAAGCGGTCAAGGCGGTCGCCGAATTTTTACCCGATTTGCTCTTTTTAGATGTGCAAATGCCCAAATTGACGGGATTCGATGTATTGGAACTGGTGGATGCCAGCAAGCTGGCGGTAATTTTTGTGACCGCTTACGACCAGTACGCCATGAAGGCCTTTGATGTTCATGCCTTGGATTACTTGCTGAAACCGTTCGGACGGGACCGGTTTGAAAACGCTCTCGCGCGAGCTAAAACGCAGCAGCCAGCAAAACGCGCGGAGGCCTCTTCGCTGGCTGCGAGTGCTCGTCCCGCGGGACAATTTCTGGAGCGCATTGTGGTAAAAGACGGCACAAAAGTGACGCTGATCCCGGTAAACAAATTAGATTATGTGGAGGCCTTGGACGATTACGTTTCAGTCGTAAGCGAGGGCAAGAAACAACTGAAGCAGCAAACAATTTCGGGGCTGGAGACCGCTCTCGATCCGAAGCTCTTTGTGCGCATTCACCGCTCATACCTTGTGAACATTGAGCGCGTGGTGCGGATCGAACCGTACGCGAAAGACAGCAAAGTTGCCGTTCTGTCTAATGGGGTGAAGCTGCCCGTAAGCCGCGCGGGATTTGCGCGACTCAAAAAACTTCTTGATGATAAGACCTGAGAGGGTCCGACTAGGCGGCCGAGCGACGCACCCAGATGCGTGACGTGGCGGGCTTGCCAAGATGAATCGTATGGCCGGCCGCGCGCAAAGTCATGGTCTCGTCGTACTCGCGCTTGATCACTTCCACCTTAGACGCGGGGCGTAGATGCAAGCCGTCAAGAAATTCCAGAAAGCCTTCATCTTTTTCGTAAACGCAAAGAATTTCGGCGCTGTCTTTGGTATCTAGTTCCGAGAGCAGCACGGCGCCTTGCTTGCGAAGTTCGGCGACACCGCCTTTCATCGGCACTCCGTGGGGGCAGGTGCGATGGCCTCTGAAGCGCTTCATCAAAAGTGCCTCCACTTGCGGGGATATCGCGTGCTCCATCCGTTCGGCTTCGGCATGCGCCTTAGCCCAAGAGAGCCCGATGACTTCGGTAAGAAGCATTTCCGCAAGTTGGTGCCTCAGCATCAGATGCTGAGCTACTTTGCGGCCTTTTGCGGAAAGCGAGATGCGCCCGCCGCGTTCTACTCTTACGTGGCCATCCCGCGCCATTCGTTTCAGCGCCGCGGTAACCGCGGGTGGTGTGACTTCCAATTCTTCCGCGAGTCGTGCGCTGATGGGAACCTGGTTCTCTTCCAGCATTTCCCAAATTGCTTTGAGGTAATCTTCCCGCGATACGCTGGTGTTGTTGCGCGGCAAAATGTCTCCTTACCGATCTACCTACACTTAAGACCGCTCTTTTTGCAGCCGAGCAAGCAAATCTCTGACCCGGCCCTGAATCTCTTCCAAAGTCTTCTGATAAACGGCCCCGTCCTCACCGAAGGGATCTGCTACCGGCCACTCTTCGATCCGTGCCGCCCCACGCAGAGCAACATCATTATTATCATATCCGCTGAGATTGAGTACCAAATCCATCTTCGACAATAGATTGTTGTCGATAGGTTTCGAACGAAGACCTTCCGTCGAATAACCATTGCGCTTCAGAGTTTCCAGCGTCATCTCTGGCACAAATCCCAACGGAAAAAGTCCCGCGCTTGCGGCTTCGATCTGGTCGCCGGCGTCCTGCCTCAGAATCGCTTCTGCCATTGGACTGCGGCAAGCATTTCCAATGCACACGAAAAGGACACAAAGCTTTTTTGTTTCGTTCATTTGTTATTTTTAGCTGCCGGAGCAAATCCAAGTTTATCGCGCTTCTGTCGGCTTCTGCATTTCGGCTGCAGCCATTTCGAGGAAGTGCTCGTGGACAGTTGTGTCGTCGGTCAATTCCGGATGAAACGTGGCCGCAAGAAGATTGTCTTTCTGTACGAGCGCAGGCTTTCCGGCATGTTCGGCGAGTACGTGTACTCCCTGCGCGACGGACTCAATGATCGGCGCTCGAATGAAAACCATTTCGAGCGGCTCCTTTTTTAGCTCACTCGGGCCGAAGAAAACATCGCTTGCTAACTGACGTCCATAGCCGTTGCGCAACACGGTCATCTCCAGCAGCCCAAGCGAAGGTTGAGGGGGATTTTTTACGTGCGTGGCAAGCAAGATCGCCCCCGCACAAGTGCCAAACACGGCGCGATGATCGGCGGAAAATTTACGAATCGCGTCGTACAGTCCCTCTTCTTCGAGGAATTGCAACTGGGTGGTGCTCTCGCCGCCCGGCAAAATAATCCCGTCGCAGCCTTTAAGATCGGCCACCGTGCGTACCTCTACCGTTTCCGCGCCGAGGCCCTTCAACATCGCTGCGTGCGCTTCGAAATCGCCCTGCACCGCCAGTATGCCGATCTTCATGCGAGCGAGTCTCCAAAACTTTACCAACCGCGCGTGGACAGCATGTCTTTTTCGTCCATTTGCCGCACATCAAGCCCAGGCATCGCTTCGCCGAGTTCTTCGCATGCCTCGAGAATTGCCTTGGGATCTTCAAAATGCGTGTTGGCCTTCACGATGGCCTTTGCGCGCACTTCGGGATCGCTGCTCTTGAAAATACCAGAGCCAACGAACACCGCTTCGGCGCCAAGCTTGCGAACAAGAGCGGCATCGGCCGGAGTGGCAATTCCCCCCGCCGAGAAATTCGGGACGGGCAACTTACCGGTCTTGGCAACCTGGCGAATCAGTTCCAGTGGCGCATCGAGCTCTTTTGCCTGGCGCATCAATTCGTCATCGCGCATGGTGGTGAGTTGGCGCATCTGGCTGACGATGGTGCGCATGTGGCGCACCGCTTCGACAACATTTCCCGAGCCAGCTTCGCCCTTGGTGCGAATCATCGCTGCGCCTTCGGCAACACGCCGCAATGCTTCTCCGAGGTTGCGAGCGCCGCAGACGAACGGCACGCGGAAATCGTGTTTCCAGATGTGATTCTCTTCGTCGGCCGGAGTTAGAACTTCGCTCTCATCGATGAAATCCACTTCGAGCGCTTGCAACACTTCAGCCTCGGTAACATGGCCTATGCGAACCTTGGCCATCACCGGGATCGTGACCGTCTTCATGATTTCGCGAATCACTTTGATCGAGGCCATCCGCGCAACGCCGCCTTCTTTGCGAATGTCGCTAGGCACGCGTTCCAGGGCCATCACCGCACAAGCGCCGGCTTTCTCTGCGATCCGCGCTTGATCGGCAGTGGTGACGTCCATGATCACCCCGCCTTTGAGCATTTCTGCCAGGCCAACTTTTACGCGCCAGTCGTTCGATCCCTTTGTTCCCTGTCCGTTCCCGCTAAGATTCTTCGTGTCCATGACTCTTTCTCCTTTCAATCTTTCCCCAATCTCACTGAATCATCCGCGCTCGGTCGGGGCTGAATGCGGTGGTCCCACAACGACAAACCGGCCTTTGCCACGCGCCAGCAGATTTCCTTGCGCATCGCGAATCTCCGCTTCGCGAAATCTGTTTCTCCCCTTTTCCCCTTCTTGCCAACCTTCGACGACGATTTCCAGATCGACCGGAACGGGCTTCCTGTACTCGACCGACATCTCGGCGGTCACCGCACGCTCATCGGTCAATTTCGAAAGCTTGCCCATGGCTTCATCGAGCACCACGGCGATGATTCCACCGTGGGCGAATCCGGCGCCACCTGCGTAATTCGGGCCCAGAGTAAAACGCCCACGCGTGCGGCGATCATCGAGATCAAGCTCAAAATGAAGCTTCATGCCGGCTTCGTTCGCTCCACCGCAGCCGAAGCAACGATTTGCGTCCTTAGGCTCGAGTTGCAGAGTGCGCCCCATGCTAGACCAGCGCCACGTGTGCTCGCTCAGCGCGGCGCGTTCCCCGCTGGCGCTTCCGCATTTCCACGCGAAGCAAATCGGCAAGCACGGCGACTCCTCGGGAGATCTGTTTTTCGTTCAAGCTGGCAAATCCCAGGCGCAACGTATTGGGCAACGGCGCTTGCACGTAGAAATAACGGCCGGGCGCAAACATTACCCCGCGCTCTTTGGCATGAATCATTAACTCACTGGCATCGAAGCCCAGCGGCAACTCCAGCCATAAACACATCCCACCTTCTGGCCGCGTCCAACGCGTCCCTGGTGGCATATGTTTGTGCAAGGCTTCGTCGAGCGCATCGAGGCGGCTCGCGTAAATCTTGCGCATTTTGGTGAGGTGCTTTTGAAATAGTCCGCGCTTCAGGAATTCGGCCAAAGTGGCCTGTGCCAATTGGTCGGTATGTAGATCGGTCATTTGCTTAACGATGCGCAACCGCTCTATCGCTGCGGCCGGAGCTACGATCCAACCAACGCGCAATCCCGGAAAGGCAACCTTCGCGAAGCTGTCAATGTGAATGACAAGATTCGAGCGGTCCAATTGCTTCAAGGAAGGAATGCGCTCTTCGCGCGCATTCAAGCGCGCATAAATATGATCTTCGACAATGGGCACCTGGTGGCGAGTGGCCAGTTCCAACACCCTGCGTCGAGACGCCAGCGGCATCGAAACTCCCGTAGGATTCTGGAAATCCGGAGTGAGTACCAGCAACTTTACGCGATTGGCGGCGAGTGTCGCTTCCAGTGCGTCAAGATCAATCCCTAGTGCGCTGCCCGGCTCCGGAACCGTACGCACACCAATTCCCAGGCAACGAGCGCGGACACCGTTGAAAACAGCCGCGGCACCCGGATAGGTAGGATTTTCGAGAAGAACTGTGTCCCCGGAGCGAATGAATGCCTTCGCGATTAGATCAAGAGCCTGTTGACAGCCGTCTGTGACCAGCAACGTTTCATCTTTCGCCGGAATGTCGTCTTGGCGAAGCAGTTCAAGAAGGGCTTCCTTTAACGGAGCAAAACCATCGGACGCGCCGAGATTCAGAATCTCTTGCCCTTCGCGCCGCAGGGCCGCGTGTGCGCAGGCTTGCAGTTCCACGATAGGGAAAAACTCCTCGGCCGGGCGCGCCATCACAAAGGACATGGCATCCTCAGGAGCTTCGGCGGTTAAGCGGCTCAAAATCTGTTCGCTGCGCTCGTCCGCGAACAGCAATTCCCAACGCAGACCGTCACGACCATTCAAAGAGGGCGGCGCCGGCGGGGTAATCGCGAGTCCATTGCCGTTGCTCTTGATAAACGTGCCACGGCCAACGTGCCCTTGAATCAAACCCTCCGATTCAAGTTCTGCGTACGCGTTGGCGACTGTAGTGCGGTGGACACCCAAGGTATGCGCCAATTCACGGCTGGCAGGAATGCGATCGCCGGGACGCAGATCGCCGGCGTGGACGAGGGAGCGCAACTGATCGCGAAGTTGAATGTAGAGCGGGATATGACTTTCTGGCTGAAGGTGCAATGGCAGCATTGTCTCTCCCTCAAGGGCCATTCTACCAGAAATTGGCCTGATGAAAGAGCCATAATGTCTCTCGTAAAAACCGCTGGGCAGGGTCACGGGTGGTAGCCCAAGCGCCCGTTCTTCTCCCCCGATTCCAGATCCCGAATGCATAGCTTTGTCAGGTCCGCGGGATCACATTGGTAGATCTGCTTCATGGGCAGATCGCCGTCCTCCACGTCGTAATTTCCGAATTGCAGATCCTCGGCGTCATCCACATCGGACGCCACCAGTGGACTTCCCTGTTTTCGAACTCGAACGCGAAACTTCAATGTGGACGGCTCGTAATTCGAGTAGAGAAAGCAGCGCTCGATGCAAGCTCGATCAACAATGTGTTCATAGTGGGGTCGAAAATCGGCAGGAGAAAAAACTGTGCTGGCTACCCGGGTACCAAAGGGCAATTGAGCAGTAATCGATTCTGCATTCCGTTCCATGCGGTCGAGCATTCCCGTGTCGCGATGGACCATGAAGAAAAAGACCACTGCGCACCCACCAAATCCGAGCAAATGGATAATTTGCGGCCGCAAGGAAGCTAGAAAGCACACAGCAAAAATCGTGCAGAGTAACGTGAGCCGCGTTGCCAAACCCCCAATCCAGCTTCCCCCCGGATCCGGCCGCAAATCCTCCGGGAGGAACACAACGGCACAAAACGAAATCAAATAAAGCTCAACGAGCAATCGCCGTTCCTTCCAAAAACCGGCATCCCGTTTGCGCTGCCACAATTCCATTGCGATGAATGCCAAGCCAAGCACAACAATGACCCACGACAGGTAAGAATATGCGTTACCAAAAATCCGAAACTGGTCCGAGCCGTTCCACTGATAGAAGGGTAGCTCGGCCCAGTCTGCCCGGTACTGCGGGTGCAATTTCAAATATCCGCGCACCACCCAGAGAGACACTCCAACGACGATCGGGAGCGAGAGCCGCAGAATCCCCGTTGTGGCGAGCCAAGCGAAGCGATAGATCGCTACTCCGATAAGCCACAGAATTCCCAACGGATGCGCCAAAATGATAAAAGGCGATAGCAGGATAGCACCCCCTATTCCACGCCACGTTCCGTTCCATATGGCGGCCAAACCGAAACATGCCAAACCAATCGACAGATAGAAGTTCA
>DATFZN010000082.1:0-2691 GCA_035314425.1 Candidatus Acidiferrum sp. | reverse complement strand
CCAGATTCGCTTTTCCCCGGGATCTAGCCGCAACATTATTTCTCCCAGGCTGATCAAATCCCAGCGGCAGTTTTCTTTCGGTCGCACCTTAAGGCTCATCATTCCTCTCCCGCGAATCACCTGCAACACATGCTGATCTATCTAAGCGAAAGTCGCTGGCTGCAGCCGTGGCACCATCATCTGCAGCACTCCCAGCGCCACCAGATACGCTGTCCCCGCCATCAGAAATGGAACAAAGTAACTTCCCGTCGCTTGCAACACATGACCCACAATGTTGGCGATGAGCATCCCTCCGACAGCACCTGCCATCCCGCCTATTCCCACCACAGAAGCCACAGCGTGGCTCGGGAACAAATCCGATGCGGTCGTAAACAGATTGGCAGAAAAACCCTGGTGCGCCGCAGCCGCAAGCCCGATCAACAACGTGGTCGCCCAGAGTCCTTCGGCGCGATACGCATACACAATCGGTACCACGCACACGGCGCATATGAGCATCGCCACTTTCCGTCCCATGTTCACCGAGTAGCCTCGCTCAATGAATCGCGACGACAGCCATCCGCCCGCCACGCTCCCAGCATCGGAAATCAGGTAGATCACCACAACTGGCAATCCAATCTGCGCCAAATTCAGTCCGTGCTGCTTCTGGAAAAACCCCGGCACCCAAAATAGATAAAACCACCAGATCGGGTCGGTCAGAAACTTGGCGAGCAGGAATGCCCACGTCTGCCGGTATCCTAACAGACGTGCCCATGGCACTCGGACCGTTTCCTTTTCGCCATCGCTTCGAATGTACTCGAGTTCTGCGCGTGAGCATCGTGGGTGCTCTTCCGGCTTCCGGTACACCGCCATCCAAAGCAAAAACCATAGAAATCCCACTGCTCCCGTGACAACGAATGCCCATCGCCATCCAAAGTGAATGGTAATCCAAGGCACGACTACGGGCGTGATGATCGCGCCCACATTCGTTCCTGCATTGAAAATCCCTGTGGCCAAAGCTCGTTCTTTCTGTGGAAACCATTCGGTGACCGTCTTAATGCTGGCGGGAAACGCTCCGGACTCCCCCAAACCCAACGCTGCCCGTGCTATTCCAAAGCTCAGTAACGAGCCACACAGCGCATGTGCCATGGACGCGAGGCTCCAGAACACCACCGCAAGTCCATAGCCGGATCGTGTTCCCACTCGATCGATGAAACGCCCTACCAGAAGCAGGCCCACGGCATATGCCGCCTGGAACGCAAATACCAGATTGCTGTAGTCGATCTCGTTCCATCCAAGATCGTGCTGCAACGTCACTTTCAAAACGCCCAAAACCTGCCGGTCCATGTAGTTCTTGCTGATTCCGATAAACAGGACCGCACAAATTACCCAGCGAAACTTTCCTGAAAGAAAACCTACAGGCGCATGCGCTGTCGAGAATTGCTCTCCATTGACTTGAGAGGTTGACCCCATCGATTCGTCCGCGCCTCTTAATTGGTTCTACACCAGATGAGTCAGTAAGCCGTCGTGGCTCTACTTCTTTCGACCGGCTTCTAGTCCTGACCCGCCTTCCTCGAATCCAGGCTGCACATTCACAACTCCATATTGACGATCTTCGCCCTCGCGGTGTGCCGCCATCGCCCACAAAAACGCAATCGGATGCCCCGGTACCGCAACGTTGGGATGGTAGCCGGCCGGGATCATCACCGCGTCGCCATCGCGAACAATGGTCACAAACTCTGGCTCGTCCGTGTTCTGGTACACCAACTGAATCCCATACGCGGGCCTGGGCATATCGATATACACGTAGATTTCTTCCAGCATTTTCGCGTGTTCGTGCGGCGGCCAGCTCGTCCAATTCCCGGGATCGGATTGGGTAATACCGAGGATCAGCCGTCCCGCGTCAATATTTTTGGCCAGCAACATATTGATGTGCCGCGTATTCCCTTGCTTCCCGGTTGTGTACTTTAGACCCGGGTCTTTGGCAATGTCCGCGTTGCGCACCACCTGCAACGGATATTGCCGCTCAACTTCGGCAGAAAACTCCGCTATGTCCACCGACGAATTCGTGTTCACTTCCACACTCGAATCCCGCGGAATATAGATCGCGTCGTGACGGCCCAAAGCGACGGCCTTCCCATTGACCGCAACCTGCCCTTCGCCCCGCAAGCAGATCAAACCCGTTTCTCGCCCGCCATTTGAAAACTTCGCGGATCGATTCGTCTCGTCCAGAATGATGCGCCCGTACGCCAGATGCCTCATCGCGCTGTTATCCGGCGATACGCAGATCTTTCGCCCAACGTGCGCATTCGTCTTCCGAAAAATCATCTCCTCGGTTCCAGTCTGTGGTAGTGTCGTCATCAACTTGCTCCTCCGGTCATCCCTAAGAAATTGCCCCAAGCCGCCCTGAACGTAGTCCACCCTATTGATTCACGCCGCTCGCCAAAAATCCACCGTCCACCTGCAATATGGTGCCGGTTACAAAACTCGCCGCTTCCGAAGCGAGGAAAATCGCGCTCCCTACTAACTCTTCCACTTTGCCGAACCGGCCCATCGGCGTACGAATCAGGAACTCCTGTCCTCTCGGGCCATCTAGCAGCTTCTCATTCAGCGCTGTGCGGAACACTCCGGGCGCAATCGCGTTCACACAAACTCCGTAGCGTGCCCACTCGATCGCCAGCGTGCGAGTCAGCCCGGCAAGCCCCGATTTGCTCG
>DATFZN010000081.1:0-22216 GCA_035314425.1 Candidatus Acidiferrum sp. | reverse complement strand
ACGCACGGACTATCGTGGCCATCGTCGCAGAGATTCGGTGTAATGAACACAAAATCCGGAGTGGAAGGCAAGGACTGTAAGTCCTGTGTCAACTGATTCGGATTGACCACGTCGGTGTTGCAGCTTGGCGAGTCAATGATGGAATGGAAATACATGAATGGATCGTGGCGTGTGGCGTACTGGTCGCCGAGCGGTACCGCAACGGACGGAGCCTCAGCAATCTGGGTATGATCGGTGGTGTTCAGCGCCGGGTGGCCACAATTGGCCGATTCTCGCGAAGGATCGTTACCCATATCTCCCATATAGGCTCGCCACGTTTTGCCAATGCTATCGAGTTGATCCGGCAGAGTTCTGATCGAAGTAGGATAAATACAGCCGGATCCGATCGCTTGACCATCCGCAGTTACCCCAGTGAGTACGAAGTCCGCGTAAGTCTGGCAATCACTGCGAGTCTGTGGCGTGGCAGCCTGCCCACTGATCATCGCAATATAGTTGTCCAGGCTTGCGTGGCCCGTACCGTAATACTGGCTGAGGAGCACTCCCTGCTGTTTGAGAGTTTGCGATAGATACGGAGCTTTGAAGCGGGCCCGAACGTAACGTCGTAACCCTCGTTTTCAAGAACGATCACAAAAACGTGCTTGATTCGGCTGTGATCGCGTCCGAAGCCGAAATCGTGTGGCGGCGCCGCAGAGACCTCAGGAACGAGGATCGGATTCAAAAACAAAAACAGCAGGGCAGCCGCAAGGGTAGCGCAGCGAAAAAGCTTGTGCATGATTCCTCCGAGAAAATTAAATTAGGCGGGCCTCCATCTAGACAGTGGTCTCATCTACGCGCCAGGCAAGGAGGATACTGGCCCAGTCGTTACTCTTTGATGATCGTAGAGTTTCGGAATTACGAAGAATCTCTCCAACACAGAAGTGTGGAAGTTTGCGAGCATCGTTTGGCTGATAAATGCAAAAAAGCGAACCTGTAGGTACAGGAACATTTTCCTACTCATCAGGAGAAGGGAATGAGGTACCGGTCAGCTGACAACCAGGCTAGAGTTGTTCTCGGGTCCTCCGTCACTCAGTTGATTTCGACCACTCTCAGCAGCAAACGGATCACATCATCTACTGACATCCGAGGTCTGATATGTTGGCATTGTCTTCTGGAGATGTGCTTCTGCAAGATCAACTTCTAGCTACGCTCCGCGGCCAGGTGGTTGACATCATTTCTGGCACTGTTTTTGTGTTTCTCGGATTGACTGTCTGCGCCATCGCGGGGATGCGCCGCCGCAGCGGTGTGCGCATTCTTGTCTGGCTGGGAATCTGGAGTGCCATGTACGGAGTACTCCGCCTGGGAGATTCGCTGGCTGCGGTGGCTCGTTTGCCTCGCTGGTTTCAAGTAAGCGTCCCATACCTGGATACGGTAATCATGTATCTGATCTTGGTCGTCGCTGCCCGCGCTTGGCTGGAGCTAACCACGGGCAAGCTGCGTTTCCTTCTTCAGGCGATAATCTTTGCGGGGTTGGCGATCGCTTTAGCAGGGATTTTGATCTTTCTCCTTACTGGCTCACGCGACAAATTAATGCCCTACAACAATCTCCTCGCCGCTTGCTTACTCTGTGTACTGGTGACGGTCGTCACCGTGCCAGGGCTAGCGCACAAGCTTCTCGTTCTACCAGACCGCAGGGTCTTGCTTGTGGGGACGCTGGTTTTCGCCGTGGAAGCCCTATACACCAACGTGTTCGGATCATTCGGCCGCCACACTTCGACCATTTGGGACTCGCTGGGTTTTGCCATCTTCCTGTATTCGTTTGGATATGTCGCCCTCGAAATGGTCTTTGCGAGCGAGCGCCGCTTGCTGTCAATTGAAAAGGAGCTCGCGATTGCTCGCGAAATACAGACTTCGATTCTCCCAAGTGGCAGTCCCGAAATAAAAAATCTGCGTATCACGGCCGCTTATCGTCCGATGACCGCCGTGGCCGGTGACTTTTATGAGTTCATTCCCATCGATCAGCACCGCGTTGGAGTCTTGGTAGCTGATGTCTCTGGGCATGGTGTTCCGGCCGCACTAATCGCAGCGATGCTTAAAGTCGCAATACAATCGGTCATCCCCTGGGCCCACGACCCGCAAGAGGTATTAAGTGGGTTGAACCGCATCTTTTATGGGAAACCCCGCGATCAATTTGTCACTGCGGCCTATTTGTTCATCGATTCACAGCATCACAATGCACTTTACTCAGCCGCCGGACATCCCCCGCTACTTTTGTTACGGGGAGGAAAATTGGAGCGGATCGAAAGTAATGGCCTGGTTTTAGGAGTGATGCCGGAGCCCGAATATCCCGTTCACGAAATGTCGATCCGTTCAGGCGATCGATTTCTCCTCTACACAGATGGCGTACTTGAAGCCGAAAATGCAAGAGGCGAGGCATTCGGTGACACAAAACTTGAACACGTAATTCTCGATACCAAGATGCGCGCACAATCTGAGTTGGTGGACAGACTGCTCAACGAGATTCGCGCTTGGCAACCCACTGCGATAGCTCAGCAGGACGACATTACTCTGGTTGTGATAGACGTCTGCTAGTTTTCAGTTTGAGCACAAGTGTTGCGCCGACCGAGGCTGCGTAGACCGCAAGAGTGAACAGTACGGGATTCTTAGGCAACGCTATGGTGTACTCGCAGGTTGATCTGCGTTTACTTGGAGAATTGATTGGCGTGACACCTCGCCGGTAAATCCGAGCGACGTTTCTCTACGTGTCCTCGGGTACAATTTGGAAGAAAGAAGGAGCGTTTCTCATGAAAGACACTGCGGTGCTTCTGGTGCAGTGCCCGGCTCGCACCGGTTTGAATGCCACCATCGCCGAGTTCCTCTATCGATACGACGGCAATATTCTACATTTCGAACAGCACCAAGCAGGAGAAAAACGCCATTTCTTAGCTCGCGTGGAATGGGAACTCGCCGGGTTCCGTCTGGACATGAAAGACTTTGATGGGGCCTTTGGTCCGATTGCCCACAAGTTCGGCATGAACTGGTGCATCGCCTTGGGAAATCACCGTCCGCGCGTGGCAATCTTCGTTTCAAAATACGATCACTGCCTGGTCGATCTCCTCTATCGCCAGCGAAATGGCGAACTTGGCTGCGATTTTCCGTTGCTGATCAGCAATCATCCTGACACGAGAGTCCATGCCGAATTTTATGGCGTGCCCTTCCACCTCATTCCTGTGACAAAGGACAATAAGCCGCAAGCCGAGGCGCAGCAACTTGAACTCCTAACCGACAGCAAGATCGATTTGGTCATACTCGCTCGCTACATGCAGGTGCTTTCGAGTGAATTCATCATCCAATGTCCGATGCCCATTATCAATATTCATCATTCCTTCCTACCCGCCTTCATCGGCGCGAAGCCTTATCACCAAGCTTATGATCGCGGCGTAAAACTGATCGGCGCCACTGCGCACTATGTCACGGAAATCCTGGACGACGGTCCTCTCATCGAACAAGGCATCGCGCGCATATCCCACCGGGATACAATTGAAGACCTAGTGGAAAAAGGGCGGGACCTCGAAAAGATGGTCCTTTCGCGCTCTGTTCTTTGGCATATTGAAAACAGAATTCTCCTCTACAACAACAAAACGATCATCTTCGAGTAGAATCGGAACATCACGAATCGCACCGAACGTGCGACAAACAAACCACATTGTGTCAGATTAAAACGCGCGTTATGGGAGGTTCCGGTAGTCCATACCGCCACCTCAGGCATCGATCCCAGATCTGCTGACTCGCGCAGTAGGTGTAGGAGCCAATGCCGCCAGGTGAAACTCTGAGGCGCAGGTGCGCGTATAAAGTGCAGATGCTCTATTCGCCCATACTGATTGGTCATATTTGTGCCGGGACCCTAGGGTTGTTGTCCGGGACCGCGGCAATGTCTTTCCGCAAAGGCTCCCCCCGCCATGCTTTGGCCGGAAAGATCTTTGTCGCCTCCATGCTCACTATGGCCGTGGCAGCAGTGTACCTTGCAATCGTGAGGCATCAACCGAACAACATCGGCGGCGGGATTCTAACCTTCTATCTCATCGGAACGGCATGGCTGACCGCCAGGCGCCGAGAAGGGGAAACTAGTCGTTTCGATTGGGTTGTGCTCCTGATTCCTTTGACTCTCGGTATCCTAACCTGGATGAATGGACTAAAAGTCATGCGTAGCGGAGCGAGTGCACAAGACGGAGTTCCCGTCGGAATGACCTTCTTCATCGGTTCTATAATGTTGTTGGCTGGCGCAGGAGACGTTCGCATGCTGATGCACGGCGGTGTTCTTGGAGCGAAGCGCATCGCCCGGCATCTCTGGCGCATGTGCTTTGGCCTGTTTATCGCGGCTGGGTCTTTTTTCCTGGGGCCGTCAAACCGCCCGCTAAGATTGCTTTCGGCTGCGGGGCTCGGGCAACATCTATCCCCCGCTTTCTTTAGCACAACCTTGTATTTAATTCTCAGCATCCTGCCACTGATTTTACTGATTTTCTGGCTATTCCGAGTTCAACTCACAAGTGCCTACAAGGGAAAGTCGATACAAGTTGCATCCACAAGCCCTGATTAGCCCCGACTACCTCTTCGACGCGTCGCTAGTTCGGTATCCCTTGCGACGCCCGCCGTGTCAAGGGTTTCACCGGGGTTTCACCCTGACATCTATCCAATCGTTGCGATATACTCGGATCACGCGACATTCTTGTCGACATCGGCGTTTCCGCCGAGAAGGAGGTGATCCAGTGAGGTACGGTTTACGTTAATGCAGTAGAGGAGGCGCTTGTGAGGTCACCGAGCGCCTCTCTTATTTTGTCCCGTCTTGTGGGATTCCCTGGGATTCGACGAAAGCAACCAGCAGTCTCTTACGCCAACACGGTAATCAAATCGAACTCCTCGTTGAATTCCCCACGGTTGGAGCCATAAGTGGTCGTGATCAGAACGAATGCGAGGTTGTGCTTTGGGAAAACGTCGCTCAGGTGTGCAAGCCCTTTGCTCGCGCGTCCTGTGTTTTGAAGCCTTGATCGTCTCCCCATTACCATGTTTGAGGGGAAGAAGAGCCCGACGATGACGTCGAATCAGCGAATCTCTTGTCATGCCGGTGACTCTTGGAGTGTTCGAGTTTCTTGACAGGGTGAAAAGGCGCATCGCCTCCTCCGAGACCATCGCAGGGTCCCCCGGTGACGCCGTAGTAGAGAATCAGTTCGTTGTTTGTTCCATTGTTGGTCGTTGTCTTGTCTCCATCGCAGTCTGTGTTGTCCAAGAATGACTCATCGACCGCGGCTGAGTTCCCGTCTGGCTTCGCGGAGTATCCATTCAACCATAGCTGGGTGCCCGCGGAGTCTTGCGCGAAAATGTAAAGGCCAACACCGGAAGCATACGGGACACCAACGCCGTTAGGGGCACCACCCACCCCCATCAAACTCGAGTTGTCGACCGATTGAATGGTCAACGTGCCAACGAAGCACGCGGCCCCGTTGCTCGTCAAGCCAGGGACGCTCACAGTGCCGATCAGGTCATGCGTTATCGAGTTCGTCCCAATTGTAAGAATCGTCGGTACGTCGCTCGGACCGGAGCCAATATCTGGACTGGCAAGGCCACCTACATACATTTGCGGCGTAGCGGGAAAGTCGGGAAACCAGGTCGCGACAAACGTGCCAGCTCCGTTTGAAACAGTAGAGCTCGCATTGGTTGTATAGGTGCCGGTAATCGTGGGGCCACCCGAGTCGCTGGGGTTTGCATTGAACGTTCCGGTGAAGGTGTAGTTAAACGCCTCCTGCCCGGTAACTGAATTTGCTGGCACTGCGAATTCCACAACTGCAGTTTTGGCTCGGTTGTGCGTCCTGAATGTTCCAGTGACCGAGTCGTTGCAGCAAAAAATCTCCGCAGAGGTCGTATTCGTGGTTTGCTGAGAGTCACCTGTGAGCGTCGTCCCAGTCAGATTGAGGTAGGTGCTAAACGTCGTTTGCCCAGTCAGGTCGAGCTCGTACTGGGTATCTCCGCTGGTCACTGCGAATTCCCAGCGACCGTTCGGCGCGATCTGCGCACTCACTGGTGCAGCAGAGACTGCAAGGAAAACGAATGTCATCACGCCCAGCAGCTTTCTTGCTGCGCTCCCGTAAGACTTTCTCATGATGCGCTGGCTCCTTTGGATTTTGCTTGCCTTTCGAAGAACTTTGCCCGTTCCTGCTGCTCGTAAACATGGCCTCCGAATGGAGACTACGGTTCGTGGCTGGCCTGAAAACGCCAGTTGGCTAGTTCTTCTATGAGCAGAATGGAGGCAAAGTCGAAATGACTCAATGGACCGGCCGCTCCAGAGGCAGGACTACCGAAGCGCTGGTAGTACTGGTTAGTAGGGCTAGAACTGGGTGGCAAGGTTATTCGATTGAATTGAATAGGGTTGAAGTCACATATTGCACCTTATGTGCTCCCAGACGATAAAGGGGCCCCGAATCGTATAGAGGATCGGGATCGCCAGTAGAAAGCTGACGGCTATGTGGGTGTCGAAAAACTATCGGGGCATTTCGCAATCCAGGTAGTGGTTTCGGTGAGGGATAGTCGGTGACCGGAGTCGCGATTGCGGGACAAGTACGGTGCTGAAGAAAAGTAGGTCGGCAATTCCTGGTAAGCCTCGACCGTTTCTTCGGCGCGTTCACTGATGGGAGGATAGCCGAATCGATTTGGCGATTCCAGATCACTGAAGCAACAAGATTCTGGAGAGATTACGAGGGCTTTGTTTGCTTGGAGAGAGTGCTCAGAAACGTCGCAAACTCAGTCACAACGTGGGTGAGCAATTCGGTGGCATTTTTCTTGGCGAAAAGCTCATGGCCGGCACCGGGCACCTCAAACAGAGCGTGCGCGGCAGGGATCAGATGAAGAGCAGAGTTCATTTCCATAATTGTGCCAAAGGGGTCCCGGGTACCGTGGACGAAAAACACGGGCGTGGTCAGTTTCGGGAAATGGGCGGTCCGGAGTTCATTCGGTTTTCGCGGAGGATGTAGCGGGTAGGAGAGAAGAAGCAAACCATCCACTAACGGAGGTTGCTCGGAGACGAGTATGGTCGCTTGACGTCCGCCGTAGGAATGGCCACCCAGAAATACCTGCGTATGTTTTCGTTCTCGCAAAATTGAGACGGCGCGCCGGAGTCCGTCGCGATCGAGGCTTGCCCTTCCAGGCGAAGGCGGTCCATGCGGACGTGCTCGGCGGAACGGCAGGTCAAATCGCAAAACAGTGAAACCTGCCTCCGAAAGAGCATCGGACGTTGTTACCAACAGGTTTGACTGGCAGTCCGCGCCGGCGCCGTGCGTGAGTACAATGGACTTTCCCGTGGGCCGCGCAGGCACGTGTAGCCAGCCATGAATGGCGGGGTCGCTCCTTAGATCATCAAAGGGAATTGCCATGGCGCTCCTCTCGCATCCTCAATCACTTGTATCTGAATCGCGTATCTCGTCTGACGTTTGAAGTCACAACTCCCGATAGGCCAAGTAACCGAAGCACGGGGCGGTTCCTCACTCTGGGCGCCGCATTTGCGCATTCATCAGCGATGATAAAGCCAGGTTTCCGCCGTGGCCTGATCGTTATTCGGGTAGCCGCCCGTTAACAGCACATCGCCCTCTTTCAGTTTTGTCTCGGTCATAAAGTGTCGCGCGTCGTTCATTTGTCCTGCCGCAATTAGGAATCTGCCACTCGCCGGATCGTACACTTCAACTGTTTTGCTTCCCCCAGCAATTAGAAGCTGTCCTGAGCCGAGCTGTGCCGCTTCCTCTGGAAGTTTGAAGCGGCTGTCGTTTAACGAAGAGGTAGCGCTGAACTTTCCTGTGCGTGGATCATAGATTTCCGCGCTGTTCAATTGCCCGGCCCAGTCGCGCTCGTCTGATCCGCCCACGATCAGTACGCGGCCATCAAGCAGCAGTCCAGCCGATTGTTTATAGCGTGCGGTCAGCATGCTGCCCGTCACAACGAATTGTTTTGTGGCGGGATCATAGATCTCAGCACTGGCTGTGACCGAATCACCGCGTCCCCCGGCGATCAGGACGCGCCCATCTTTTAGGACTGTGGCGGTATGGGCAATGCGTGCAGAGCGCATTGGACCAAGAGGTTCGAATTTGGAGCCCGCTGTTCGAAAAAGTTCGGCCGATACGATTCCGCCGGGGGTGTCGTGGTCTGCGCCACCTGTTATCAGGACGTCTCCGGTGTTCAGCAACGTAGCAGCAGGACCCCCTCGTTTGGTGTTCATTTTTGCTATTTCCGAGAATCTGCCGGTCACCGGATCATACAGTTCGGCCGAATCGGTACTGTCGTGGCTCACCCATCCGCCGACAATCAGCACACTGCCGGACGGCAGCAAGACCGCGGCGTGTCCGACGCGTGCAACGTTCATCACGCCAGTGGCCCGGAATTTTCCTGTAGCCGGATCGTACAATTCAGCGGAGCTGTAGAAAACCTGATTGCGGCGCATTCCCCCGGCGATCAGGACCTTGCCGTCTGGCAATAGCGTCGCGGTGTGGCCCGAGCGCGGTTCTAGCATGGGTGAGCCGGGGCTGACCGAACCTGCGGGCGAGCCACTTGCAAAAACGATGCCCCGCCCATAGTGCCTTGTCGACACGCAAGCAATCCCAGTGACTGCAAGGACTATGAGCATTCCCTTCGATAGGCGCATAGGATCTCCATGCTCCTTAAGACGCATTTGGCCCTCCGAAAGTTGACACAGTCTTGCCTGCAAGAAAGAAGTAGCTGTGGCCGGAAGTTCCTGCCAATACCCACTTCTGCGGTAAACGCGCTACGATTGGCTTGCCGCGATGATCCCAACGACGGCCACGCGGCTAGACTTGGAGAAGCTTCACCTGCATGTCGTGAAGGGCGATGGTTCTAGGGTCAGCTATCCGCTCGCAGCTAGGGTCTGGCCTCATAGACGATATTAAACGGGGTTTCCGTGGCGCGTCGGAATCGACTGAAACCAGCGGAAGTGACCACATCGCGCATCCGCTTTTCTCCGGATTGCGCTCCGAGGCACATCCCAACCTCTTGTGAGCGCGAGCACGGGGTACACAGCAGTGTTGAAAAGGAATAATAGACTCTGCCAACGGGATTGAGATTATCTTTCAATTCGTCGTTGGCATAGGGTTCCACGATCATCCATGTACCATCTTGTCTGAGCGATTGGCGAACGTGTCTGGCGGCTCCTGTCGGGTCGCCCATATCATGGAGACAATCGAAGACCGCCACAAAGTCGTAGTCTTTTCCGGGATATTCCTTGGCTTTGGAAACTTCAAAGGTAACTCGACCTGCGACGCCTTCGCGCGCGGCGGTCTCCCGCGCTCCTTCGATCGACTTATCATGGTAATCGAATCCGAAGAAGTGTGAGTTTGGGAATGCTTTCGCCATGAGGATTGTCGAAGCGCCTTTACCACAGCCGACGTCTGCGATACGCGCGCCCGCTTCGAGTTTCGCTTTGACGTCGTGCAGCGAGGGAATCCAGGTGCTGACAAGATTGGCCGCATAACCAGGCCGGAAGAATTTCTCGCAACCATGGAAGACGCCGTCGTCATGCTCGTGCCAGCCCATACCGGCTCCCGAGCGAAACGACTCGGCGATGCGCGGGACCGCAGCAAGTGAGCCTAGGGCAAGCTGAAACGCGCCCGGAAGATACGCAGGGGATTCCTCGTTTGCAAGGGCAAAAGCCTGTTCTTCTGTCAGAAAGAACGTTTGCGTCTTGTCGTCGTAGCTAACGTAGCCGCCGGCAGCCTGGGAAGCCAACCACTCGCGCACGTAGCGCTCGTCGGTCCTGGTCTTGGCCGCGAGTTGAGCCGAGGTCATCGGATGCAGCGCCAACGCTTTGTACAAACCGAGTCTTTCGCCGATAACTACCATGCCCGTGTGAACGGCTGCGCCAAGGTCACCAACGAATCGGCCGATGAATGCATTCAGTTTTTCCATGTCCACACTCATAAGTGTCCTCCGTGGCAAAATTCAACTAGACCTGAGCGGTTGGGTACTTTTGTGCGCGCACCGCGGCTGTAGACAACCCCGGAAGAGGCGAGAAAACAGATGGAGAAGGGCGCGACCCGCAAAGAGCACCTCCGCCGCAAGTGGCGAGATTATGGAATCCGCGCGAACAAAAAGTCAATGGTTAGCTGCAGGGGGAAGCAGCGAGATTCACAGTACCCATGTTTCTCGGATTCGCCCGACTTATTGTTGAGGTTGCAGATCGGTCTTGGTAACTTTCTCTGAAACCTGAGATGGGGTGGGTAGTTGTGATCGGTCCCAGCCTCCGCCGAGCGCTTCGATCAATTGTACCGAGGAAGTCATCACCTGGGTTTGCAATGTGGCCAGCTGTTGTTGCGTGCCAAGCAACGTAACTTGCGCCACGAGCACGCTGAGATATTGATCCACACCTGTTTCATATCGCGCGGTTGCCAAATCTAAATAGCGCTGAGCGGATTGTTCTGTCTGCCGTTGCTGCTGAATTTGAATCGAAAGGATCCGCACCGCTGCGAGGTTATCCTCTACCTGCTGAAAGGCTGTCAAGACGGTCTGCCGGTAACTGGCTACATCCGCGTTGTAGACCGCTTCAAATTGATTGACCGTCGCCCGTCGCAGTCCGGCATCGAAAATCGTTTCTGAGAGGGATGGTCCAATTGACCAGAATCGGCTGGGCCATTCAAAGAGATTTTTTATCGCCGAACTTTCGAGTCCCGCCTCTGCCGTCAGCGTCAAATTTGGATAGTACGCGGCGGTGGCGATTCCAATTTGCGCGTTCGCCGCGGCCATATTGCGTTCTGCGGCGGCGATATCCGGCCGGCGTTCGAGCAACTGTGATGGAACTCCTATGGGAATTTCCGGAGGTTTGGCATCCAACGGCTTGGCAGGAATCGAAAAGCTCGAGGGGGATGTCCCGATCAGCACGGCGATGGCGTGTTCATATTGAGCGCGCGCCACTTCAAGATTCGTACGGTTGGCCACCGCACTCTGCAACGCGATCTGCGCTTCTACCAACGAAAGTTGGTCGTCGACTCCGGTCTCAAAGCGCGCGCGTGAAAGCTCGACCGATTTTTGGTCGGCCTCAATCGTCGCGTCAAAAACCTTGAGCAAGGCATCCTGGCCGCGCAAGTCAAAGTAAAATACGGCCAAACTCGCCTGCTCCGTCAGCCGCTCATTTTCCAGGTCCGCGGCGCTCAGTTGCGCGTTGTATTGCGCTTCATGAATAGTGTTGCGAACTTTTCCCCAAAGATCGGGCTCCCAGGAAACTGTTGCCGGAAGCACCGTCAGCGAACTCGTCGTGTTTGTACCTGCACTCCCTGTCGAACCTGTGCTGCCAACCGAATTCCTAAGATTTGCCGAGGAACCTAAATACGAATACGAAGGCGTCGTTCCCACCGTGGGATACAACTGCGAGCGTGCCTGCGCGATCAGTGTCCGCGCCTCCATGAAATTCTCGAAATATTGTTTGATGTTCTGGTTGTTGATGTTTACTTGTTCTTCGAGAGAATTTAGTTCAGAATCGTTGTAAATCTCCCACCATTTGCCGTGCAGCATCGCATCCTGCGGCTGCGCCACTTTCCAAGTATGGGTATCCGGAAATTGCGTGGGCGATTCCTTGTACTCCGGTGGCGGAGCCTGAACGGTTGCGGCTGGGGGATGATATTTGGGCCCGACCATGCATCCTGCGAGCCAAAATGCCGTGATACCCATGGCCCCCAAATGTTTCAGATGTTTATTCTTCATAATGGTCCCGCCTAACCCGCACCCGATGGCGCGATCGCATCCGTGGTTGGATGAAATGTATCTCGTTGCTTTCCAAGCACGCGCAAACGCAACCGATCAAGCGTCAGATACACCACCGGCGTCGTATAAAGTGTCAACAACTGGCTTACGATCAGGCCCCCAACGATTGTTATGCCCAACGGTCGCCGCAGTTCTGAACCTGTTCCGGTACCAAACGCCAACGGCAGCGCACCGAATAGTGCCGCCATGGTGGTCATCAGAATTGGCCGGAAACGCAGCATGCACGCCTCGAAAATGGCGTCTTCCGTACTCATTCCGCCTTCCCGCTCCGCTTGCAGCGCGAAATCAATCATCATGATCGCGTTTTTCTTCACGATGCCAATCAGCAAAACAATCCCGATGATGGAAATTACGTTGAGGTCTTGTTTGAACAGCATCAATGCCAGCATCGCGCCAACGCTGGCCGATGGCAGTGTGGAAATAATAGTCAGGGGATGAACCAGGCTCTCGTACAAAATTCCCAGGACGATATAGACCGCCAGCAGTGCAGTCAAAACCAGGATTGGCTCGGTGCTAAGCGACTGTTGGTAGGCTTGCAAAGTTCCAGCAAAAAATCCGCGCAATGTGGAAGGCGCACCAATTCGCTGCTTCATCTGATCGATGCTGAGAGTGGCATCACTTAAGGAAACGCCGGGAGCCAAGTTGAAGGAAACGGTCACCGAAGGGAATAATCCCGTGTGGTTCAGTGCGAGTGGCGTTGTATTTGCCTGGCTCTTCGCCATGGTGTAGAGCGGCGCATTGCCAGTGGCCGTAACGCTGCTGCTTCCATTCGGATGAAAATAGATATTTTTCAGTCCTTCCGGAGTCTGTGACCATTCCGGCGCGACTTCCAGCACCACATAATATTGGTTCAACTGGGTGTAAATGATCGAAACTTCGGATTGCCCGAACGCGCTGTAAATTCCCTGATCCAGCGACTGCGCGGTTTGCCCCAACTTCGCTGCGGTAACCCTGTCGTAATTCAGTAGCAGGTCCAGGCCACCATTCTGTTGGTCAGAGTTCACGTCCTGCAATCCGGGAAGCCGTTTCATCTCCGTTAAAATTTTGGGTCCCCACGTCGACAAGTCCGAAACATTGTCGGACTGTATCGTATATTGATACAGCGCCGCGCTGCTCCGTCCTCCAATGCGGAGGTCTTGTGACGCTTGCAGAAATGCAGAAGCGACCGGCAAGCGATTTATTTGTGGTCGCAAGCGGTTAATAATATCCGGCGCGCCAATTTTTCTTTCTTTGAGCGGCTTTAGCGCTATGAAGATGTTTCCGGTATTTGTGGCGCCGCCACCTCCCGTGAACGCGATCACGTTCTGAATCGCCGGATCCTTCTTGATTACGGCGCCAATCTTCTGAATGGAATCATTCATCGAGGGGAAGGACGAGTCCTGCGGCCCCTGGACGGCTCCGCCAAGTGACCCTGTATCTTGCTGGGGGAAAAACCCTTTAGGAATCCTCAAAATCAGAACAACGTTGAGCGCAATTGTGAGGAAAAGCACGGTTAGCATGAGTACGGAATTGTCGAGAACCCAATGCAGGGTGTGCCGGTAAAATGCGAGGATCCCATCAAACATTCTCTCCGTTGCCATGTAAAGGCGCCCATGCTTCTGTGAATGCTGATTCCGAAGCAAATACGCGCACATCATGGGTGTGGTACTCAGCGAAATCACCATCGACACCAAAATCGCCGTCGAGAGTGTGATTGCAAATTCCCGGAACAACCGGCCGACGATTCCCCCCATCAGCAAAAGTGGGATGAACACCGCAATTAGGGAAATACTGATAGAGAGGACGGTAAAGCCAATTTCCCGCGCGCCTTGCAGCGTCGCCGCGAATGGTTCCATCCCGTCTTCCAAATGGCGGGTGATGTTTTCCATAACCACGATCGCGTCATCGACCACGAATCCGGTGGAAATGGTGAGTGCCATTAGCGACAAATTGTCGAGGCTGTAACCGCAAAGGTACATCACGGCGAAGGTTCCAATCAAAGAAACAGGCACGGCGACCGCGGGGATTAGCGTCGCCCGACCATTTCGCAGAAAAATAAATACCACCACAATGACCAGAATGATCGAGAGAACCAGAGTGTGTTCGACATCGCTGACCGATGCGCGAATGGTCGTGGTGCGGTCCAGAACAACCGTAGGGTCAATTCCCTTTGGAATGGTCGCCTGGATCGAAGGCAGTTCAGCCAGAATCCCGTCGACGGTATCGATGATGTTGACGCCGGGTTGCCGAAAAATGATCAGCAACACCGCGCGTTTTCCGTTCAAATAACCGGCAGCGCGGACGTTTTGCACGGAGTCGATCACATCGGCGACATCCGACAATCGAATTGCGGAGCCATTGTGATAGCCCACGACAATCGGCTTGTAATCCTCTGCATGAGAAATTTGGTCGTTGGCGAGAATGTCCGCTCTGAAGTTGCCGTCACTGATCTGCCCCTTGGCAAGATCGGAGTTCTGTATTCGCAACACGGATTGCACATCTACCAATGTCAGGCCGTAACTGGCCAGCTTCGTCGGATTGACCTCGACCCGGACAGAAGGCAACGCCCCTCCGCCAACGTTTATTTGACCGACTCCCTGAATCTGCGAAAGCTTTTGCTGGATCACGGTCGAGGCTTCGTCATAGAGCTTGTCCGGCCCATATTTATCCGAAGTCAGTCCCAAAATCATAATGGGAGAATCGGCTGGGTTCACTTTGCGATAGGTTGGATTTGCAGGCAGGTTCGCGGGTAAATAGGTGCGCGCGGCATTAATGGCTGCCTCTACGTCTCGTGCGGCTCCATCAATATTTCGTGTCAGGTCGAATTGAATCGTGATGGAGGTTGATCCCAAGCTGCTCGCGGAAGTCATCTCCGTAACGCCAGCGATATGGCCAAACTGCCGTTCGAGTGGCGTCGCTACAGACGATGCCATAATTTCCGCGCTCGCTCCTGGCAAACTGGCGCCCACCGAAATTGTCGGAAAATCGACTTGCGGGAGGGGTGAAACCGGCAGCACGGTATAGGCGATCCCGCCCGCAATTGCAATCGCAAGTGTTAGCAACGTTGTTGCTACCGGTCGATGAATGAATGGTGCCGATACGTTCATCTCTATCCTGCGGTTTGCGGTTCCGCGCCGGAATGCGCTTCAACTTTCCGTGACAAGCGCTGCGCTAATCTGTCAAAAAAGATATAAATCACCGGGGTCGTATAGAGCGTCAAAACCTGGCTGACCAGCAAGCCTCCAACCATGGCGATGCCCAGCGGCCGACGCAATTCCGAGCCGATGCCTTGCCCAAACGCCAGCGGTAATCCACCAAGCAGTGCCGCCATCGTCGTCATCATGATTGGCCGAAAACGAAGCAGGCACGCCTCATAAATTGCATCTGTGGAACTTTTTCCGTGATTGCGTTCCGCATCCAGGGCAAAATCCACCATCATGATCCCGTTTTTCTTCACGATCCCGATCAGCAAAACCAAGCCGATGATCGCAACCACGCTCAAATCCTGATGGAACAAAAGTAACGCCAGGAATGCTCCAACTCCGGCAGAAGGGAGTGTCGACAAAATCGTGATTGGATGAATGAAACTCTCATACAAAACGCCCAGCACGATGTAAACGGTCACCAGCGCCGCAAGAATCAGCAGCGGCATGTTCGATAGCGAATTTCGGAACGAAGCCGCGGTACCCTGGAAATCCGCCTGCAGGCTAGCCGGCATATGCAGATCTTTTTGCACTTTTGTGACGGCGGCGATTGCACCGCCCAGCGCCGCGCGCGGGGCAAGGTTGAAGGAAACCGTAATCGCTGGGAATTGCCCTTGATGATTGATCGAGAGTGGTTCTGTTCTCGTTTCAAAATGAGAGAACGCACTTAGGGGCACTGCGTTGCTCACCGCGGAGCTAGTGGCACCCGCGGATGTAGAGCCTTTGCTCGAGGTCGCCGTTGCTGTGCTGGGCGTCAGCGCGTTCACTGGTGCGATCAGTGTGTTGGCTGTAGGCGTGTACAACGCAGAACTCGTCAGCGCGTTTGACCCTGCCGAGCTTGATCCGCTTCCCGAAGACGACGTCGCCGCCGCTCCGACTGTGTTCGCAGCAGAGCCTGCTTGAATGTAAAGCTTGTTCAATTTATTGGGATCGAGTTGGAACTGCGGTTCAGCTTCCAGAATCACGTGGTATTGATTCAACTGTGTGTACATCGTATTGATCTGCCGCTGGCCAAAGGCATCGTAGAGAGTGTTATCGATCGTCGTTGGGGCAATTCCCAGTCGCGAAGCCGTGGGTCGATCGATGAAAAGGGATACCGCCAGACCACCGGGTTGCTGATCCGTCGCGACATCTTCCAACTCCGGCAGTTCTTTCAATTTGCTTACGAATCTGTTGGTCCAATAGGTCAACTCGGTCGGATCGGGGTCCTCTAGCGTGTATTGATACTGTGTGCGGCTGACGCGATCATCTACGGTAATGTTTTGCACCGGTTGCATGAACAGTTGGATGCCTGGCACGTCCGCAATTTTCGTCTGCAAACGGCGGATCACATCCGATGCGCCGATATTTCGCTCGTCCAGCGGTTTTAGGTTGATCGACATCCTTCCGCTATTGATCGTGATGTTGGTACCGTCTGCACCGATGAATGAGGAGAGACTTTCGACTGCCGGATCCTGCAAAATTACATCAGCGAGTTCTTGCTGCTTTTGCGCCATGGCCTTGCTTCCAATCGTTGGTGGCGCCTGGCTGATTCCCTGAATGATTCCTGTATCTTGGACCGGGAAAAACCCTTTCGGAATCACGATGTAGAGAAATATGGTGAGGGCAAGTGTTCCGAGTGCGACGAGCAAGGTGATTGTCTGATAACGCAACACAAACTTCAAAGTGCGTCCGTAAAATGAAATCATGCTGTCAAACGCTCGTTCGGAAGCTTGATAGAAGCGCCCTTGCCGCTCTCGCAAGTTGTGTTTCAGGATTCGCGAAGCCATCATCGGCGTCAGCGTTAGTGAAACGATCGCGGAGATCACGATGGTTACCGCGAGCGTCACCGCAAATTCCCGGAATAAGCGTCCAACGACATCTCCCATAAATAGGAGTGGAATCAGCACCGCGATCAATGAAACGGTCAGGGAGACGATCGTGAAACCGATCTGCTCCGCACCTTTTAATGCCGCCTGCATTGGCGGGTCGCCTTCTTCGATGTAGCGCGAAATGTTTTCCACCATGACGATGGCGTCATCCACAACAAATCCCGTGGAGATCGTTAACGCCATTAGCGAAAGGTTATCTAGGCTGTACCCGAGCGCGTACATCGCGCCGAAGGTACCCACCAGCGAAAGCGGAACGGCTACGCTCGGAATAATCGTCGCGTACAAATTCCGCAAGAAGAGAAAAATCACCAGCACCACCAGGCCAATTGTCAGCAGCAGCTCAAACTCAACGTCCGAAACCGAAGCTTGAATGGGCGTCGTCAAATCCGTCAGCGTCGTGACATCGATTCCCTTGGGCAGATTTGTCTCCAGCTGCGGGAGCAGCGCTTTGATCCGTTTCACGACGCTGATGGTGTTACCGCCCGGTTGCCGCTGTACGTTCACGATGACGGCGGGCGTCTTATTCATCCAAGCCGCCTGATTGATGTTCTCCACTCCATCCACAATTTTCGCCACATCGGTCAGCATTACCGGCGCGCCGTTGCGGTAAGCTACGACCACCTGGTGATAATCCTTGCTGGTCACCAATTGATCGTTGGCATCGATCTGGTAATCCTGGCGCTCACCATCGAAATTTCCCTTTGCCGCATTGACGCTCGCCTGCGAAACGGCCGTACGCAAATCCTCCATGTTGATCCCATAGGAGGAAAGCGCAGCTGGATTGGCTTGAATGCGCACCGCAGGCTTTTGTCCACCGCTGATGCTGACCAGTCCCACTCCGCTTAACTGGGAAATTTTCGGAGCCAAGCGCGTGTCGACCAAATCTTCCACTTGCGGCAACGGGATGGAATTGGACGTAACCCCCAGCGTCAGTACCGGCGCGTCGGCGGGATTTGTTTTGCTATAAACCGGCGGAGAAGGGAGGTTTGCTGGCAAAAAACTTTGTGCGGCATTAATGGCGGACTGGACTTCCTCTTCCGCAATATCAATATTTAAACTCAAATTAAACTGCAACACGATCACCGATGTTGCGCCGGAACTGCTCGAAGTCATCTGGCTCAGCCCTTGTAACTGGCCAAATTGTCTTTCGAGCGGCGCCGTCACGGTGGTCGCCACGACATCCGGGCTAGCGCCGGGGTAAAAGGTCAGCACCTGGATCGTCGGATAGTCGACTTCGGGCAGCGCGGACACGGGCAACTGCGTGTAGGATACTATTCCCACCAACAAAATTGCCGCCATCAGCAGCGCCGTCGCTACCGGCCTTAAAATAAATGGTGTAGAAGGACTCAAGGAGCGTTGCTCCGGGGAATATCGCTTTGGGAGGGTTTTCCAGAAATCGTAACCTTGGCATTGTCCTGCAATTTATCGAAGCTGCTGTTTGCCACCACGTCCCCTGGCGAAATCCCCGTTACCTCTGCCGTCCCACCGTCGGTCACCCCGACTTTTATATTTCGCAAATGCGCCACATCGCCTTGCAGCAGGTAAACGAATGCTACTTGACCATTGTGTTGAATGGCCGAAGAGGGAATTAGCGTGGCGTCGTGAATCGTGTCGGCCAGCAGTCGCGTGTTGACGAATTCGTTCGGAAACAGAATCCCATCTTTATTCGCAAATTGCGCCCTGGCTTTCACGGTTCCGGTCGTCGTATCGATCTGGTTGTCGAGTGTTAGAAGTGTGCCGGTCGCAAGCTTCTTTAGCACCGCGCGATCGAATGCATCCACTGTCAGTTTCGCGTTTTTGCGTTCTCGCGCTTGCACCTGGTCGAGATTATCTTCGGGAATGGTAAAAATGATCGTGATTGGCTGGATTTGCGTGATTACCGCCAAAGTCAGCCCCCCGGAAGATTGCACGACGTTTCCCGGATCGACCAGCCGCAAGCCTACTCTTCCGCTGATCGGAGCCGTGATCCGGCAGTACTCCAATTGAATTTCGGCATACTTCACGGATCCTTCATCGATCTTTACTGTGCCTTCCGTTTGCAGAACTAATTTTTCCTGATCGTCCAATGTTTGTTTTGGAATCGCTTTTCGCGCCCAGGCATCTTCATACCGCTGAAGATCCATCTTCGCTTGGGCCAAAAGATTCTGGTCGCGTTCTAGAGTGCCTTGGGCCTGTATCAACGTCGCTTGATAAGGACGAGGATCTATATCGATCAGCGGATCCCCCTTGCGAACCATCTGGCCTTCCTTGTAGCGGACCGCGATTACAACTCCATTCACCTGGCTGGTAATCGAAGCGGTATAAACCGGGGTCACTGTACCGATGCTGTCGAGGTGAACTCCAATGTCGCCTTTCTTTGCCGGTACCGCAACCACGGTAACGGGTCCGCCCCCCGCCCTCGGCGATTTCGCCGCTGTCTTTGTCGTGTCGTCTTTCCGCAATACCCACCAGAATCCAAGGCCGAAAATGGCGAGCAGGAGAATCCACATCAGCAACCGCACACCTTTGTGCCGAGTCGGTTTCGGAGGAGGAGGAGGTGACGGGTGATCCGGCCCGGTGACCGGGTGTTCTGGCTGACCTGTCAAATTTTCACGTCCCTGTCAAAAGGAGTTTCTCTGAAGACACAACTTTCCCTAGCATATGACGAACTGTATCCCATGTTTGGATACAGTTCCTCATTTGATTCTTTTCAGGCCCTGATTTCAGCACCCCCCGCAAAGAGAGGTGGGGAAATCAAGGGTGCTTCGCCAATGAAATACCAATAGTTCCGTATGGCTTAGCGCGGCGCTCATCGGGATTTTTATCGCGGAAAACAGAATTCGCAAAGTGCTTTTTGGCAGGTTGCGATAGGCTGAAATTCACAACGAATTCCGTTTACGCCAACTGGGCCGCACAACTCTCCCTGACCGCTGCGTTTGCCGTTCCTCACTTTTTGCACGGAATATCGCCTTTGAGAGCACCGACAGCCTTCGTCAGTGTGGTGAGATGGTTTGCCAACTCTTTTTCTGTGGATTCCTCTACAAGCTGTTGGAAAAATTGCTCGGCGATGTAGGACGGGTCGCTGCCACTGATCAATGTTGTTCGCCCAAGAACAGAACTGAGATCCGGTAACTCGGTGGGCCAGTATAGAATTGACAGAGAACAAGCCCCGGCGCCGTTCTTGTCAGAAATATCGACACAAACCAGGTTCACTTGCAACTCTGCTTCGTCTGCCCTGCCGACGGTGTAGCGGTTCGTGTTCGCAATTCTCAATTTTAGCTCCGCGCGTACCTGCTTCTCAAAATCAGGATGAGTGTCCCCACCGGTCAGAGCGACCACTCGCGTCCTTTGGGCACTCACCGCGCATGCCAGCACGCTCGTCAAGAGAGCCAACATGGCGAGCGCAGATTTTAATTTCCTCATCGTTGTTTCCTCCCTCCAAGCCTTGTGGGCCACCCGTCGTTTCCTCGTGGCCTATCTTCCGATCGCCGAGCCTTTGCCCGCTGTCCCAGATCTTCCTTAGAGTTGTGGCTGGGGCAGCTCGAGGCGCTTCTGGCATTGGGCTAACAATTTTGCTGGATCCGTAGAAAAGCCGCTAGTGGCTCGGACAAACACTCAACAGAAAAATGCCGTAACCTACCAAAAGCAAACTCGAAGGGTAAGCCGCAGAACCAAATCGTCGCCGCGGGAGGGAATACAGAGTGGTCCAGTTAGGAATGGGCTGTGTCAGAGAGGGACCGCCGCGCATCAAACGAGAAAGAAATCTCTGGAGAGAAAATGCCCGACAAATCAAGTTCAGTGATTCCGGCAGACGATCCCTTACGCCCGCTTGCAATGATTCAGCCGAACAAAGATCCGAAAATCCGTCACATTGGGGTCGTCGGAGATACGTACACACTTCTTCTGACCGGCAAGGAAACGGCTGGCCGTTTTTGTCTGATCGACATGTTCGTTCCTCCAGGCGGAGGGCCACCGCCTCACCGTCACGATTTCGAGGAGACCTTCACTCTGCTTGAAGGTGAACTCGATGTTGTTTTTCGCGGCGCAAAGCAAGTCGTCCGAGCAGGGGAGACGATCCACGTGCCGGCAAACGCTCCGCACCAGTTCCACAATTCATCGACCCGGCCAGTCAGGATGCTTTGCATCTGTTCGCCAGCCGGCCAGGAGGGATTCTTCCTGGAGATTGGTGTGCCGGTCGCGACCCGTACCACACCTCCGCCCGAGTTGGATCCAGCCGCACAAGCAAAGTTCAGGGCCAAGGCCAGTGCGCTCGCAAACAAATATCGGACCGAGTTTCTGCAACATGCCTAGCATTCCCATACCGCCGACTGCCGCCGCCAATCAAATGCCCCGGTGGCTTGTGGCAAAGTTGCTACAGTTCTAGCAGCTGCAGGGCAGTTCCCAGAGAACAGTGGGTTAGCGGTTGCTCCACCAGACGATGGTGACACCCAGGCAGACAAAAGCAATGCCCAGCCAGCGATTGCGGCTGACGCGTTCGCCGAGGAAAGCTCTGGCACCGAACGCGCCCGCAGCGTAGCTGAGCGCGCTGACCGGCACGACAAAACTCACATCTTTAAAGGAAAGAATGGCGAGCAGCGAGAAAAAGCCACAGGTCATGAGACCGACGCCGATCCACATCCAGGGCAATTGAAGTGCGCGCCAAAGAAAATTTAAAAGAGACTTAGGGCTGAAGTCGTGAACCTCGCCAAGGCTGCGCATGGCGCGGCTGACACAGAGTTCGCCGCCCGTGCCCGCCGTAATGATGAAGAAGAAAAGGATCGCAGCGAGCATCTCAGTGCGTTCCCGTTCCACGTGGAGAGGTACGCCCTACGACAAATACACCGATACTGATGATGAAGATCCCCAACCAGCGCAGGGCAGAGATATGTTCGGCCAAAAGTAGGTGGCTGAGAATGGCAACGCTGGCATAGGAAAGGGAGGTGGACGGTTGCACGTAACTGTAATCAGCCCAACTCAAGATCAGCATGTAGGCCACAAAAAATGTGAGCAGCGAGGCGATGCCCAACCAGATGTAGCCACTGGACAGAATGCGCAGCAGCACCGGACCAAGATCTTGCAGCGTCCAGCGATTGGCGGAGCCTACGCCCTTCATGCCTTTTCCGAGCAACACGCTGCCGAGCGGCGCAAAGATTACAATGACGAAGATGAGGAGATAAGTTTTCAGGTGAAGCCTGGTTCCGGTTGTCATGCTGCTCGATAGAGTCCGTCATTCCGTCGAGAAGACCACTGTTCGGGCTTTGCTGGTTTCTGCAGTGTCATCTACTCCATGTTACCGTATCGGACAGGGTGTTCCAAACGCGGGCGTGTGGAACTGGATTGTGAGGAAGGGTTTTGGCTGGGTTCCAGGGGCTGGAAATTATCGCCGTAGCGGACTATGGCGAG
>DATFZN010000080.1:0-6543 GCA_035314425.1 Candidatus Acidiferrum sp. | reverse complement strand
CAAGGAAAAATCAATCGGGAGGCGACTCAGAAGGTGACCTTTCGCATCGTCCCGGATGCGATTGTACGGGCGTTGGAATTGCGCAAAGGCTCGGCGGATGTGGAGATGAGTTCCCTTTCGCCGGATATGGTCGCGGTGCTGGCCAAACGCGGCGAACTCACGGTTACCGAGATACCGGGCACAAATTTTGCCTATCTCGGGGTAAACCTCGAAGATTCCATTTTGAAGAAAAAAGAGGTGCGGCAAGCGCTGGCGTACGCAACCGACCGCGAATCGCTGGTGAAGTATTTGCTTCACGGAGAGGCCCGCCTGGCCAGCGGGATACTGCCACCGAATCATTGGGCCTATGAGGGTGAAGTACAGAAATACAGATACGACCCGCACCAGGCTGAGCAACTACTCGATCTAGCGGGCTACCCGCGCGGAGCAAACGGAATGCGGATGCATCTGACAATGAAAGTATCGACGCAGGAGCAGGCCCGTTTGCTGGGCGCTGCGCTGCAGGATGAGTGGAAGAGAATTGGCGTGGAGCTAGAAGTGCACCCGCTCGAGCTCGCAACATTATTTGCAGATCTAACCAAAGGGAATTTTCAATTGAGTTACTCGATCTGGGTAGGGGCGAACAACGATCCTGACGTATTTGATCTGGTGTTTTCATCGAAGCGTATTCCACCGAACGGTGCAAACCGGGGACATTATCGCAATGCCCGTGTGGATGGGTTGATTACTGAAATCCGCGGGGAGATGAATCGTGAGAAACGCAGACAGCTCTGTAGCGAGCTGCAGAAGATTGTGGCGGAGGATCTGCCCTACATCCCCCTGTGGTACATGGATGTGGTGAGTGTGCATCAGCGCGGAATGGATGTGGAACTGACTCCCACCGGGGATTTCGATTTTTTGGCGCGGTGAAGAAAACTTAGGATAGAACTCCGTTATCACCTTCAAGTGCATCCCGGATGTCGTCGCTCGGAATGGCGCCCTCCCGGCCTATGCACCAATGCTCTCCACGCAATTCGACAATCGTCGAAGGCATGAGGCCGTTGGTTTCGCCGGCGTCGAGGATCAGGGGAATTCGATCTCCCAGTTGGCGAAAGACCTCCTCGCCGCTTGCGCATGTGGGCGAACCAGAAACGTTTGCGCTCGTGCCGGTAAGCGGGACACCAATTTCCCCAATCAATCTGCTGACGATCGAATTGGACGGCCAGCGAAGAGCAATGCGCCGGGTATTGCCAGTAACCTTGAGGGGCAGGCGCGTCGAGGCATCGACGACAATCGTGAGCGGCCCGGGCCAGAACTTTTCCGCAAGGCGAAAGAAATTATCGGGCGGATCGCGGGCAAGAATCGCAGCTTGTTCGAGCGAATTGATCAGGATGGGGAGTGCCTTCGATTCCGAACGGCCTTTGACGCGAAAGATTTCGTCTACAGCAGAGAGATTTACCGGATCAGCAGCCAGAGCATAGAGAGTGTCTGTGGGGATGGCGACTATAGAGCCACGATTGAGCCATTCCGCGGCATAGCGGATAAAACGGGTATCAGGGTTTTCCGGATTCAGTCGCAGCACTTCAGCCGACAAGACTCGTACCTAACCTATTCATATTGCGCGGCTTTCATTTATGGCCGCTGAACGAGACGCTACCATACGATTCGGTTGTTTCGCAATGATTTGACACCAAACGTTTTGCTACGCGGGTGATGGAATAGAAGGGAGAAGCAAAAAAAGGAATGCCCAGTGGACCCGAAGCTCGATCCTGGATGAACTGGGATAGCCTCGCGACCGCGATGTTTGTTACTCTCGCGTAGATGGCTGGAAGAGAAAAGACAGGTAGGGCCGGCGGACATGAGGCCGTAGGAGCAGCCGCTACACTCGGTGTGCTCAACAGCCGCGACAATCGCTGGCTAAAGGCCTTTCGCATGACCTTGCGCGGAGGATTGGCCACAGAAAACGGAGCCGTGGGTGTTGAAGGCGTACGCCTGGTCGAAGAAGCGCTGCGCTCGACGGCAGCGGTAGAAGCGGTGTTGTTCAGCGAATCGGGAGAGCGGCATCGCGATCGACTGGCTCCGTTGATCGCCCGCCCCGAGATGGCGTTCCCTGTTTTTCAAACGACAGATCGATTGTTTGAAGGAATCGCAGATACTGAGCATCCTCAGGGTGTAGCTGCGCTCGTGCGGCCGCGACAGCTGACGTTTGAAGACATGCTAGCGACCCCGGAGGGAAGGTCACCGCTGCTGGTCGTTCTGGCCGGGGTACAGGACCCGGGAAATGTCGGGACGATCCTTAGGACGGTGGCTGCATTTGGAGCGACCGGAGCGGTAGCTGTCTCGACTGGGCAAGGCGGGACGGCAAGCCCATTCTCACCGAAAGCGCTGCGTGCCTCTGCAGGAGCGGCTTTGCACCTGCCGGTGCTAGAAGGTATGTCGCTGGCAATTTTGATAATGCAATTAAAATTGCGGAAAGTGATGACGGTGGCGACTTGTGTCCACGATCAATCGCCTGGGGAGAAAGCGCCACTGTGTCCCTGGGAAGTGGATTGGCGCCAGCCGACAGCACTGCTGATTGGGAATGAGGGCGCGGGGCTACCCGAAGAGGTGGTGCACAGTGCGGACGAGCGCATCCACATACCGATGGTCAAGCAAGCGGAGTCGCTGAACGCGGCTGCCGCTGCGGCGGTGCTGTTTTATGAGGCCTACAGGCAACGGTCCGAATTGCTTCGGGGTAAAGACAAAATCTAACACTGAGCTCGCAGTGAAGAAGGTTCTGTACGGTAGAAATCCGTACCCTTAGAGACAAGCGGTGCGGCACCCAAGATCAATGGATTCGAAGTAAGAGGGGAAAGGCTCTAAACTAAAAGGCTGATGGGATTGTTTCGATCATTGCCGGAACCGCAAACTGCCGTGGGGCTCCAGCCATTGGCCGAGCGAATGCGGCCACGCACTATAGACGAATTTGTTGGGCAAGAGAAATTATTGGGTTCGGGAAAGCCTCTTCGGGTGCAAATTGAGACCGACAATTTGAGTTCTATGATCTTTTGGGGGCCTCCGGGGTGTGGGAAAACGACTTTGGCGCGACTCATTGCGCGTCTTACCAAGGCGGAGTTCGTGTCCTTTAGCGCCGTCTTGAGTGGAATCAAGGAGATCAAGGAAGTGATGGCAGTGGCCGAGGAGAAGTCTCGCCGCGGTTTGCGGACGATCGTGTTCGTCGATGAAGTGCACCGGTTCAACAAGTCGCAGCAAGACGCGTTCCTCCCGCATGTGGAAGCAGGACACATTTTGTTTATTGGAGCAACCACGGAGAATCCGTCGTTCGAGGTGATTTCGCCGCTACTTTCACGGACGAAAGTGTATGTATTGGAGTCGCACACTACTCCGCAATTAGTCGAATTGCTACAGCGCGCGCTCGCTGACAAAGAGCATGGGTTGGGGAACGAGAGGATTGAGCTCGGAGGGGAACGGGAACCAGGGATTGCCAATAGCGCGGGCACGGAGAGGGGGGCAGAGAGTGCGCTAAAGGAAGAGGAAGTGCTGTGGCGGATTGCGGCGTTCGCCAATGGGGATGCGCGGACGGCTTATAACACTTTGGAATTGTGTGTACGGAGTGCCGAGGCCGACGACCAGGGCGTGAAGCACGTTACGCCGGCGCTGTTGGCGGATGTGTTGCAGCGGAAGATGTTGCGTTATGACAAGGGCGGCGAAGAGCATTACAACCTGATTTCCGCGCTACATAAGTCGGTGAGAAACTCGGACCCCGATGCAGCGCTTTACTGGCTGGTTCGAATGATCGAAAGCGGCGAGGAGCCACTATTTTTGGCGCGACGAATGGTGAGAATGGCCAGCGAAGACATCGGCCTGGCCGAACCCGGAGCCCTGGCCATAACCTTGGCCGCCAAAGACGCGTTTGATTTTCTGGGTGCGCCGGAAGGGTACTTGGCACTGGCTCAAGCGGCGGTCTATTTGTCGCTCGCGCCAAAATCGAATGCGCTTTACACCGGATACGCCGAGGTGCAGCAAGATGTGCAGACGACAGCGGCCGATCCCGTGCCATTGCATCTTCGCAATGCGCCGACGAGTTTGATGAAGAAGATTGGATATGGCGAGGGATACAAATACGCCCATAATTTTGAAGAGAAAGTCACCGACATGCAGTGCTTGCCGGATCGTCTTTCCACTAAGAAATATTACAAACCAACCGACCAAGGATTCGAATCGAGGTTGCGAGCGCGTTTAGAGGAAATCCAGCGGATAAAATCAAATACGGTCTCCAAGGGGTGAGAATTCTCATGCGTCAAATACTCCGTCTAGTTGTGTTGATCCTTGTTTCGGTGCCGGTGATGGTGCGTGCGAGCGGCGATTCTCCCCGCTCGCCGATTTTAGGCATTGCCTACGTGCAGCTTAGTGTCAGTGATCTCGAAAAATCCAACGATTTTTACGTGCGGACGCTTGGGCTATCGTCTGTAAATTGTCTTGCGGAGGGCGCCAAATGTTACTTTATAAGCCCCGGCCAGGACGTTGACCTCATCAAGACCGATTCTGCTTCCCTAAAGAACCGGATTGCTGCGATCGGGCTGTACACAAAGGATGCGCGCACGCTCCGGAGCTTTCTTCTCTCGAAGGGGCTGAAACCAGGCGAATTGATTACGGGCTCGACGGGGATGGTCTATTTCAGCATCAACGATCCAGAGAATCATGCGCTTCAGTTTGTTCAGACAAGAGGTATCGCTGGCTCCGTGGCTCCGCCTGCACTGCAGGGTCATCTGAAAATCATTCATGTCGGATTTGTGGTGAACAACCGGACCGTGATGGACAAATTCTACAAAGATATTTTGGGATTTAGATTGTATTGGTCGGGGGGTATGAAGGAGGGAGAGACAAGTTGGGTAGCGATGCAAGTACCGGATGGCACGGACTGGGTTGAGTACATGCTGAATATTCCAGCCGACGCAGACCGACGCTTGTTGGGGGTGATGAATCATATTTCGTTGGGAGTGCCGGACGTGCAAGCGGCAGCAAAGCAGCTAGAAGCCGCAGGGGTAAAACTCACGGAGCAGCCGAAAATTGGCCGCGACGGGAAATGGCAATTGAATTTGTATGATCCGGACTTCACGCGGGTTGAGTTGATGGGCTTTACTCCGGTTGAGAAACCGTGCTGCTCGGAATTCACGGGGCCACATCCCTTGCCATGATCGGAGTGATCTGCTTAGCGATGAATGGGCCCGGACACCTGCGCGCGAGGACCGTCTGTGGGGGAGTCGCCAGCGCAATTCGTATGCGAATGGTTGGGATTCAATCCGCACTCTTAAAAACGACGTGGACGGCAACCGGTCTCTTGCTCCTGTTCGTTTTTGCTTTTGTTTGTTCGCTTCCGTTGCGGGCGCAGGAGGTGAGCAAGCCGGTCGTGACAGTTGAGGAAGAGGTCACCGCATTCGCGTATGCACGGGATGGGCGGATCGCCTACTCCGTGCGGCATATGTACAAGGCCAAGAAATACGACCTGGAGCGCGATGATATCTTCGTGCTGGACACCAGTGGGAAAAAGAAAAAGATTTTTTCGGGAGAAAAGTTTTCGACCGGCGACAAACCAGTAACCTATTTAATCGAAAGTTTCACGTGGTCGCCGAACAGCAAGATTCTGGCCGTGCAGATGAATACGATCACCGTTGATCTTGAGGACGGGCACACAGAAGAAGCGCGGGCGATGCTGTTTCTCGACGACTCAGGGAAGGAGATTCGGCCAGCGGCTAAAGGCGTGCTATTAAATGCAGAAAATCCACTATGGCTCAGAGACAACGCCACCCTGGTTTATCTGTCGGAAGATGTTGCGCCACGAGCTCTCTATTCCATGCAGTACGTAAACTTGTTCAGTGGCCCTGCCGGGAAAGCTTTTGAGGGGCGGACATTTGCAGCGGCAGTGCGGGTCAGTGGGAGCAACTCCGCGATTGCGGTCGAGCGCGACAGAAACATGGATGGGCCGCCGCGGCTGCAGCGATTGGAATTGCTGGCGCAGGACGATAAAGAAGTGGCAACGCTAGATGCCTACGCCGGGGGGCTGACAATTTCACCGTCCGGTTCGATGGCTGCGTACTACCTGGACAATGAAGTTCTGGAGATTCGTGAAATTGGCGCGCCAAAGAGAATCGCCCGGATGCGGATTGGGCTAGGCGTGCTGCAATGGTCTGCGGATGACAAATTTATTTATTTGAAGCGGACGATTGAGAAGAAATCAGCGGATCTGGTGGTCTTTGCCGTGCCAGCGCTTGCGGCCTATGAACATTACGCCGATGTGCCGGTGAGCGAGCCCACGCCGGACTTTTTATTGCACGGTCTGACAGTGAGGGAATATGCGGTATCGCCCGACGGGCGGTTTATTGGAATTGTCTTGCCGGGGAAAAGGAATTTGCAGATATTTCAGATGCACTAGTGTCGTGATTCCAACGCTTCTTTATTTATTCGTATTTTGCGCATGATGGCCTCAGCGGAGGCGGTCCAGACGAAAGCCTTGGGGTTCTGATTGTGATTATCGATATAGTCCATGATGGCTTTGATCAAAGT
>DATFZN010000079.1:0-7268 GCA_035314425.1 Candidatus Acidiferrum sp. | reverse complement strand
GCGCCGATTCTGCTCGCATGCGGCCCGCTTACCGCAATTTCGCCAGCAACCTCAAAGACATTGTTGAAGCCGCCCGCTCTTCCGGCGCCCGCGTCTTGTTCAGCACTATCGCCACTAATCTAAGGGACTCCGCCCCTTTCGGCTCGCTTCACCGCGTTGGCATTACTCCCGATGAACTTCACTCCTGGTCTTCACTCGTTCAACAAGGCGTAGCGCTAGAACTGTCCGGGTCGTGTACTGAGGCTCTGAAGTTCTATTCTTCCGCCGCACAAATCGATGACCAATATGCGGAACTTCATTTCCGAATTGCTCGCTGCCAGTCGTCGCTTGGTGATTTCGCCGCGGCCAAAGAACATTTCACGAATGCTCGTGATCTAGACACACTTCGATTCCGCGCTGATTCGCGTATCAATCAGATTATTCGAAATGTGGCCACCAGTTCGGGGAGCACTGCCGCACTTCTCGATACCGAATCTCAGTTCGCAGCAGAGAGCCACAACGGCGTGATCGGCGGAGAACTGCTCTACGACCACGTACATCTTACTCCGACCGGCAACTACCTCCTTGCCCTCGCCGCATTCGAGCAAATTGTCGGCACTTTTCGAGCGGGGATGTCGTCGCACAACACCGAACCCCTTTCTGAGGCCGATTGTGAAAAACTTCTCGCTTTGACCGACCATGATCGCGCACGCATTGCACTCGAAATGGCTGACCGCATGCAACGTCCCCCGTTCACCACCCAATTGAACCACGCGGAACAAATGCAGCGGCTCATGTTTCGCGCTGCAGGCTCTGCCGAAAGTCCCCAGCAGACCGCTACCGAGTATCAGTGGGCCATCGCCCAATCACCAAATGATGTGACCCTGCACTACAAATTTGGCCTTTTCCTGTTCGATTACGATCGCCAGGCCTCCGCTCAACAACTCGTCCTCGCCCGTCCCAACGACGCTTTCCCGGTCTTCCTTCCCGACGGCACCCAAATCCAATAGGAGCCGGTGATCTTTCAACTCGTAGGAAAGAAATCCCTTTTCGTTTCTTCTCTCCATCTGCGCTTCAAAACTGCGTATAAATAAACTGCGCATTATTTTCATCAAAAAACAAAAACAACAAAATTCCAAACAGATAAGCAATCGGCCTCCCAATCACGCGAAAAGCCGAAACGCCACACGCACCTGCACGCTCTTCAATCCCGCTTAATTCCGCCATGATCATCGGCTCAAGAGCGCAAAACAACGCCACGGCCATCGTCATCGCATAAAATCCGTTTCCATATTCCCTGCCCCGGCCAAATCGCAAGAACATCGAGGCAAGAATCGCCCCAGCTTTCTGTAAGCTCGCTGCTCGAAACGGCACCCAGGCCACAACAACCGCCGTCAACGTCGCAACTCTCCACATCGTCGCAGCTACTCGCGACTCTTCCGGTCGGTTCTGTCCCTCGTTCCAACTTTCATATAGGCGATAGCCCACCAGATAAATTCCGTGCAGAACACCCCACAAAATAAATCCCCATCCTGCCCCGTGCCACAAACCCACCAGGGCCATCACTCCCACCATGCTGCTATAAAGCACCAAAGGTTTGCTCAACCACTTCGCATTGATCGGGAAGAACAAATAATCCCGAATCCACCGAGACAGGGTCATGTGCCAGCGCGTCCAAAACTCCGCCGGCGTCCGGGCATGATACGGCTGCCGAAAATTTTCGGGCAGCGTCACTCCGAGGAGTCGCGCAACTCCAATTGCCATATTGGTATATCCCGCAAAATCAAAATAAATCTGCAATGCAAACCCAATCGCCAAGAACCAACCATCAATCGTGGTCGGAATCTTCGTAACACCGGTCGCAAACCCCCGATCCACCCAGATCCCCAGTATGTTCGCGACAGCGTTCTTCTGGACCAACCCCCATATAATTCGATCCATCCCTTCGAATACAAACCGCGGCTCAAACGCCTTGTGAATATTCAGTTGTGGCATCAGCTCTCGGGCCCGCACGATGGGCCCGGACAAAACATTCGGCCAGAAGAAAAAGAACAAGCACAAGTCCACGAACATCGGCATTTTCACTCGGCCCTGCCGCAGGTCAATCAAATAGGAGATAGCTTCAAATGTGTAAAATGAAATCCCAACCGGAAACGCAACGGTCTTGAACGATGAATTTGAGTTTCTACTGACCGCATAACCCATCAAATCCAGATTTGTCAGCAAAAATCCCCGATATTTGAAAAACACTAATAACGCCAGGACAGCGCTGACTCCAAGCCACATCCATCTCTTTGCCCCCGCGGGATCAGCCGTGATCTGCTGCCCGATGAAGTACACAAGGCCGGCAACAAGAAGAGGTACCCAGACAAAAACCAATCCCCACGATGCATAAAACAGCACACTTACAATGAGCACGAATAATCGTCGAATCCCTTGGGGCAGTAGCCAGTACGCAGCCACCACCAAGGGCAATAAAACCAAGTAAGGCACGGAATTGAAGGTCACGAGAAAGTTCTTTCAACCAAGGAACGGATCACCCTCTTGGCTTCGCTACTCGTTCCACTGTTTCCACAATCAAATCCACATCATCAAAATCATCGGGTTGCAATGTTTCTGGCGGAATCGACACATTCAGTTTCGTTTCCAGTAGCGAGATGAGCCTCAGCACGGAAAGCGAATCAATTAAACCAGACGAGATCAGTCGTTGCCCATCGTGGATCGGGCGCCGCGCAATTTGCGAGGCTGCCTCCATTGCGGCAATCCGAATTAAGGCCCTATCAAGCGTCAATTCCTCTCCTTGTCAGGCAATACTCAACCGCTCACGCACAAATCGCTCTTGCGTTTCTTTTCGAGAAATCTTTCCCGCAGTGCTTTTCACAATCCATCGCTGTGGGACGATTGCAACATATCTTGGCGCTGTACCAATCGTCGAAAGCACGAGCTTCCTGATAGCACCCTCCAACTCTATCGCAGTCACCCCAGTGGAATCATTTTTCATCTCCGCAACGATCGCCAATCCCTGTGTGCCGAACTCCCGGTCCTCAACTCCGAACGCCACAACTCGTCCCGGATAGATTCCCTCGATTGTGTTCACTACCTCTTCCACGTCTTCAGGGAAAATGTTGTTGCCACCCACGATGACAATATCCTTGAACCTTCCAATCACGAACAACTCTGGGCCTTTCAGGAATCCGTAGTCTCCCGTCGCATGCCATCCGTCAGTCAATGTGTGCGCCTGAAATCCCTCCACACCCCAATATCCAGAGAACAAACAGGGGTTCCTCACATAAATTTCCCCAGCAACCGTTTCTGCACAGATCGATCCGTCGGCTGCGACAATTTTCAGCTCAGTATCGGCCAGCGCCTTCCCTGATGAGATATACACATCATCGATCAGCTCAAACGCTCGTTCCGTGTAACCCGGACCTTCTTGTTCCACACTTTTCCGGGTCACGCATTCCGTTTCCTTTCCCAACTCCGACTGCGTAATTGCAAATACTGTTTCGGCCATTGCGTAGGAAGTCTGCAAACTTTTTCTCCCTACTCCCCATTCCGCAAAAGTCTGAGCAAATTCCATCATCGATCCCAGTCGTACCGGTTCTGAACAGTTGATCCAGGCACGTACGCTATCCAGGCGATATTCCTCCTGCATGAACTCGCGCCGCCGACTAAGATACGCAAATGAGAAGTTAGGTAACCAGCAAAATGTAGATTGGTATCGCGCAATATATTTCAACAACAATTCTGGGTTGATTACCCAATCGTTTGCAGCCATCTGGAGTGACGAAGCACCATGCCACAACGGCATCCAGTAGCACGCGATCAGCCCCATGTCGTGGTACATGGGCAACCAAGACGTTAGTGAATCCGCGTCCGTAAATTTCAGAGCGTCTCCCAATAGCTCTAACTGCTTGGTCAACATTGCGGTCGTAACCACGATCGCCTTCTGGGCTCCGGTAGTTCCTCCAGAGAATTGAAGAAATAACGCGTCCACGTCCGGAGCAGGGCTGATCGTTCCAAGTTTCTTACCCTCCGACCTTCCGCGAGCGTTGACACCGAGAAAGAGCTTCTCGTAGCTGGACCCGCGTTCCAACTCCAATCCGCAGGTACCGTACGGCAGGCTTGACGCAAGATTTTCCGCCAACTGCGGCACCGTGATGAGCAAATCCGCAGGTAAGTGGCTCAGCTGGTGAACCAGATTCCGCTGATACTTCTCCGGATCAACGCGATTTGTCGGCCACGCAAGTATTGCGGGAATGTGCCCAGCCAACAGCAGTCCGAGAGGGAGGAGAAACATCTCTGGTGAATGCGGAAGCAGCAGCAAGACCACGGAGCGCTTCTTTGGCAAATCGAAGCGCTCCGCCAACTGCTCCCCACGCTGCAAAATATCTCTTCCCGTCAGTTCGACTGGACGTTCAAAATCGGGCCCCATCGCCACGCGAAGCAGCACTTTCGCTTCGTGTGCAAGGAGTCGACTCCTCACGCTTCCGCAGAACTCTTCTCTAGTCATCAAGCTGGGGATCCACACTCTTCAGTTTCAAGAGCGAACTAATGCACACCAAATGTCACCGCCGAGTTACTGGGGCTTGCCTTGCAAAGTTCTGCCGCAATCGTTTCGGCGGCCACCCGATGTCCAGTTTCGTTCCAGTGCCCAGCACCGAAATTCTTTTCGTTGAATCCATTCAGATAGACTCGATGAGTTTCCGCGTACAGGGAGAGCGCGGGACCTAAGTTCATGACCGGGATCCCCTCGCGTTCCCCAAATTCCTTGATTCGATCGTCCGCGTACGAAAAATCCTGAACTCCGATCTTGTTCATCAAGACCCTACGCACTGATGCGTCGGGTATTACCTGAGGCCGTGTAGCCAATGTCACGATCCACAGCTTCGCTCCATGCGCCTTCACTTCATCGCGTATCGCCATCAGCAATCCTTCCGTAACCTTCCAAGCGGTCTCCATCGCAGGCAACGAGGGAGGCGCATAAATTGCATACTCCAGGTTTTCCAGTCCAGATTTCTCCGCCTTGTCTTTCACTGAGGCCATTGCTACTCGAATTTTTCCGAATCGTTGCACTGCCACGATTGCTTGGAGTACGCGCGACCGCTCATTGATCTGGTACCCGATATTCTGCAGGTAGATCTGTGGCGGTTGCAGCGCCGCCACAGATTGGAAGGCGTCATCTTCAACAAGTTTGTTACCGCGATAAACAAAGTAGGGCGACCTCTCCGGGTCCACCGCGTTATTCAGGTCGCGCGCATTATTTGCAATATCCCGCGCAGGATATAACGCCACAATCACCAGGTCCGGCTGATATTTCCAAACCTCTTGCTGCAGTTCGAGCAGTTCCTGGGCCGTCGAATATCCCGCCACTCCAAAATTCAGGACCTCTACTGGTTTCCCACCGAAGCAGCGCTTGTCCACCAACTCCTTCTCAAGCACCGAACAATAATTCTTCTCGAGCGGCACTTGGAGTGCCTCTGTCCAGGAATTCCCGAGTACTGCAATTCGAAAAACATTGATCGGTTTTTCATAGGAATGCTCTTTATCGTGAAATCCACGCTCGTTGATCGCGACATATTGCTTTGTTTCGGTCGTTACAACGCCACTTGCGCGGGGCCGCATCACCCAGCCAAGCTCGCGATTCGGTCGGTACAACTGGGGATCGAACTGAACGCGCGCGGCCCTCAATGCAATTTCCGCTAAAAGCGGAATCGCCAGCAACACCACTCCCGCTAGGATCAATTCTTTTCTGGTAGGTGGCATGCCTCAGCACAGTCGTTCAGCAAATGTAGTGTAAAGCCAAGACGTCGGATACATCTCTGAGTCGGCGGATGAAAGGTGCCCCAGCACATACACAATTCCCACGAGCACCAAGAGCACGACAAGTGCCGGCAGCCACCAACTCTTGTGCCGCCACAAAATGCCACCGAACGCATCCCCTACCTTCGATTGTTGCGCCGCTTTCCCTCTGCCGCCCATTTGTTCGCGTCTCTCCGCAGATGATGTCGCAATGAAGCTATTTAATGCTTAGGCCCGGGCAGCGCTTGCTGCAGTCCTGTTCCGTTTATCGTGACTGTGCCATTCGCGTTATGTGCTGCGTTGTGGCACCTCAGCGTACAGCTATTCGTGCCGCGATTATAAGAAATCGGCGCTCCCTGGTTTTGCCCAACCACATTAATATCGAAGTTGACTAATCTCTCGCCTGAAATAGTTGGATTGACCGCGCCCATTCCGTGCGCCGTGTGGCATACCGAGCAAGAGAACCCATCCTGCGCAATATGTCTTCTGTGCAATGTCCAACTGGTGTTTTGCAAAATGTTATTTGCTAGGTCGTGGCATTTTGCGCAGATCGCATACGGACCTTGGGGGCTCGTATCCGGATTAGGGAATGTATTGCCGATCGTTCCGCCTGGCGCCGTTGCCTGACTCATCTGGTAGTTCCGCTCCAGAATGTGCGAATAATTCGATCCGTGCGGTCCGTTCGGACCTGTCCCCCCAAATTCGCGATTGTCATCACTGTTGTGGCAATCGGTACAAAATATTCTGACTCCTACCAGTCTTGCCGACTGCGTGCCATTCTGATTGAGCATGTTTGTCAGCAGACTGGGCTGTGGTAATGGGCTGGTACTGTCGTGTGTCACCGGATGGCTCGACGTCGCGTTGGGGCTGAATTGCGGCACCAGGTTTAAGGCGTCTCCTGTGAACACCAATCGTGTGGGCAAATACCCATACTTGATCAACACTTGTTTCCCAACGCTTGTTCCGTGGCAGCGCAAGCACGTTTCATACTGATTTAGCGCTGGCGTCAACACAGTCACTCCATCAAGCCCACTCACTCCGGTCGCGTTTGTTTGCGGTGGGCGAATTCTCGGCGGCACAGAAAATAGCGTTACCTGATTGGCAGCATGCGGGCTGTGACAATCAACGCATGTCGCGTGCCGATTGTTGTTGAGGACTGTTGGTTCAGCCGCATCATGCCCGCTCGTTCCTGCTGGCAGCGGGTGCGGGCCATTTTTAGCAAACTCTGAATACACGTTCGCTGCGGCCGGCGAAACGTTTCCTCCGCCATTGTGGCAGGTTATGCAAGTTTGCGAACTGGGATCAATTCCTGGTGCGGCCGGCGTCGCCGAACGCAGCAACCACGCTGGCCCTGACGCGTTGTGCTCCACGTGGCACGACGTGCACGCGTTCGCTCCAACTGTCAAATACGATCCAACATGCGCGCTGCTAGCCACCTGGTCCGTGGACACCGCGTGAATACTCCCCGTCCAGCCACTCAACGGGTT
>DATFZN010000078.1:0-13244 GCA_035314425.1 Candidatus Acidiferrum sp. | reverse complement strand
GCCCTGCCGCTTCAGATGGACATGCGCAATCGAGATCAAATTTTTACTGCTGTAGATGAAGCTGCGAAGGAGTTCGGCCGCATCGACATCCTCGTCAACAATGCCGGCATCGCGCCAGAAAATCCTGCCGAGAATGTTCGCGAGCAAGATTTTGACGAAACTTTAGCGGTGAACTTGAAAGGCACCTTTTTTGCCAGCCAGGCCGTTGGGCGACTGATGATTCAGCAGAAGAACGGTACGATTATCAACATGAGCTCGCAGGCAGGCTTTGTGGCTCTGCCCACGGAATCGATCTATTGCATGACCAAAGCGGGAATCACCCATTTGACTAAGTGTTTGGCGGTCGAATGGGGCAAGTACGGAATCACTGTCAACGCCGTGGCGCCGACCTTCATCCGCACACCGGGCACGGAAAGTGCGCTTTCTGATCCCGCATTTCGCGCCGACACGGTCGAGCGCATCGCCGCGCTTCACCGGATCGGCGAGCCCATGGAAGTGGCCGGGGCGGTCGTGTTTCTCGCCTCGCCCGCTGCTTCGTTGATTACCGGTGAAACAATTTTGATTGACGGCGGATGGACCGCCCGCTAAGCGTTTGGACTATCGGCTCTTTGGAGGGTAGAGCTCTTCGAACTCCGGATCACCATGAAGCGGGACGAGATCCGGATCCTGACGAGCCCAGTCCGCATCCTTAAATCCGGCGTCCCAAGCTTTTTTCAGCGCCGCGATAGCCTCTGGTTTCCGTTTTAGTAGGCCGAAGACACAGGCCGCATTATAAAGCACGGTAGCCTCGTTCGAGCGGAGTGCGACCGCGAAGTTTGTTTCCCGGACCGCGTCTTCCGCGCGGTCCATCGCTGCGTAATCACTTGCAAGGAGAATTCGCGCGCGCGCATCTTCTGGAACATGCTTGAGATGATTTTCCATCGCGACGACTCTTCTTTGGCGCGTGTTCCGAAGGGCTTCTCGCTTTCCCATAACGTCCAGCGCATTCATGATTGGCACGTAGCAGTTGTAATCCTCGCCACTAACTTCCAATGCCCTATCCGCAATGCTAGCCACCTCCTGATGACGCCCTGAGGCAAACAGCGCGCGGCAGAGCAGATAGTACGCCCCCTCACAATCACGTTTACGGTCAATGGCCTGCTTCACGCAGTGGATCGCATCATCATAATTCTGTGCAGCGTAAAGAATCCATGCCTGTGCCACCAGCACCTCTGGCAAGTGTGGTTGTAGCCGCACGGCCCGCTGTGAAGCGGCTTCTGCACGTTTTAGCCAGATGGGATCGCGCCCGTAATTGTAGTGCGTCTGTGCGCATACGTTGGCGATCGCAGCGTAGGCCAGTGCAAAATTAGGATCGAGGGACACGGCGTTCTCGAACATCTGCAGAGCAAATTCCAGGTCCTGCCTGGTCATGCGCCGCGCATAATTTTTCCCCCGTAAGTACAAATCGTAAGCCTGCAAATTTTCGGTCGGTTTCGCGGCCAGGGCAGCCTGTTCTTGCGGGGAAAGCGTGATGCGCAAAGCCTCCGCAATATTGCGGGCAATCTCGTCCTGTACTTCAAACACATCCTTCATCTCACGGTCGTATCGCTCGGACCACAACGGAAAATCCGTTTGCGTATCCACCAATTGCGCGTTGATCCGCAGCCGGTTTCCCGCGCGTCGCAAACTTCCCGCCAGCACAAAGGCCGCCTTGAGCTGTTGCCCGATCTGTGCTGGGGTCACCCGTTTATCGCGGTATGCCAGCACCGTCGGCCGCGAAAAAATGTTCAGTCCTTTGATCTTGGAGAGTTCCGTGATGATGTCTTCGGTTATTCCGTCGCGAAAGTATTCATCTTCCTTAACGCCACTGAGATTCTCGAAGTACAGAACGGCAATCGACTTCTCACTTTGCTTGTTCTCCGCACGCGATTCAGTGCCTTCAGCCATCCGTTTGCGGCCCGAAGACCCAAGATCACGCTTCAGTCGGGTGAGGTCCGTTTTTATGTCGGTTGCGGTTTGGTACCGCAGATTGCGGTCTTTCTCTAGTGCCTTATCGATAATCCGCTCTAATTCCAAAGGCACCGCCGTATTCGCTTCTCTCGCAGGCAATGGATCTCGATTGAGAATGGCTTCATAGATCACCGCGGAAGTGTCGCCCTGAAAGGGTAAGATCCCCGTCGCCATTTGATACAACACCGTGCCCAGAGAAAACAGGTCAGTCCGCGCGTCGGCCAACTGTCCACGCGCCTGCTCGGGCGACATGTAGGCTACTGTTCCAAGCGTCGTTCCCGGTTGAGTTAGTCCGTTTGTATTCGGCTCGGTCTGCATCTCGAGGTCAGCACCTGCGCCGGCACTGCTTCGCCGCACTCCTTCCATCTTCGCCAGTCCAAAGTCGAGGATCTTTACCTGTCCCCGCTCAGTCACAAATATGTTGGCAGGCTTAATGTCCCGGTGAACGATGCCCTTGGCATGCGCCGACTCCAAAGCGTCCCCAATCTGAATGGCCACTCCCAACAACTTATCGATCTCAAGCGGTTGGCCGCCGATCATCTGTGACAGCGTTTGTCCCTCGAGCCGCTCCATCACGATGAAGTGCTGCCGCTCGTACTGTTCAATCGCATGAACCGTACAGATATTGGGATGATTGAGTGCCGAAGCAGCCCGCGCCTCTCTTTGAAAGCGCTCCAACGATTGTGCGTCCTGACCCAATTCTGGTGGAAGGAACTTGAGCGCGACGTTTCGGCCCAGCCGGCTGTCCTCAGCTTCGTACACCACTCCCATGCCGCCGCTGCCGAGCTTGTTCAGGATTTTGTAATGCGAGATGGTCTGCCCAATCATAATTTGGCGCTGCTATCGTATGAGTTTAGATCTGCTTGGTCAACCAAGCTGTTGCTCGCTCTTGGGGTTTGATCTATAGAAAGGTGCGACAATCCTCTCGCCAAATTTGTATGAACTCCTTGTGGCGGTTTCGCACGCTAGAGGCCGAACATCGAGTTGACGCCCGCTCGAGGCACCTCGACAGAAGGGTCGCGTCGCTCAATGGCAGGAATCGCGGGCTGCTCGGCGGCCGGAGGTGGAGCGGCAGGCTGTTGTGTGGCTGCCTGTTGCACTACGGGCTGATGTGTTGCGGGTGCCACGGGCACGGCACTGGCTGTAGCAACGCCCGTCGCAGGCGCCAGCGATGGGCCAACGTGACGCTGCAAATAAGCCAGATCGCGCGGCTCTTCCGTTCCCGGCTGAACGGCCGGGAATGACAAATTCATTTGGTGTTCCATGGCGCTGGCGATCCGGTGCAACTGCCAGATCAGTTTCTCGAGCTCTTTGGAACGGCCAAGGTTCAGGTTGCGATCCCACAGAAAGCGGGCCGCCAGGACGAAGAGAATGGGCAGGCCGATCGCAAGTGTGCCAAGCACGAGATTGACGAGCAGCGAATCGAGTGGCGAGAAGGACTGCGTCATAGCTACCTCCAATACAGAATTCTGCTGGCAGGATACAGCAGCGTATCGGCGGTGACAAACCTCTCGATAGCTTGCGATTGATAATTTGAAGAGGACTTCCCGTTCTTAAGCAACCCCGGAAGCGTCATAGTAGTGGCTCGAAGTTCGCCCACGTCATTCGGCGAACATCTTAGGTCCCACAAACCCCTATGGCAGAGCCGCGAAATTGTGAAAAACAATCTGAAGCGGGAGATCGCGTGTGGAAGTGATCCTGCTGCCGTGGCCAAGAAAGTAGACATAAGGTACACAAGTGAAAGCCCAGTCAGAGCCGCTGTGACTTTAGATGTTCCTCGCAGCACTCGGACGATCATATGAGGCTATCTTACTTGTACCGCAGACAACTTTCGATTATGCGTATCTTTTCTGCAGGACCGTCCGTCATGAAGTGAACGATTGGCCATTTTTTTTTTTGCGATACCCCTGCCCCTTGAATAGTGCTAATCGGTGTATGCTTGCTGCAATTTTTTGGAGGCATATGGCAATGAAAAGTTCCTGCAAGTGGTTGCGATCGAGTGTTTTGTTGTTTGTGCTGGCGAATGCGGTTGCCGGGCCAGCGCAGCAGGTGCCGGCTGATCTGGACGTCTACGTTGCCCAGGCCATGAAGACCTTCGACGTGCCGGGTCTCTCGATCGCGATCGTGAAGGGTGGAAATGTCATTTTGCTGAAGGGCTACGGAGTTCGCAAGCTAGGCGATCCAACTCCTGTCGATGAAAACACGCTCTTCGGCATCGGTTCAAACACCAAAGCATTCACAGCTGCCGCCATCGCCACGCTTGTAGATCAAGGCAAACTTGATTGGGATGATCCCGTTTACGAGCGACTGAAGGGCTTTGAAATGTATGACCCGTACGTTTCCAAGGAGATGCGCATCCGCGATCTGCTCTGCCATCGCAGCGGATTAGGCCTCGGCGAAGGCGACCTGATGTTCTGGCCACATACCACGTTTACTCGTGAGGAAGTTGTGTATCGCGTGCGCTTTCTGAAGCCCGCCACCAGTTTTCGCAGTCAATTTGCCTATAACAATTTAATGTTCGTTACCGCCGGGCAAGTGGTCGCAGAAAACGGCGGGAAGACCTGGGACGAATATGTGCGCGAAAAGATTTTTTTGCCCCTGGGCATGAACAACACGAATACCAGCACCACTGCGTTCAACTCCAGCGGCAATTGGGCTTACCCCCACGAGAAAGTGGACGGCAAGCTTCAGCCGATTCCGTTTGAGAATCTTGACAATGCCGGACCCGCTGGTTCCATCAACTCTTCTGTGGCCGACATGTCGAAGTGGGTTCTGTTGCAGTTGAATCGCGGGAAAATTCCTGGCACGGAAAAGAGAATTTTCAGCGCGAAATCCTCGCAAACGATGTGGACGCAGCAGACAGTGATTCCGGTCGGTGAGGGAGGCCCTGAGGAATTGAAGACGCTCAAGGCAAACTTATCGGGCTACGGGCTTGGTTGGTTTCTGCGCGATTACAGAGGCAGGAAGCTGGTCGGGCACTCCGGCGGCGTGGCCGGATTTGTCACGCGAGTTCTCCTGGTCCCCCAGGAGGATCTTGGCGTCGTCATCCTGACCAATACAGAAGAAGACTACGCATTTGAATCCATTCTTTACCACATCCTGGATAGTTATCTTGGCGGACCGACCCAGGATTACACAGCTTCCTTCAAGACAGTCGAAGATAAAGAACGGAAAGAAGCAGAGCAGGCGATGAAGAAAGCGGATACCTCTCGTGCCACGGATTCTAAGCCGTCGCTTCCGCTTGAAAAATACGCCGGCGACTACAGCGATCCGTGGTATGGAGAGATGACGATCACCCTTGAATCGACAGGGCTGGTTCTGACCTTAGCGCACACCGCGAAGGGCGTAGCAGAACTGCAGCCCTGGCAGTACGAAACATTCAAAGCACACTGGCGCGATCACACTGTCGAGGACGCGTTTGTCACCTTTGCGCTGAAACCGGACGGCTCCATAGACCACTTCAACATGGTGGCCGTTTCGCCGCTGGCGGATTTCAGCTTTGATTATCAGGATCTGTATTTGACACCACTGCCGAAGCCGGCGGAGAAGAAATAACTGGCCACTGGGCAGGACTGGTAGTTCACTCCCTTCAGTGGTGAGGGTTTCATAACGAAGCCGAAGTTCCTGAGTTGTAAGCAGAAATTGCTCTGCAGCCAGCCCACTTGAATTTTGGAACGGAAGAGCTTGGGCTGCGGGTCATTCGGAAAGGAATTCGACAGTGGGCGGCCCCGGCAGAATGCCCGCGCTAGTCCCGCGCTCGATCAAATCGCAGACGGCCTTTTTGCCTTTTTCGCCATAGCCCAGTGTCCACTTGTTGACATACATGCCGACAAACTTGTCGGCAAGCTCGGCATCCATGTCGCGGGCAAACTGCATGGCGTAGTTCAAAGCTTCCTCGCGATGATCGAGACTGTACGCAACGCTATCCCTAATTGTCTTGGAAATCAGTCGGCCGAGTTCAAGACCGAGCGAGCGGCGCACGGCATTTCCACCCAGGGGCAGCGGCAGGTTTGTCAGCTCGTGCCACCAGATTCCCAAGTCGACAATCCTGTGCAATCCTAGTTGCTGGAAAAAAAGCTGGCCTTCGTGGATCAGCAAACCCGCGTCGACAACTTCGTTCTTCACCGCTTCCATGATCTTATCGAACGGCATCACGATCGCTTCAAAATCTGGCTGAAACAACTTCAGCGTCAAGTAAGCCGTTGTCTTCAGCCCGGGAACGCCAATGCGTTTGCCTTTCAGGTCCTGCGGCTTCATCGATTTGGTGGAGACAATGATCGGGCCGTAGCCCTCGCCGAAGCTCGCACCACAATCGAGCAGAATGTACTTATCGCGTAGGGAAGGATAAGCGGCGAAACTAACCGCAGTAACATCATAGGTCTCAGTCAACGCGGCTTCGTTCAGCGTTTGGATATCGGCCAGAATGTGCTTGTACTTGTAGCCGGGAGTAGCGAGTTTGTGCGTGGCCAGACCATAGAACATGAAGGCATCATCGGAGTCCGGCGAATGCGCCAGTTTGATCTCTCTCTGCTCTTTTTCGGTTTGCGATGCGGTTTGTCGTGCCACCATGGGGGTTTCGTCCCTTTTGCCCGGGGCAGCCATACTACAGAGACATCGACACTCTTTGCCCTTTCGAGGAAGAAGGTAAGCAAGGACGTTCGATGCGTGAACTACGTGGCGTTGGCCAGGCTAATACAACGAAACCAAGATTAACATAGACGCACGCGGGCACAAAGCCTGCCGCGCATACGGAACCATCCGGCTCGCTGCCTCAGAGCGCGGAGACCATGTGCGCTATAGCGTCCTCGAACGTGACTCGCCCATCGAGGTATGGTTGCCAATATGTCATCAGCAGGTGCAGATAATCATCCCATCCTCGCTGCGACAAGTTTTCACGCAATTCATCGGGGATGGGGCGGCTGGGTTTTTGCCCGGTGTTCCCCTGCGACTTCAGTGCAGGCGTGAAGGTCTCTGAGTTTGCCCCCTGCAAAATTGGGCGCAGCACTTCGGTGGTGGTGTAATAAATCAGAGCATGCCACAGATTGCGGGGAATTGGTTTGTCACGTTGACGGCATTCGCGCGCGATGGCGTTTTGCACTGGCAAGGCGAGCCCGTGCGACGATTCATGAAAGAGCACCTCAAGCGCCGTTGAGCCTTGATTGCGCGGGTCGATACTGGAAATCGTGACTCGCAATGGATCGAGCGTGGTATAAGCTCCCGCTGCATTCGCGTAAGCGCACACTTCCACACGAATTTTTTCTTTCGGCCATTTGGATTGATAAATTTCCGCGAGGCGCTCGGACAGTCCTACGCCTTGTTCGCGGACCAGTGGCGCCACGCGTGCTACCCATCGGCGGTTAGCGCGATTATGATCCGTCCACCAGTGCGCGCGATAGATCGGTGCAACCGATTCCAGCACGGCACCTTCTTTGCCTGGCAGGCCTGCATCACACAGCGGCTTCTTTTTGCCGGTAAGCTCGTCGCAATCCTCGAAATCGCTCAACTGGTCCTTCAGCAGAATCAGGTCGATGTTGATCTGCATATCCTTCATGCTGTGATTTTCCCGGTAGTAATCGACGGCGTTGTCCCAGATCTTCTGTTCGGCTGGGTTCAGGGTGACGATCGAACCGGGCGTTTGTTTGATGAGTGGACTTCCGGGGGAGGATGATGGTGCGTCCATGGCAGCCTTCGCCGCCGATTTTGTACGCGCTTCATGGTACAGGAAGTGGTGGAGGTTTACCCAGAAGCCGCTATGGAACTCAAACACCGGAAGAGGCCCATAGACCGAGTCAATTTCTTGTGCATGGCTGGCGGGAGACCCGGCAAACAGAAATATGGCCATTCCGATCAGTAGAGGGAACCCTAGATGAGCAAGACGCATAGCGAATGCGGAATGGTAGCGCAAAATCCTCCAGCAGCAAATGTCAGCAATGCCAATATGCCGAAATTCATCATTTCAAGTGCCGATATGTTACTAGCAGGTGAGGTAAATGAGAGAGACGTTGCAACAGTTATCCGAATATTCTCCCGTGGGAGACCGGAGGATCCCATCGAAATGTTGTCGGGGGCAGAATATTCGCTCTGGTCCGCCAGCCGGGTAAGTGTAACAAACAGGGCACAATCGCAGTTCCTGGTTGAAACTACTCCAGCTTTGGGTCAGTGGTGCTGCCGACCGCTCCCTGGCGATCTGCTGCGTGCAAGACTCCAATCGAATCGCGGAAGAAAGAACGCGTTCCACTGCGACCGTATTCCGCAGGAATGGCCGCAAGCTCGTATTTTGCGGGTGCGCCGGAAGTATTTGCGCCGACGATGACGTAGCGGAATATATAACCGTTCTTGCGTCCGTTGGAAAGATCTTCGCCAAGCAAACCCGCCTTATCGGCCTTAGGCGGTCCTTGCGGGGGCGGTCCCATCACGGCCAGCGTGTCTGGCAGACGTGTATACCGTTTGCGATAGGTTTCCACAGCATCAGCAATCTCTTTCATGCAGGTGATGGCGGATTTTTCATTGACGGCGATTTCGGCCTTGTCCCACTCTTCCTCAAGCGAAGGCAAGTCGAGCAACAACAATCCGAGCGAGAGTAATTTCCACTGGCCATTTTCCCGGACCATGCCAATCGTCGCGTGCCTGGAGTTTTCACCGGTCGTATCTGAGGCCTCCTTAATGTCGAAGGGAATATAGGCCAGATTGTCGCGGATTTCAGGTTTGCCAATCTGGATTTGGGTTGTGACAGTTTCATTCGCACAACCAATCACATAGGTTTCGTTGGAACTACTTTGGCTGTGGGGTTCGCCCGGTTGGTCGAGCAAGACAAAGCGTTTGAGGAACGTCGCTTTGGCGGCTGGCGTCATGCGAGCAAAGGCAGCGGCATTGCGCGTGGTGAGCACCTGACCAAAATCTTCTGCATTCTGCGAGCAGGCCGCCATCATTGCGTTGCGCAGAATAGCGGTGGGTTCCTCATTAACATTGGCGGTTTGCGGAAAAGCAGGCTTGTAGAGGAAAGAAGATGCCAACAGAAGGCCTACGAAATACCAGCAAATCTTCCGAGAAACTTGCAAATTGCTCCTCTCAATCCTTGGCCGCTTCTAGAATAGTCGCCAGATTTTGCGTAAACACTGATCGGGGCAGGACTTCCTTGCAGCCAGCCGCGCGGGCTTGGGCCGCGAGATCAGTTTGTACGTGGGACAAAAAGGCGAGAACGCGCAACCCCTTGTGAGTTGCGCATAAGTCCTGAAGGGTCGCTATCGGATTGTGACGAGAGTTCAGGTCGAAGATAACCATCTTGGTTGGGGGGTCGAGTAAGCCATTCAGGCCCTGAGGGTTGGAAGCGACTTTAAACTCAACTCCCAGTTGCTTGGCGGTTTCTGCGATCTTCATTTGGAAGAACAGATCGTCCATATAGCCGACGGCTCTCGCCATGCGAAGGACTCCCCGTAGAGAGATAAACGGGTTTGACCCGTTATTAGCACGTACTTAGTGAGCTGCAGAATCTGGGCTGTGCGCACCCACGGTCTTGTCTGGCACGTCGCCTGCGCGGCCCTTTACTCGGTCGTACACACTCACCTGGCTCACCGAGCCAAGCGCTTCGTTGTAGAAGGTAGGCACCCCCAGCAGGGTGCGCAGCTCTTCATTGAATTTGCGAAGGTTCTCCAAATGAGTGGCAAGTGCGGGGAGCTTGATGCCTTCGTCGGTTAACAGAAATTTCTGGTAGCCCGCGTCCCACAGCCGCGTGAAATGACCATTCAACATCACAGTCGGCAGCACGGTCATCTGGAAGCGGCCATCGGCCTCTTGCCGCAGCTCCGCGCCGCAGCCATATTTTTCCACGCGAACAACGCCGCGGGTGCTACCTACGGAAAACCCCTTGGCGGTAAGGGTGTCTATGGTTTTCTTTTCAAAGCGTTCGTCAACGTTCCACATGATGCGAATAGGTTACGATTACCGGCAACGCCTGTAAAGGGCGCTGGGTACGCCTATAGCTTGTTCGCGGATATGAATTCGGCAGTTTCCACGGCTCGGACACCAAAACTTATGAAGCGATTCTCGCGATACGCGGGGTGAGCTTCGCAAGTTCAGACGATCAGGATTTAGAGTGAGTTTGAAGGGCCATGGCCACCGGAGCGCCAATCAGGATTGCGTGAAAAAGTTGGCCGACGAAGGCTTCCGCAGTGGCCAGCGAGCGCGCAAAAGGGTGAAGTGGAGTCACGTCTCCGAAGCCGATAGTGGTGAGGGTAGAAAAACTGAAGTGGGTGAGCTTGGCCGTCATTCCCATCTGAAGGATGGCGCGGGGGCCGTGCTCTGCAGAGGTCGTCATGGATGATGGCCTCCCGCAGCTAACTTGACTTGGAGTGGCCCCCGATCGCACTCCCGGCGCGCAGCGCGTAGCATTCTACGCGCATCCAGTTTGGCGTGCACGGATTTAGTTGGATGCCGAACCGAACGACGGATAATCGCCCCTTCCGCGCGGAGATATTTCATTACTGGCCAGGTATAGTAATTTGTGATTTTCGCTGGCCGTGCGCCCTTCCTCGTGAGCTCAGCGGCTTCGAAGAACCGCTTAACTTGTACCCAGCGTGGAACTATCCGTACGACCTGACTTCGCAGAACGCGAAGAATTGAATGTTGGCCTTGCGCTTTTCACACTGCGGTGAAGCGCGTAAGATGATTGGAAGGACCACCTGTATGCCTACAAAAGAACGGCTGTTGCCCGGACACGTTCCGGCGGCGAGCTTGACCAACGAAGAAATCCTGCGCTACAGCCGCCACCTGATCATGCCGGAAGTTGGGATGGACGGTCAGTTAAAGTTGAAAGGTGCGAAAGTGCTGCTGATCGGCACTGGCGGACTCGGAGCGCCTCTGGGGCTGTATTTGACGGCGGCGGGAGTCGGCAAAATTGGCCTGGTGGATTTCGACATCGTGGATTTCACCAATTTGCAGCGTCAGGTGACGTTTGGCACGAGCGATGTGGGCAAACCCAAGACCGAAGCCGCGAAGGCCCGGTTGACGAATCTGAATCCGGACGTACAAGTCACAACCTACGCTACGAAATTGTCCAGCGAGAACGCGCTGGAGATTTTCAAGGAGTATGACGTCATCGTCGATGGCACCGACAATTTTCCCACGCGCTACCTGGTGAACGACGCGTGTATTCTGTTGGGCAAGCCGAATGTGTATGGCTCGATTTTCCGTTTCGAAGGCCAGTGCACGGTGTTTGGCATGCCGGATGGGCCGTGTTACCGCTGTTTGTATCCAGAACCGCCTCCGCCGGGACTGGTTCCTTCCTGTGCCGAAGGAGGAGTGCTAGGCGTGTTGCCAGGGATCATCGGCTCGCTGCAGGCTTTGGAAACGATCAAGCTGCTAATCGATCGTGGCGAATCGCTGGTTGGGCGTCTGCTGCTTTTCGATGCGCTGTCTTTGAAGTTCCGCGAATTGAAGTTGCGCAAGAATCCGAAATGTCCAATGTGTGGGACGCACCGCAAAATCCATAAGCTGATCGATTACTATGAATTCTGTGGAGTGCGAGGCGAAGAACAGCCAGAAGTTGATCTTTACGTGCCTGAAATTACTCCGACCGAGTTGAAACAGCGCATGGATCGTGGAGATGATCTGTTTATTCTAGATGTTCGCGAACCGCACGAATATCAGATCTGCAATCTGAAGGGACACCTCATTCCGCTGGGCGAGTTGCCGCGGCGGGTTCATGAGCTGGACTCTTCCAATGAGATCATCGCCCACTGCCGTAGCGGCAAGCGTTCGGCGGAAGCCGTGGATTTCCTGCGCAAGGCCGGGTTCCGCAAGGTGTTGAATCTACGCGGAGGAATTCTGTCATGGTCGACGGAAGTTGACCCGACGGTGCCGCGATACTAGGTTTCAGGTTGAAGTAAAGCTGGAAAAATCTCACGGAGGGTTCGTTGGCAACTACCAAGGTTACAATTTTCAATAATGGTCCCATCAAAGTGGAAGGAGATTTTGAGGTCGTAGATCAAGAAGGAAGGGCCTTCGGTTTAGGGGGTCGTTCGGCGGTATCGTTTTGCCGTTGCAGTCATTCTGCGAACCAACCATTCTGCGACGGGTCGCACAAGCGCCAGGGTTTTACAAACTCCGTCGGGGCGCGGGACCTGGCTCCTCCAGCCCCAAAGCCCTGAACTTCGCGGTCGATGGCAAGCGTGAGACTGTCTCAAATCGAGATTCGCCTCGGACTCGACTGGGTTTGTCCAATGGCCTGCTAACTCTCTGGATACATTCGCGTTAAGGTACCAAGAGGGAGCAGTTCGGAGCGTGTGAGCTGTCTCGCGCCGGGTCTCAGGTGGGAAATTGAAAACGGCTGACTTCTATAAGTTCTTGATACTCAGCTAGTTGGAGTAGCCCTTTCGCGGTCCGGAAAAGGCATGGCACGTGCAATCCCCTTCAGTTGTCGGGTTTCTCCGGCAATTGGGGGGTATGTTGGGCGATTGGGCCAAAATCAAAGGGTTTCTCAGCCGAGACCGTGGAAACCTGCCTGCCATCGGCTATGGTGTTCTCATCGCCCTGTTTCTTGGCATCGTTTTCTACTCGCGTTATTCTCACGCCTTTGGCTCACCCAATACTTACCTCTTCCTCGAAGTTGGCGGATCGCTGCTGAGTTTCTGCTACGCCGCGAATGCTCTGGTGCGCTTTCGCGGAACACACGATCGCGTAGCGCTGATTCTCGCGTTTGGGTTTGTGCTCTCCGGTACCATTGAGACGCTGAGCTACTTTGGATTGAGCAGTTTGTTGCATGCGGGGCCAGTTCCACTATCGCATGTACCCATGGGTTGGATGGTTGGCCGCACTCTGCTTGCCGTACTTCTGCTTGCCGCATTGGCTGTCGAACGGTTCTTGCCCACCGCGCGTCAACCGAGCCGTGAAACTGCCGGTGCGTTGCTCGTGGTTGCAGGCGCAGCCTATGTGACCAGCGCGGCGTTTCTTGCCGCGCCTGCGACACCGGTAGCCCAGGCGAGGGCGTTTATCTCGCGTCCCTGGGAATTGCTTCCTGGGGGATTATTCATTCTGGCCTCCTTCTTTTTCTATCGCCGGTACCTAGCCGGAAAGAAAAATGATAGCGACGCATCGATCTACGATTACTCATTGTTTTTGGTGGCGCTACTGAATGGTGCGTGCCATCTGGCGGCGCTGTTTTCACGCCGGTTATTCGATGGGCCATTTTTCCTTGCAGAACTCAGCAAAGTGGCCAGCTACGCAATCATTTTGGTCGGTGCGCTGATCGATCAGGCTCA
>DATFZN010000077.1:0-27659 GCA_035314425.1 Candidatus Acidiferrum sp. | reverse complement strand
TGCGCTACATAATCCATTTCATTGGCGACATTCATCAGCCACTTCACACGACGTCGAATAACGATCGCGGCGGCAATTGTGTGCCCGTAGATTTTTGGGGTCGTGCTCCGGTTGAGACCAACGTCCAGATGGAAAGCTTTCTACCCAATCTTCATTCCATCTGGGATAGCGACCTAATTACACAATACGCCGGCACGCGCACCCCTCAGCAGCTCGCGGAGGATTTGGATTCAGAGTTCAAGCAACAAATCCCTCCTTGGCTATCCGGTTCGCGCGATCCCCATGTTTGGGCCTGGGAAAGTCACGAGGTCGCGGAACAGGTAGTCTATGGGCTCCTGCCCAACAAAATCACCATCGAAAAGCCAGTTGCGGTGAGTTCTTGCGCAGATGACGAGCATATCGCCCTGCGGATGTTGAATCTAAAGGAGAAGATTGCAGCTGATTACCAGAAAGCGGCAACCCCAATTGTCTCTGAACAACTCACAAAAGCCGGAGCTCGCCTCGCCGCGGTTCTGAACGAGCTTTGGCCATAACTGTTTCGAACAAGTTTGACGGCTCTTCCCCCGCAAGTTACCATGCGCGGCAATGCTTCCCTTTTTAGTCGCAACTATTCTCCCGTCGCAGCAACAGCGCAAACCGCACCTTTGGCTATGGTTTAGCTGTTTCATTTTCTTCGCTGGCTTCACCACTTTTCTAAATCTTGGCCGCTGGCTAATCCTGGAAGATCCGCTGGAACATGCATCCGCGATTGCAGTCTTAAGTGGCAGTATGCCGTCTCGCGCTCTGGAGGCGGCTCGTATCTATCGCGACGGCTATGCGCCGGAAGTCTGGCTTACACATTCGACGGAGCCCGGTCGAACCCTAGCGAAACTTTCCGTGCCCTTTTCCGCCGAGGACACTTACGACAAACTGATCCTGATCCGCGAAGGTGTTCCGGAAAGCGCCATCCGCATTCTCGATCCCCCCATTCTGAATACCGAAGATGAAATCAACACGATTGGCCAAGCCGTCCGCGCACAACCAGACCGAAAGGTGATCATCGTAACTTCTAATGTTCATACGCGCCGCACCAAAGCACTGTGGAATCGTTTGTCGGCCAAGCAGGGTCGGGCTATTGTTCGGGGCCTCTCTGATGATAGCTTCGACGCTGCGCGCTGGTGGCAGAGCACTACGGATGTGCTCGACGTGGTCCGGGAAGTTTTGGGCCTGCTCAATGTCTGGGCGGGTCTGCCGCTCCGTCCCGCCAGATGAAGTTCGTTGATCTAGAAGAAAAAAAAGCGTTTCCGCTTTTCAATTTTCAATTTGCTGCGCACTTCCGGCACATACGGCAAAGCTTGCCCTTCAAACGCAGCAAGTGGGTTGTCGAGCAGAAGGGCGCGCGCCTTTTCTTCTCCATGCAGCTCGGTGATGGCCTCGTATGCAAACTTTAATTTCAACGGCCGCCGCGCGGTGTTATGCGCATCACTGGAAACAAAATGAACTAATCCTTGCTCAATCCAGGTCCAAGCCCGCTCCTTCGCTGCAGGCCCAAAAACCCCCGAGAGCGATCCAGCAGTGACTTGAACGTAGCATCCCTGATGAACCCAGTCGCGCAAGCGCTCCGGCTGCGTTCGCAGAATCCCGTTGCGTTCCGGATGGGTCACGATCGGGCGCAATCCCTGCAGATGAAGCTCATGCAGGGTCTGATCCATCGAAGGAGGAATCGAAAACTCATTAAATTCCACCAACAAATAGTCTTTCTGATTGATACAGAACGGTGCGGGGTCGTTGCGAATGCTCTGAATGTTTTCCGGATTCAAATGGAAATCACAGCCTGTGGCGATGGTCAGCCGTTCACCCAACTTTTCCTGGAGTTCCTCCCGCACAGCCTGCACTCGGGCAAAATGGAAGGCGTGCTCATTGCTTGCATGCGGCGTGCCCACAACGTGGGTGATGCCATCGGCGATGGCATCCTCGGCCATGGCCATCGAATCCTCAATCGTTCGCGCGCCATCGTCCAGCCCAAACAAAATATGGCAATGAATGTCGACCATCAGTCCATAGTATGCGTCAGGAACGCCATGCGGAGAAGACTTGCCAGATCCCCAGCAAGGCCATCGCGGCCGCGAAGACCAGTCGCATCCTCCTAGGGTTTAGAGTCTTCGCCAATTTCGCCCCTAGAATGCCTCCCAGAAACACACCAGGAATCAGCAGGAACCCGCTCTGCCAGGAGATGTAGCCAGCCTTGGCATACAGCAAAAATGCTAGCAATCCCGTGGGAGGGATTAACGCGACTAGACTGGTTCCCTGGGCCCGATGCTGACTGAATCCAAATAACAATCCCAGCAGTGGCACCAGCAGAACTCCGCCTCCAATTCCGACCATTCCAGCCGCTACTCCGCAGAAACCCGCTATTAGGAAAACGCCGAAATCGCGCGCGAAGCTTTGCTTGATTTCTTTCCTCGCGCTTTCGCCCCCCGCGGCGGCTTGCCTGGCTTTTCTCCACAGCAGGAACGCCGACAGCATCAGAAAAAATCCGAACACCGCCTGCAACCGTTGGGATGCCATAGGCACCGCAATGCGGCCTCCTCCATATCCGCCTAAGGTAAATCCGATTGCGCAGATAATTCCGGCTCGTAGATCGACTTGTTGATTTTTCCAATAGCCGCGCAACGCGCCCAGTCCGATCGGAGGCAAAAGAATAAATAGAGAAGTGCCTTGCGCCAGATGTTGATCGAAATGCAGCAGGTAGACCATCGCCGGCACAAGAACCACCCCGCCGCCAATTCCCAGCAGCCCAACAAGGACTCCCACAACGAGCCCCAGGACGGCTACCGTGAGGAAGAAGGTCATCTTGCCAGGTAGGTCTCAACAAATTGAATTGCCCATTTTTCCATTCCGTATATCTTGGCTGCGTCGATTCAGAATCGCAACGGCCTTTTCTTCCCTTTTGGAAACATTCGGTTACCCGCATCCCACGGCAGCTCGCGAAACAGTTATAATTTCTCGGGCGTTTTCCTTTTGCCATTGTGCCCTGTTTTTACAGTTCAGACGGTTAGGAGCGCGTTCGATTCCATGCCTACAGATAGAAAACCAGAGTTTTTCAAGGGCAGCCAGCTTAAGGTTGCGATCATCGGTTGCGGTTATGTCGGGCTCCCGCTCGCGCTCCGCTTTGCGGAAGCTGGTCACAAGGTAACCGGATTTGATACCGATCCTGAAAAAGTCAGAGTGCTCAACGCCGGTAAGTCCTACATCGAGCATATTCAGCAAACCAAGATTCAGCAGTATGTAAATAGCCGCTATTTCAGTGCCACCACCGATTTCTCCAAACTGAAAGATGCCGATGCCATTTTGATCTGCGTACCGACTCCGCTCAATGAGTATCGCGAACCCGATCTCAGCTACGTCGAAGAAACCGCCAAGTCCATCTATCCTCATTTGCAAAAGGGCCAGCTCGTTGTTCTGGAATCCACCACCTATCCCGGTACAACCGAAGAATTGGTTTTGCCGATTCTTGAGAAGAGTGGCCTTCGTTGCCCGATCGTTGCGAGTTCAGAAAACGATAACGTTCCTTTCGACTTTTTCCTGGCGTTTTCACCCGAACGCGAAGACCCCGGCAACAAACAGTTTGGCCTGGCGCAAATTCCAAAAGTCGTGGGTGGTGTGAATCCAGCCAGTGGCCGCGCTGCAGTCTCTTTGTACGCGCAAGTCGTCGCAAAGGTGATTCCCGTCAGCTCGACAAAAGCCGCCGAGATGGCCAAATTGCTCGAAAATATTTTCCGCTGCGTGAATATTGCTCTCGTCAACGAACTGAAACTGCTCTGCCTGCGTATGGGCGTGGATGTTTGGGAAGTGATCGAAGCTGCTTCTTCGAAACCATTTGGGTTCATGCCCTTCTATCCCGGCCCAGGTTTGGGTGGGCATTGCATTCCGGTAGACCCTTTTTATCTATCCTGGAAGGCGCGTGAATACGATTTTTCCACGCGGTTCATTGAACTAGCTGGCGAAATCAACACGGCAATGCCTTACCACGTGGTCGATTCCATCGCTGACGCGTTGAACCAGCAAAAGAAAAGCCTCAAAGGCTCGAAGCTCCTGATATTGGGAGTGGCTTACAAGAAGGATGTAGACGACTTGCGCGAATCGCCAACGCTTAAGATCATGGAGATCCTCAAAAGGCGCGGTGCCGATTTCGATTACAACGATCCGTACTTCCCGCAACTCCACAAAATGCGCCATTACGATTACTCCCACATGAAGTCAGTACCGCTTACGGCAGACGCGCTGTCCAAATATGACGCCGTGCTTATCGCCACGGATCATTCCAGTTACGATTTTGGCGCGATCGTGGATGCTTCGAAACTGGTCGTTGACACCCGCAACGCAACCCGCCGGGTCATTCGCCACCGAGAGAAGATCGTTCCCTGCTAACAGTAAACTCTCAATTGGAGTTGTTTACCTGGCCTTGGTTAATTCGACGCTGGCGGTGGCAATCGGCAACACTGCTTCGAGCAAGACCGGCGTATGCGCTGCATCATTCGATAAATACAGTAGGAAATGCGCGTCCTTCATCTCTGTTCCATTGTCGTTGACGTGAATTTCTATTTTTGTCGCATTGTACTTTCCGGCGGGCACAGCCACCGTTTCCGATCTGCCCACCAGCACCGCGCGCACGTCATACAGCTTACGGCCGTCATAAACGGCCGAGTGGACTTCAGGCGTCTTGCTCCAGTCCACGCTGCGCAGATACTGCAGCAACCCCAGCGGATCGCGGGTGCCCGGTAGTACTCTCGCCCCCGACATTCCTTGAGGAGCGAATTCGTTCGGCGAAGTGAGTAACCGCTGCACCGAATCCACTTTTTGCCCGCGTTCGCTCAAATGCAACTCATACTGCACGCTGTCAAGCGCCGGCGGTTCGCTGTAGGAATCAAACTGATCGTCCAGTTCAAAAATCATCCGGTATGGATTCTCCGTGTGAGCAAACGCTTGTAAGTGCCACGCGGTCTTCCCGCTGGAGTTCTTCTGCTCTAGGACAGACACTTTAATGTTCGCAATGGTGCTGTTCAATTTCGCTATATTTACGGCGTATTCCAGACTTTCTCCGGCACGCAACAGTGGGCCACCTGTGCTCGCCCCCGGTTTATTTGCATTGCCTGCTTCGCTTCCTTTGCCGAGAGGTGTCCTATCTGGCGCGAGTGGAGGATAAACAGGCGCTTTGGTCGAAGTTCCCGGACGATTCGGCTCGGCAGGAAATCCTTTTACGCGATGGGTGACATACCAATATCCGCCGGCCATCAGCAACACGATGAGAATGACCAATACTGCTTGAACCGTTTTACTCATGATATTTTTGCGACGTGCTGCCGTTTCCCTACGCGAATTGACATCGTTACCATCGTACAATAAGAATGCTTCGGTAACAGGAGGACAGGGTATGCGCTACCTCGTCACTGGGGGCGCCGGATTTATCGGCTCAAATACCGTCGATGAACTGGTCCGTCGCGGCCATGGGGTCGTCGTGTTGGACGATTTGTCGGCTGGCAAGGAAGAAAACCTCTCGGAGATCCGCAATAAAATTACTTTCGTAAAGGGTTCCATCACCGATCTCGAAACCGTCCAGAAAGCCTGTCACCAGGCTGACTATGTGATTCATCTCGCAGCCCGCACCTCTGTTCCGCGCTCCGTAAAAGATCCCATCGAAACCAATCGTATCAACGTGGATGGCACTCTGAATGTCCTCATCGCCTCGCGCGACAACAAGGTGAAGCGCGTCGTTTACGCGGCCTCTTCCTCCGCATATGGAGAAACCGCTACTCTCCCCAAAACGGAAGCGCTGCAGCCTAATCCCATCTCCCCATATGGTGTTTCCAAATTTGTCGGTGAACTCTATGCCCGAGCCTTTGGGCGCTGCTATGGTTTGGAGAGCGTCTCTCTGCGCTACTTCAATATTTTTGGTCCGCGCCAAGATCCCGATTCACCCTACTCGGGCGTTTTGTCCCGCTTCGCCGCTGCATTCCTCGATGACATCAAACCCACGGTTTACGGTGACGGCCTGCAGACCCGCGATTTCACTTATGTCGATAATGCGGTGCAGGCCAACTTGCTTGCCTGCGAAACCCCCGCCATCTCCGGCGAAGTTTTCAATATCGGCACGGGACACTCCATCTCTCTGAATCGGACCTTGGAACTGTTCCGTCGCATCTCGGGCAAACACATACCCGCACACTACGACAGTCCCCGCGAAGGTGATATTCTTGATTCTCTGGCCGACATTTCTCGGGCCAAGCAGTTTCTGGGCTACGAGCCTACGGTGCACTTTGAAGAGGGCCTGCAGCGCACCTACGATTGGTACCGCGCCAATCACCACTCACCGAAGCCCACGGCGAACTAATCTGGCCGCAACTCCACCAAAGGAACGGACGCCGGCAATTTCTCTCGGCCGGATACCGCCTTAGCTCATCGCGCTGCATCTATATGTTTCTAACATGCCCATCCGCTACAAATTGGCTTGTACGCATGCTAGGCTACTTCTTCATTTTGTAGAGCTCATTTGCCGCGTGAACATACTTTCCAATTCCGCCCTGCGTTCGTTCTATCTTTTGCTCTGCCTTGTGCTGCCGCTTACTCCCGCTTCCCTTGCTCAGCAAATCCGCTTACCTTCTCCGGATGGCGCAATTGCGGAAATTTCTTCCAAAGGCGCGCAATCCAGGCAAGGTGATGTTTATTTTGCGGAAGATGATGTCGATATTCACTACGGGGACATGCGCCTCCGCGCCGACCATGTCGAGTACAACAGCGTCAGTTCGGAAGCGGTTGCCCGCGGCCATGTCATTTTCGACTACGACACTCAGCACCTGGAAGGCGACGAAGGCCAGCTGAACATCCGCACCGGCCATGGCACGTTTGTGAACGTGCACGGGACCGTGAAGATGGAGCGTCGTCCAAATCCCTCACTACTTCTTTCCCAGAATCCTCTTTATTTCGAGGCCAAAGAAGTCGAGCGTTTTTCTTCCGACTACTACATCGTCCACCATTCCTGGTTCACCATTTGCGACCCTCACAAGCCTACCTGGCAGTTTTATGCGCCAGAGGCCAAAATCACGCTCAACAAGAACGTCGCTCTGATTAACTCCAATTTCCGGATTTATCGCGTGCCGCTGATTTGGCTTCCTTTTGCCACCACGCCTGCGGGCGATCACGTCCGGCAGTCCGGTTTCCTGATCCCGATCCTGGGCGATAGCAGCACGAAGGGCTATATTGTGGGTGATGCCTATTATTGGGCGCCAAAATCCTGGATGGATGCCACTGTCGGGTTCGAATATTTCAGCTTGCGAGGCCCTTCGGAACGCGCTGAATTTCGTGCCCGCCCATTTGAGAGCACTTCGATCAAATACAGTTATTTCGCCGTTCAAGACCGCGGAATCGTTACAGACGGCGTCCTCGAGAAGCAGGGTGGCTATCAGCAACAATTAGAAATTCAGTCTCTGTGGAAGCATGGCTGGCGTTTCGTCACCGATCTGAATCAACTTTCCTCACTCACGTTTCGCCTGGCCTTTGCGGATAACTATGGCGACTCCATCAATTCCGACGTACGAAGCGCTGTCTTCCTGACCAACAACTTCAGCGGTTTCAGTTTTAATATTGCCGCTTTGAACGATCGCAGCTTTCTGCAAGTGAGTCCAGAAAGTAGTGTTGTGCTTCGCAGTGCGCCGGAACTCCGTTTCAGTTCTGTGGAACAATCCCCTTGGAAAGGTCTGCCCTTTTACTTTTCCTTCGACTCGTTCGCGGGGAGCGTTCATCGCGACGACGAATTTTTGAACACGCCAAATTTTGTGGCTCGTTTTGATCTGGCTCCGAAGGTCACCATCCCGTTGCATCTCGGCACATGGCTGGGCATCACTACCTCGGCGGCCTTCCATACTACCTACTACGGAGATTCCCTCAACGCCAACGATGTGCTTACCGGCAATTCTATTTCCCGGAATACCGGCGAATTCGCGGTCGAATTCCGGCCGGCAACTTTGGAAAAGTTTTTCGATCGTCCCGCCACGCATCATCGTTACAAGCACACCATCGACCCTTTTCTCACCTATCGCTATCTCACCGGTGTCCACAATTTCCAGGACTTTGTACGCTTCGACAACAACTCCACGCTCAGCAATACCAACGAAATCGAATACGGTTTCATCCAGCATCTTTTTATCAAGACCAACGACGATCAGCCTGTCGATTTCCTTTCCTGGAGCGTCGTTCAAAAACATTATTTTGATCCCACCTTTGGCGGCGCGATCATCCCCGGCCAGCGCAACGTGTTCCAGGCGCTCGATTCCGTCACGGGATTTGCGTTCGCTTCCTCGCCACGCAATTGGTCCCCCATCGTCAGTGACATTAAATTGACTCCCGGGGGAATTTTCGACGCCGAGCAAATCCTCGAATACGATCCACAACTACAGAAAATCACCACCATCGGAACCCTGCTCAAGATCAAGCCTTATAGTGAGTTCTACCTCACGGCCGCTGATTTTCGTCTGCAAGGCGACCCGCTGGTCGAGCCTCCCACGAACCAGATTCGCGCCATCCTCGGTTGGGGAGGATTGACTCGCCAGGGGTTCAATGCGGCAGCAGGACTCAGCTACAATCTGCAGTCTGACACTCTGCAAAATCAATTTGTGCTTGTAAATTACAATGGGAGCTGTTGCGGATTGGCGTTTGAGTATCGCCACATCAACCTCGGCGTTATTCGAACTGAAAACCAATTTCGCGTTGCCTTCATCATTTCGAACCTCGGTACCTTCGGTAATCTCCGCCGTCTGGACAGAATCTATTGATCTTGGCTGATTCCCAACTCGCTTTCGCTTCGATCGGCACAATCGGAAAATTGTTTCGCAACCGGAAACTTTCTCCTGTCGAACTCACCCGGTTTCTGCTCGCTCGCATCGAACAATTCAATCCTCGGCTCAACGCCTTTCTCACCGTCACCGCAGAACTTGCTTTGCAACAGGCTGTGCAAGCTGAAGCCGAGCTTGCAAAAGGGAAAGGTCACGCGGCTCGCCATGATCGCGGCCCACTGCAAGGCATTCCCATTTCCCTCAAAGACAATATCTATACGGCAGGAATTCGCACGACGGCCGGCTCAAAAATTCTGCGTGATTTCGTCCCCGAGCACGACGCTCCCCTGGTAACCGCGCTGCAGCAGTCGGGAGCCGTACTCCTTGGTAAGACCAACATGCACGAATTTGCGTACGGTGCTACCAACGTCAATCCTCACTTTGGTGCTTCGCGTAATCCGTGGGATCTTGGGCGCATCACGGGTGGTTCCAGCGGAGGCTCGGCGGCCTCCCTAGCGGCCGGCCTATCCTACGGGAGCATCGGCACAGACACCGGCGGCTCCATCCGCATTCCTTCTTCGCTCTGCGGCACAGTCGGCCTCAAGCCCAGCCGGGGTACAGTCAGCACGTCAAATGTGGTGCCCTTGTCGCCGTCTCTTGATGTCGTCGGTCCCATGGCCAGAACTGTCGCCGATGTTGCGTTGCTCTGGCACACCATCCGCGTTTCATCGAGAGGGCCCTCGCCTGGACCGAGTTCTGCGCGCAAGCCTCGCCTGGGCATCCCCAAGGAATTTTTTTTCGATTTGCTCTCCCCAGACGTTGCCGCTGCCTACAATTCTGCCATTCGCCTATTACGGAAAAATGACGCGCAAATCAAAAAAGTGTCTTGGCCATTGATGGAGACTACCGAGGAGGCCGGGAATCAGATCGCCTGGGCCGAAGCACTTTTCTGCCACCAGCGATCCGGCTGGTTCCCCCTGCGCGCAAGCGAATACGGCGAGGATGTCCGTTCTCGCCTGGAATTGGGAACCAAGGTCAGCGCCGTAACCTATCTCGAGGCGCTCCAGTCGCGCGAACGCTTCATTCTGGAGTTTCATTCCATGATCGAAGAGCAGGAACTTGACGCCATCGTCGTTCCTAGCACACCGATCACGGCCTCCTTAATCGGAGAAGAGTCCGTCTCGATCGGCCGCGCTCTCCATCCCACCCGCGCTCTACTTCTCCGCTTGAATCGGCCTGCCAATCTTCTGGGCAGCCCGGCCATTTCTGTCCCTTGTCACCTGACCAGCACGAACCTTCCGGTCGGCTTACAGTTCATCGGCCCGCTGCATTCCGACTCTTTTCTGCTCGCGCTGGCGGGGGCTTTCGAACGCTTGCGCATCCGTGCTTCGCAGGTGCCTTTTCCCCTTCCCCCCGCGTCTAAGTAAACAGCGAGCGATCTCCTGTTCTAGGAGGCTCGCCTTCACCACCGTGTCCTCCTTTATGCGAGAATAGAAAGGAAAAGGACATTCGCGAATGACTGATGTTTCGCTCGCCGGGGCTTTCCTCGCTGGTCTGATCTCCTTCTTGTCTCCGTGCGTCCTTCCGCTCGTGCCCGGATACATTTCCATGCTGTCCGGAATTGGCGTTGAACAACTTCGCCAGGGCGAACAACCTAAGTCCGGTCTTTTCGTCTCCGCACTTGCGTTTGTTCTCGGCTTTTCCGCCGTCTTTATTGGCTTTGGAGCATCCGCCAGCGCGGTCGGCGGATTTCTGCGTCAGAATCGTGCCTTGCTCGCACCGGTTGCTGGAGCGCTCATCATTCTTTTCGGTCTTCACCTTCTTGGCGGTCTCCTCCGTATGGATATCCGCGCTGGAATCATTATCGGCTTTGTATTTGTGGCACTCGGTATAGCGGCCTTTCTCGATCACGGGCCGCTTTTCCTGGGACTTGGCGCGAGCCATTTCTTTTCGCTCTCCATTATCGGTTTCTTCGGCCCGCAACTCGCTCGCTGGCTTAATCGGGATGTGCGGCTCCGCAGCACCGATACCAAGCCCGGTATCGTCAGTGGTTTTCTGCTGGGGTTCGCTTTTGCTTTCGGCTGGACTCCCTGTATCGGTCCGGTCCTCGCCACGGTTTTGGGATTTGCGGCCGCCAGCGATACTATCGCCCGGGGCATCCTGCTTCTGGCTGTCTATTCCGCCGGTCTTGCGGTGCCGTTCCTTCTCACCGCCGTAGGACTCAGCCAGTTCCTGAACTTTTATAAGAATTTTCGCAAGTATCTCCACGCAGTGGAGGTGTTCAGCGGTGCCCTTTTGTTGTTTATCGGTGGCTTGGTCTTCTTTAACAAGCTGACCTGGCTCTCAGGGAAGTTAACGTTTCTGAATCGTTTTTCGATGTAGTTGATTTTAATACGCAGGTAGAACGCCCCATGAAAAAAATCGCTCTGATCGTAGTCACCGTTGTTGCTCTGATTGGCCTGACTCTTTACGCCGACCGGGCCACTCGGCTTTCTTCTAAATCGAGTATGGCTAGTGCCCCCACCTCCGATGCGGATGGGAAACCGGTACCGCAAATTACGCTGAAGGATCTTCAAGATAAGGATGTGAACCTGGCGGATTACAAGGGCCAAGTCGTTCTACTGAATTTCTGGGCAACCTGGTGCGATCCCTGCCGCGTGGAAATTCCCTGGCTGATCGACATGCAAGCCAAATACGGCCCGAAGGGTTTCACCGTGATCGGCGTCGCCATGGATGATGAAGGCAAATCTGTTGTCGCTCCCTTCGTTGCCAAAGAACGTTTTGCGGTGAATGGCCAGCAGCTTCCGATGAGTTATCCCATCCTCATTGGCACAGATGATGCTTCCAACAAATTCGGCGGCATTCTGGGCTTTCCCACCAGCTTCCTCATCTCTCGCGATGGCAAGCAGGTGCTCCGTTTCCAGGGACTGAAAAGCTACGACGAGATCGCCCAAGCCATCGAACGACAACTCTGATCAGGATCGAGCTCATGCTTTCAGAACACGAATTCCAGAAAAAATCCGACGCACTGTTCGAAGAGTTGAAGAAGCGCCTTCTTCAGCAGGGAGACATTCACGATTTTGACGTGGAAGGAGAAAGCGGCAAACTCGAAATTATTTTTGAAGAACCAGAACCTGCTCGTTTCGTCGTTTCGCCCAACACGCCAATCCGTGAAATCTGGGTTTCTGCGCTTTCCACCAGCTTTAAACTCGCCTGGTCTGATGAAAAGAACGCGTTCGTACTTCCTCGGACTGGCGAAGACCTGTTCGCAGTCATGAGCCGGGTAATCTCTCAACATTTAAATACCCAGGTGCCCCTGTGAAACTTTCCTCGTCGATCTGCGCTGTTTTCCTCCTAGCTTTTGCGCTTTTGTTGCCCGGTATCGCGGCTTCGCAAGCGCCGTCGGGCAAGGATGTTGTTTCTCCGGAAGCGTTTGTTTCCTTCGATCCGGTCGCCCGAGGCAAATCGTTTCAAGTTGCCGTTGTTATGAAAATTCGCCCGGGTTTTCACGTTAACGCCCGCGAAGTTTCTGCCGATTATCTGATCCCCACCGACCTGCGCGCCGAAGTTCCCGCTGGCCTGCACATGGGCGAAATCGTCTACCCGAAGGGCACTTTGCAAACGTTTACATTTTCAAAAGATAAGCAACTGAATGTATACACGGATTCGGTCGTCATTCGCATTCCACTGACTGCTCTTCCCAATGCTCCGCTTGGGGAGCAAAACCTACCCCTCAAACTACACTATCAGGCTTGCAGCAACGAAATCTGCCTTCCGCCGGTCACCCTTTCCCTGGTAGCAAAGATCGACATAACGGATAAACCCGCTGCGGCTCGTCCCGTGCACTCCGAGCTATTTTCGCGTTAGTCTGTTTTTGTTGAAGGGAGATGTAATGGCCCTTGGCCCGCGAACTTTTTCCGAACGGGGTGGCGCGCTTTAGTAGCGCGAACAGCTAGCTTCGCTCAGCCGTCCCCGTCCTGGGTGCGACGGGGAAACCCGAGCGGCGGCACTGTTTCTCATTTAAAGGTCCATTTCCGCGTGCAGAATGCTGTCGCCTCTTCGGAAATCGACGCCGGAGTAAAGTCGGTTTAGAAAGCGGGTCGAGAGGGCGCAGAAGGTGCTGCACTACGCGTTCTGAAATTCTCCGAGCGCCGCACGCAATCGCCGAACTACTCGTTCCTGCCCGAGCACCACCATCGTATCGAACAACGGTGGCGCCACGGCCTGCCCCACAATCGCCACACGCGTCGCATTAATCAGCAAGCCGGCTTTCACGCCGCCTTCTTCTGCGATTTTCCGCGAGGCATGCTCGCAGGCATCGTGATTCCACTCCGGCAGCGCCGCCAGCGCGTCGGCTAACCGCTCCAGGAGTGCTGGCACTTTCTCGTCTTTCCAGAATTTCGCTTTCGCCGCAGGGTCGATTTCAAAGCGATCGCTGAAAAACGCCCGCGACCAGCTTGAAAAATCCGGCAGCAAGCGCACGCGCGACCGCAGCATGTCTACGGTCTTTGAGAACCACTGGTGCCCCGCGCGGCTCGCCCACTCCTCTTTCCACAATTTGTCCTGTTTCAATTGCTCTTCGACTAGGGGCAACAACTCTGCGATCGGCAATTTCTGCAGATATTGCGTGTTGAACCATTCGAGCTTTGCTCGGTCAAACACTCCGTTGGTCCGACTCACGCCTGCTAACGAAAATTTCTCCAGCAGATCTTTGGTCCGCAAAAATTCTTCATCGCCACCCGGCGCCCATCCCAACAACGCCAGGAAATTTCGGAACGCTTCGGGCAAAAATCCCTCGCGCCGGTACATATTCACGTCGGTAGCCCCGTGCCGCTTGGACAAGCGAGATTTGTCTGGGCCCAGAATCAGCGGAACGTGCGCAAAAATCGGTTCCTGCGCCCCCAACGCACTGTAGAGCAGCACCTGCTTCGGGGTGTTTGAAATGTGGTCTGCCCCGCGAATTACATGTGTAATCCGCATGTCGATATCGTCCGCCACCACGCTCATCTGATACATCGCCTGCCCGAACTCCTCCCCTTCTTTCCCGGATCGCAGCAGCACAAAATCCTCAATATCATCGTTTGCGAATTCTCGCTCGCCAAAAACCGCATCCTTAAACTTCGTGATTCCTCCCAGTGGCACTTTGAAGCGCACCGCAGGCTTGCTTCCCGGCGTCGATGGCTGTATATCCCGGCAAGAGCAGCGCACGATCCGGCGCACCTCTGCCGGCCCCGCGCCTTCTATGGCATGATCGCCTCCCGCATACTTTTCTGGCGGGCAATAGCACAGAAACGCGCTCCCGTTCGCCAAAAGCCTTTTTGCCGCTTCCTGATATAGGGCTGTCCGTTGCGACTGGTAGAACGGCCCTTCATCCCAATCAAGCCCCAGCCAGCGGAGCGCTTCGACGATGCCTTCCACTAATTCCGGTTTGTTGCGCTCGGCATCGGTGTCTTCAATGCGCAAAATCATCGTGCCGCGTTCTTTCCGCGCGTATAGCCAATTAAATAAAGCCGTTCTTCCTCCTCCTACGTGCAAAAAGCCGGTCGGTGAAGGCGCGAACCGTACTCGAACAGCGGATTTTTCTGTTGTGCTTGGCTCTTCCATGGTTTGTGGCTTTCCACTCTCTCCGTGTGTAATTTTCCAGTTTAGCGAAACCCCCGTTTCCCGTCCAACGGCTGGGCCAATACTTTACCCGTGTCCCCGCCCTTACTACCTTTTTCGCAACCAGAACCTTGCTCCTATTGCACCAATATTTTTTCCACCCTCATAATCTTAAGTGCTCTATTTTGTGCGCGCTTGAGCGCTGCAGGCTTCAGGGGAACGGGTTTCATTTTTTGCGGTACTGGTTTGTTTTTTTTCGCAAGCAAGTTCCGGCCGTTGCCACCCCTGCTGTTCATTCGTATTCTCTAGCGTGCCGGATAACAGGCCCACTATCCTTGATGGTTCAGAGTATGATTGCGCTCGGGTTGCTCCTGGCCACTTTGCTGGTCGGCGTCTTCTTTGCCTACATCTATTCCCTGAAGCGCCAGCAGTACATCTTGTATTGGGTTGCCGCCTGGGTCCTCTACAGTTTCCATTATCTTCCACCCGCTTTTGCCCCATGGATTGGCAGCTCACCGGTGCTCCACCCGCTCAATCACCTATTTATTGCCCTCTCCGGTATTTCTTTCTTCCTGGGCACTCAGCTTTATACTCGTTTGAAGCTCGGCAGATCTCTGGCCATCGGATTCTCCGCTTTATTCTCCGTCTGGGCCGCCGCCAATGCCGTGCAGCTTTTCAAGCTCTCGCTGGTCCTCCCGGCCTCTCTCGTCTTTGTTGTCACCGGCTACCTGTTTTGGCGAGAAAGCCAGCGCTATGAAACTCTTGCCGACCGGCTGCTGGCCATCGCCTTCGCGGTCTGGGGTCTCGGCTTTATCGCTCTGCACCTTTTGAAATTCACCCCAGAAGCGATGGGAGCAATGATCAGCCCCGTCACTGCCATTCCCACCGTATTTGTTTCGATGCTGCTGGTCATGGCCATCTATGAGGAAGAGAAACGTCGCGTCGAACGCAACATGCTTGCTCTCTCAAACTTGAATCTGGCAACTTCGAGCTTCGTCGGCGGGGAGATCCAGCGCATGCTTGCGCAGGCTCTGGACCGTGTGCTGGGCGTCGTCCGCTTGCCCTCCGGCGCTCTTTTTCTTCATCATGGAGATCCCTCAGGCCCTACTTCAGTTGTCTCCGCTGGTATACCCGACGAATTGTGCCGAAAGGCTCAGGAGGAAGGTCTCGACGATTATCTTGTTGGCCTGGTTGCCCGCATGGGTGGGCTTATTAGCTTTCGCGATTTGCGCGACGACAAACTCAGTGCTCTCGAAAAGGATGAACCACTTCGCCGTTTCCGCGAACTGGCCTTGCAACAGGGCCTGCGCAGCATTGTAGTAATCAGCCTGCAAGCCAAGGATCAAGCCTTCGGATTGTTGCTTCTCGGCACGCCGGATGTCCGCCGGTTCACTTCTGCGGAGTTGCGCTTGTTGCTTGCTCTTGGGCACCAGATTGGCATGGCCGTCGAAAACAGTTATCTCATTCAGCAAACGTCGCGCCGCTCCGAAGAACTCCACGTTCTCAACGAAATTGGCCGGGCCCTCAGCTCGACCTTGAATCGTGAAGATCTACTTCGCAAAATCTGGGAAGAGCTGCGTCGCCTTTTCGACGTGCAAAACCTCTATCTCGCCTCGCACGATCCTCTTCGCGATGCCATCCGCTTCGAACTCGAGCTGATCGACGGTGTGCGCATGCCGAAGCGTTCCCGCCCCGCCGGAAATCACATTACCGAATATATTCTTCGTACTCGCCAGCCCGTCTTGGTCCGCGAAAACTTCGTCAATGAAATAAAAAAGCTTGGAGTCGACCCCATCCGCACCACCGGCTCTTTCTGCGGCGTCCCTCTTGTCGCCTACGATCACACCATCGGCGCTCTTTGCATTTTCTCCGACATGGACCGTATGTTCGATGAGGGCCACCTCGAGCTTCTTCGCGTGCTAGCAAGCGAAGCCAGCATTGCCATCGAGAATGCGCGGCTTTTCCAGGAAGAACGCACCAAAGCTCGTCACCTTGGCCTGGTCAACTTAATATCCCGCGATGCCATCGCCACTCTAAATCCAGACGAAGTCCTGGCCAAAATGACCGAGCAGTTAGAGGCCGGTCTAACGTACGACCACATCGGCATCGCCCTGATGGATTACACCACCCGCGAGCTTGTGGTCCAGGCAGAAAGCGGCAAGCGGCGTGGTGCACTTGGCCGCAGAATTCCTCTTGATGCTGGCTTGATTGGGCAAGTGGCTCGCACCGGCAAAGCGGCTTCTTTCCGCTTGATCCACAACAACCAGACGGGCGCGAATCCTGTTCTTTCGGAAACGCAAACGGCCATGGCGCTGCCTATTTTTTATGCCGACCATCTTCATGGCGTTCTGTATGTAGAAAATCTTGAACTGATGGAAATCTCCGAGGAAGAAGCCTTGCTTCTTCGCACCCTCGCCGATTTGATTTCCGGCGCGCTTCACAACGCGCTTTCGTTTCAGAAGGCTCAGGAACAAGCCATCACTGACGGGTTAACCAACGTCAAGACGCATCGCTTTTTTATGGAAGCGCTCTCGTCCGAGTGGAAACGCTCTTCACGTGCGGGTCGTTCCTTTGCCCTGGTGCTGATGGATCTGGATCGCTTCAAATTCGTCAATGACTTCTACGGCCACCTGGAAGGCGATTTGGTTCTTCAACGCGTTGGGCAAATTCTGGAAACCAATTGTCGCCGTTCCGACGTCGTCGCACGCTATGGCGGAGACGAATTTGTCATCCTGATGCCGGAAACCACCATGGAGCAAGCCCGCCAGCTTGCTTCGAAACTTCGCGGCTGGGTCGCCGCCGATCCCTTGCTGCGAGAAAAAAATATCAGCGCCAGTTTCGGCATCGCCTGTTATCCACTGCACGGTTCTTCCCCGCAGGAACTCATTCAGGTCGCCGACGCTTCGATGTATCTTTCCAAGCATCAAGGCGGCAACACCGTTTCGACTGCGGATCACGTCGATCCGAAAGAAACCCGCCGCTGGAAACGCGATGTGCTCGAAGCGTATCTCGGGGTAACTCTCAAGCGCCTTTTCTCTACCGGTCCCGACGCCTTTGAGGAAATTTATCAACGCCTGCGGCAATTCACCGATTCTCTTCCGGAAGCAGAAAGCGCCGGAGCATCCGTAACTCAGATTCCTTCCGAACTGCCACAATCCATCTTGGATACAGTCACGTCGCTCGCTTACGCCATTGACGCCAAGGATCAATACACGCAGGGCCATTCGCAAAAAGTTTCCGCCTATGCCGCGCTTCTTGCCGAGGCCCTGGGCATGAGCGAAGCGGAAGTCGAAGAGATTCGTTTGGCTGCCGTGCTTCACGATGTCGGCAAAGTCGGCATTCCCGAGGCCATACTGAACAAAAGTGGACCGCTAAATCCTGACGAGTGGGAAACCATGAAGACCCACGTTATTTTCGGCGGGAAGATTCTCGAGCCGCTTCGACCGCTCGCCCGCATTCGAGAGATGGTTTTGCACCATCATGAGTTTTTCGATGGCTCTGGCTATCCCCAGGCTCTTAGCGGGGAAGCGATTCCTTTGGGCGCTCGCATCATTACCATTGCCGATTCCTACGACACCATCACCAGCGATCGCAGCTACAAAAAAGGCCGGACAGCGGAGCAAGCTCTGAGCGAACTCGAGCGCTGTGCCAGCTCGCAGTTCGATGGCCGCCTTGTGGAAGCCTTCGTCCGTGCGATGCGGCAGCTTCCCAACCCCATCATCGAAGTCGCCTCGCTCATCTCCCGCAACACGTAACCGCGTCTGGGGCACAGTCACTGCGGCCAAGGTTCTTGGGTTTTCTTCTCTTTCCCCTCTCCCCTCTCCCCTTGCTAGACTATCGCTATCTCTAGCAAAGGACCTCCCATGCAAACTGCTCAGGTCAAATGGATTGGCGACCAAAAATTTGTCGCCGTCAGCCCTTCCGCCCATTCGATCGCCATCGACTCTGACCGGAAATCCAATCAGGCTCCCGGGCCCATGGAATTGGTGCTCATAGCGCTCGGCGCATGCACGGCCACCGACCTCGTCATCATCCTCGAAAAAATGCGCCAGAAAATGGAATCGCTCGAAGTGATCTGTTCCGGAGAACGCGCCGCGGACCCGCCCACGGTCTGGACGAAACTGGAAATCCTGTATCGACTGAGGGGGAGGCTCGAGGAAACCGCCGTAAAGCAGGCCATCGAGCTGAGCGAAGCGAAATATTGTTCGGTGGCAGCGATGTTGCAAAAAACTGCAAAGATCACTTGGCGCTTGGAGATTCTTCCACCGCTTTAGCTCCTTATCTGCTTGTTTCTGTTCAACTTCCTCGCATACAATCGCTTTTTGTTTTAGCGCTTCGCACTCTCAAGGAGCATCATGTCGCGTCGCCTCGCTGCCAAAATTACGGGTGTAGCCGGTTACGTTCCTCCGCGCATCCTGAGCAACGCCGATCTGGAAAAAATGGTCGATACCAATGATGAATGGATTCGCACACGCACCGGAATTCGCGAGCGTCACATCGTCGACAGTGGCACGGCTAGTTCACATCTTGCTACCGAGGCCGCAAAACTGCTCCTTGCCGAGACCAAGACTAGTCCGCAAGAGATCGATGTGATTATTGTTGCCAGCGTTACCCCGGACATGATGTTTCCTGCCACTGCCTGCCTTGTTCAGGATCGCCTCGGCGCCAAAAAAGCGTGGGGCTTCGATCTTTCCGCTGCGTGCTCTGGATTCACCTATGCTCTTACTGTCGGCGCCCAATTCGTTGGCGCAGGAACCCATAAAAAAATTCTGGTGATTGGCAGCGACACCATGAGTTCCATCGTTGATTACAAAGACCGCGCAACCTGCGTCCTGTTCGGTGATGGTGCCGGCGCGGTTTTGCTTGAACCGGCTGGCCCAAACGAAGGTATTCTCGATTTCCTGCATGACATCGATGGTTCTGGCGGAAAATACCTGTATATGCCGGGTGGTGGCTCGTTAAACCCCTCCACCCGCGAGACTATCGACAAAAACATGCACGTCGTCCATCAAGACGGGTCGCAGGTTTTTAAATACGCCGTGCGTCGCATGGCAGAGGTTTCGACCACCCTTCTCGAACGCAACGGCTATACCTGCGAGGATTTGAAACTGCTTGTCCCGCACCAGGCCAACTTGCGCATTATTCGAGCTACGCAAGAACGCCTGGGTGTCGAAGATTGCAAAATCATGGTCAACATTGATCGCTACGGAAACACTACCGGCGGCACGATTCCGCTGGGCTTGCGCGATGCGGTCGAGGAGGGCCGCCTCAAAAAGGGCGACCTGGTCCTCCTCGCTGCAGTCGGTGCCGGCTACACCACCGGCGGCATGCTCCTCCGCTGGGCCTACTAAATCGATAGCAACAAACCAGCAAAAAATGTCCTGCTCCGCGCCTCGCTTTCAGCAGGCTGAAAACGCGAGTAAAACCCCTTCTGCCCGGGTCAGTCCTGTTCTCGTTAATCCGGAATCACCAGGGTCTGTCCAACCTTCACCATATTTGGATCGTGCAACACATCACGGTTCGCTTCGAATATCTTGTTGTACTCATTCGCGTTTCCGTAAAACTGTTTTGCGATCTTTGACAGCGAATCTCCCGCCGCCACGGTGTAGGTTTTTGAGTGTGGCTTCGGAGGTTCTGGCGGTGCCAGCGAAGGATCAACGGACAAATTTAGGTTGATATCAGCAAGACTAGCATCGACGAGCTTTACCTGATCCCAAATCCTGTTCTTAATGGCCTCGGTCCCGGCTGCTCCTTCGATGTACAATTTGTTATCCTGAATGTGCACGTGGGTCAGCCGGACACCGGATTGGTTGATTAGATTCAGCACGGACGCGTACTTCTGTTTCAGTTGCTCTAGGTCTGCCATGAGGAATTCCTCTCTCTTCGATCACTTCGATAATTTGGGCGGACCTGGAGCATAACACTCTGCGGATGTGGATATCATCACAATTTATTGACGTGGTCCTAGTCTTCGGGGCCCGGAGAGAAGCTCACACATAGCGGAGGTGCGCAACACTTGTTTGTCGATGGTATTCAGCAATTCCTAGCAGGATCGAATCGAAGCCGCTTGTTGCAGGTTGCTTTGCAGACGTCGCTCAATTTGTACCGCTGCATAACGCGCGCACAATGCGCTCTCGCGTTCGCTCCAACTCACGACGGCGGGCGACATTTTCCCGAACGCCGCTCCCACACTCTGCACCACTCGGTAATACGTTCCCACCAGGCCAAGGTTACTGGTCCCGGCCTCGAGCTCAGGTGTCATGCCATGCAGACTGGCCAGCTTTTCGAAGTCCGCTCCAGAAAATTCCCCGGACTCCAGATGCGCCGCTTCCAGTACCCGGTCTGACAACGGTAGCGACGCCACGCCGGTCACGACAGCCCGCCAATAAAATAGCGCAAACTGACATAGCGCGAGAATCGCGATCGTAAATAGCATGGCGGCGAACATCCCTCAGCCTCCACAGGTATAATCTTCGATCGCCTGGTTATCACCAATAGTCCCGCGGTACTACCTAGGTAGTCCCCGTACGCCGACTCTGCGGCCCCCTCCCCTGTACCTGTATTTCATTTCCTCCTATACTCCGTCGCTAGCTGTTTGGAGGACCTCCTATGGCTCGTCTGCTCACCATGACGAATTCTTGCCTGCTGGTTGCCTTTCTGGCTCTTTTTCCCCTCACCCCCTGCCGGGCCCAAGACCCGCACCCTGCCGATCCTTCCGCTTCTGAGATCGCCGCTGTCCTAACATCCCAGCAAGCCGCTTGGAACCGCGGAGACATTGGCGCTTTCATGGATGGGTATTGGAATTCTCCTGACCTGACGTTTCTCGGGTCATCCGGAATTTCCCGGGGATGGCAAGCCGTTTTCACCCGCTATCGGCAACGCTATCCCACAGAAGCCGCCATGGGCCATCTAGACTTTTCCGACCTGGAGATTCGTTTGCTAAGCGCAACATCTGCGCTGGCGCTCGGAAGGTGGCACCTCAGCTTGCGATCCGAGGCCGGGGATGCGGGTGGCGTCTTCACTCTGGTATTTCAAAAGTTCCCCGCAGGCTGGAAGATCGTTCACGACCATACCAGTCAGCTCTTTCGAAACAGCCCTAACTTGTTTATCTGCTTGCCCTAAGCGGGGGCCGTGGAGTGACATCCGTGACCTGGACCTCGGATTCGCATCACATGCGCGGCAAACCCAACTTTGCATTGGTTCGTTCGAGAGCTAAACTGCCTGGAATAGCCATGAACGTGGAGTTGACTTGAAGCTTTTGCTCAAAATACTGTTCACGTTCATCTTCTGGTTCATGGTCGTCGCGACCGTTTTGCTGTTTGCTCTTGAGCCGGAAGACCCCCTCTCCCGACTCTTACTTCAGAAGGCCGCATGAAGAGCGGCTTTTGCTATCGCCGGCTGGTTAAGCCGCTGCTCGAACTTCTGCGGCAGGGTGTGAGTCCGGAGAAACTTGCCCTAAGCGTCGCGCTTGGCGCAGCGTTTGGAATTATTCCCGTGCTTGGCTGCACGACCGCACTCTGCGCCCTAATCGCATTTATCTGGGGCCTGAATCTTCCCGCTATTCAGATCGTCAATTATTTCGTGTACCCTCTGCAGATCGCGCTGATCCTTCCGTTTTTCCGACTGGGTGAAAGAATATTTCATGCTCCGCACCTGCCCATTTCGATTCCGCAAATATATGCCATGGCGCGGGCCAATCTCTGGGGGGCGATTCAATTTCTCTGGAGCACCACTTGGCACGCGATTGTCGTTTGGGCGATTCTCGCTCCATTCCTCGTCACATTGCTCTACCTCATCCTGGTCCCTTCCTTCCGTCGTCTTCTTCGAAAACAGACCATCTCTCTGCGATCTGCGGGGGTGAAGGCGGTATGATCATTCACGGAAGCTGTAGCTCTACTCGCCGCCGGCGCGGCAATCACTCTACACATGATGTTCGTGCTTGGATCATTCACCTTCTGATCCAGCCAGTCGTTGGTAAATTCGCTGGCGCATCTTTTTGATGGCCTGCGCCGAACCTTACCGCTGCGGCTCCGAGTGGATAGTCGCCCACTACCGGTTCTTGCAATCATCGATGGCGCAGTCGCTCTGATGATGCCCTTGGGGTTGGTTTCTGCCCCTACAAAATCTCCAAAATCTCCTCATACCTCTTGAATGGTGGAATCAAATAGGCCCCCGCGATTTCCGAACGCGCCCAGGCTAGCATTTCCCGCGCAACTGCAAACCCTCGATCGCGCGCCGAAGCCCCTGCCGCTTCCATCGATTTCAGCAGGGACACAGGAATCATGATTCCCGGCACCTCATTGTTTAGCCGCAACGCCTGCTTGTAACTGTTCAACGGCCACACGCCGATCAACACGGGAATCGCGGGTTTCCCACCGAGCTTCCTGAGAAATGCTTGCCAGTGTTCTGGATCAAATAGCGGTTGGGTCATCGCAAAATGCGCACCGGCTTCGACCTTCGCGTGGAATCGTGCGATCTCACTCTCGAGGTCATCCGCAACGGGATTCAGCGCAACACCGATCGTAAAATTCGTCTGGCCGCCGAGCGTTTTTCCCGCCCAGTCTGTACCCTGATTCAACCGGCTCAAAATCTTGACTAGCCCCACCGAATCCACTTCGTACACGCCGCTGGTTTCCGGATAATCGCCAACCGATGGCGGATCGCCGGTAATCGCCAGCACATTTCGCACTCCACCCACAGTCCAGGCGCCCAGCAGCATGGCCTGCAACCCAATAATATTTTGATCTCGCGTGGTAAGATGCGGGATCGTCTCCACTCCGCGTGTTTCAAGCGCACCCGCTACGATCAACGCGTCCATCCCCACCCGCGCCATCGCCCCGCTATTGATATCGATGGCGTCCACTTTAGCTGACGCCATCACCTTGTCCACCTGCTCGTAGATTCGCTCGAGCGCAATACCTTTCGGCGGATCGATTTCCACGCATACCGTAAATTCTTTTTTCTGCAGCTTCTTCCAGAAATTACTCTCTGGATCCTTCTGCTTGACGGGCGAAGCAGTCTGGGCCTTCGCCACGACGACTGTCGAGTGATGTTCCACTGGCCGGAGTGATTTCACCGCCGCCGCCATCGCCCGGATATGAGCTGGCGTCGTTCCGCAGCATCCTCCCAGAATTCGCACTCCCGCTTCCGCCGCATCGCGTGCGAATGAAGCAAAATATTCTGGCGAAGATTTCGGATAAACGATCCGGTCACCTTCCTTCTTCGGGAAGCCGGTATTGGGCATTCCACTTACCCGAATATCTCCCGCATTGCTCAGTTCTTGCAGGATCGGCAGCAGCGACTGCGGGCCGAGTGTGCAGTTCGCTCCAATCACTTGCACATTTTTATCTTTGAGCAGTGTTGCCGCCAGGAACGGTCGGACATCGCCGTACGTAGTTCCTTCCTCGGAATAGGTGAGCTGCGCCACAATCGGCAATCCGGAGAACGATCGGATCGCATCGATCGCCAATATCAACTCTTCAATGTAGGAAAAAGTTTCCAGAATGAAAATATCCACGCCGCGTTCTTCGAGTGCCAGTGCTTGCTCGTGAAAAACGCTAAGAATCTCTTCCGGTTCCGGATGCCGCGCTTGCACCCCAATTCCCAACGGCCCAATCGATCCCGCAATCATCACCTCGCGCGCCGCGGATTCCCGCGCCTCGCGCGCAATTTTCACGCCTCGGCCATTCAATTTTTGTACCTCATCAGCCAAGCCAAGCGGCGCCAACTTAAATCGATTCGCACCAAACGTGTTGGTCTCGATGATCTGCGCGCCCGCTTCGATATACGCCTGGTGCACGCGAAAAACTGCTTCCGGCTCCGTCACGTTCAATTCATCAAAGCAGCGCACCGCTCCGACCGATTCGTAGAGCAGCGACCCCATCGCTCCATCCGCAATCAGAATCGAGTTCTTCAGACGCTCATTGAATTCCGTTATTTTCACGGCTCGTTTGTCCTGGTTTCTGCAGTCGCTATGCGGAGGATGCGACTAACGTTTTTGTTCCATCAAGCCTGCTACGGTGCTCATCAAATCGTATTTCGTCAGGATCTCAAACTTGGCATCTTCCATTTCGACAAACACGGCGGGATCGCCGTGGCTTAGCATATGGGTAATGCGCTCGACCGGCGCATTCTTCATGACCATTGGCATGGGCTTGCTCATCACCTCTCTCACAGTAAGCTTCTGCAGTTCCTTGCCTTGCAAAGCCAGGGTCAAGATCTGGTCCTCATACATCGTGCCAATCGGAATGCTCTCTTCGAATACCGGAATCTGCGAGATATCCTGCTCCTGCATCGTCTTCAGTGCGTGAAACACGGTCTGGTACGGCCTGACGATTATCAGTTCGCGCACCTTACCCGACTTCTTTTTCGCGTTCACGATCTGTTCAACGGTGATCGGTACATGCGATTCGGTGTACCCGCGTTCGCGCATCCATTCGTCGTTGTAGACTTTGCTCAAATAGCGCATGCCGGTGTCGGGAAGCAGCGCCACAATGTAGTCCTTCGCGGTCAAATTTTTCGCCAGCCGCAACGTGCCCGAAAGGCAGCCGCCGCCCGATCCTCCCGTAAACACGCCTTCCATCTTTGCCAGCCGCCGCGCCACTACGAAGCATTCTTCGTCATTCACCTGGATCACATCATCGAGAATCCCCATGTCCATTGTCGTAGGGAAAAAATCCTCGCCGATGCCCTCCACCACATATGTCCGCGCTTTGGCAATCTTCCCAGTCTTGTGAAAGTCGTAGTACAACGAACCTTCCGGATCGACTCCGATAATTTTTATGGCTGGGTTTTTCTCTTTCAGAAATTTCCCCACACCGCTGATGGTTCCCCCGGTTCCCATCCCGCATACAAAATGCGTAATCTTCCCTTCGGTGTCTTCCCAAATCTCCGGTCCCGTCGTCAGGTAATGCGCTTCGGGATTGCTCGGATTGTCATACTGATTCGGATAATAGGAATTGGGAATTTCGCGAGCCAGCTTTTTTGCCACGCTGTAGTAGCTGCGCGGATCTTCTGGTTCAACTGCCGTAGGGCAAACAATCACTTCCGCTCCCAAGGCCTTCAGCAAATCCACTTTTTCTTTTGACTGCTTGTCCGTCGTGGTAAAAACGCATTTGTAACCGCGCACCGCAGCCACCAAGGCCAGGCCCATGCCGGTATTTCCAGACGTTCCTTCAATAATGGTTCCTCCCGGCTTCAGCAGACCTTTTTTTTCGGCTGCATCGATCATGGTGATGCCGATGCGGTCCTTCACCGACCCGCCAGGATTCAGCATTTCTGCTTTGATCCAGATCTGCGGCTTTACGTCCTTATTGATTCGGTTTAGCCGGATTAGCGGCGTGTGTCCAACAGCTTCGATGATATTTTTGCAGCGCATTGGCCTTCTCGATGGTGATGCCGTGCCTGGAACTGCTTATGGCATACTTACTCTGAGTTTAACACGCGGTTTCGGCAGCGCAGGAAGACAGGAGCGGAGAAAACCAATATGTCACGGCAAAACTTTCCGAGCGGCACCCCTTGGGAGCCCATCGTCGGCTATTCCCGCGCGGTTCGTATTGGCAATCACATCAGCGTTTCCGGCACCACCGCGACCGGCCCCGACGGCAAAATCGTCGGCATCGGCGACGCCTACGCGCAAACTGTCCAAACCATTCATAACATCGATGCCGCTCTTGAACGCGCCGGTGCCTCTCTGAGCGACGTGATCCGCACCCGCATCTTCGTCAACAATATCTCCGAGTGGGAAAAAATCGGACGCGCGCATGGCGAATTCTTCAAAGACATTTGTCCAGCCACGTCCATGGTTGAAGTCAGTAGACTCATTTCGCCAGAAATGTTAGTTGAAATCGAAGCCGACGCCATCTTGGAGCCGTAGAGTCCCAAGCAGGTGTGCCGGCCCGAGCGGAGCGAGGGATCTGCCTTACGCTTCTCATAACGGAAAAAGCCTTCCCCTTGAAGCGAAAGGGCCTTCCTCAGTTCCAGTGGGCCCTTACTCGGTATTTCAGGACCGACTCCCCATTGGCCTTCACCGGCACGGCAAACTGTGCCGCAAACGCTCCCGTCTTTTCGAACGGATAGCTCGACGACAGCATCTCCCAGTCCCCACCAATCGGCTCATTCACCTCTACCCTCACCGGTGATTCCTTATGATTCCTAATGGTAATCTCATATTCAATCTCCCAAGTTCTGCCGCCGAGCGCCTTAAAATCAGTCTGTTTCCTCTCTGACACCAAATCAAACGCATTCCCAATCTTCACATTCAGGAATTCATCCTTCGGCGTGTGATTGATGTGATCCTCTCCCACAAACAGCACGCCACCTTTCGAATCTTTTTGGTACACCCGCAAATTCCCCGCCGGCAGCGGCATGCCCAGCCCGGCCTTCTCTTCATTCTTGAATTTGTAATAGACCATCACCGGATCCTTCAGCGGCGCTCCAGGATTATTCTGCAGGCTGCGGTAGTAGTAATTCTGCCCATTGACCACGAACAGTTTTTCGACCGGCACGCCACTCCCCTCTAACAAGCTGATCTGCTTGGTCTCTTTATCCTCAACCGAAGTCTTCCTCCCGAGCGAATACAAATGATATTCGCTGAAGTTTTCTTGCTGAAATTGCGGGGCCGGAGCCGCCGCATTCGCCATCACTGATTCGGTCATCATCCGGGCTTTGGCATAATCCGGCGGCACCCGATTCAAATCTCCTGCCACAAGCTGCAGCTTCGCGTTATGAAACGAGGTCCCCGAATTATTGGTTACCGTCACCCAGCCGTCGAGGTCAGCCGTCTTATCCTCTCGTCCTACCGTGAGCACGTAATCTGCGTTCCATCCCAGACCCGCCGCCAGATACGACGCCTCAATCTTCTGCTTCACCCCTCCGGAATTTTCCAGCGACATCAACAGCGTTGGCCGGTCATACAGATTCGCTGGCACTCCCGGGAATCGATAACTCTCGCCTCCATATCCAGTCACGATCTCGTTTCCAATTTTCCAGACCGGTCCATTATTATTCGCCAGCAATGTCGCTTTCACTTCCTCGTGTTTCGTCGTGCCATTGTCCAAATACGACCGCACCAACGTCACTTCCTTGCCCACATATTTATTCAGCAGCTTCGCCGGTTCGAGCAAATCGTATTCATAGTTCTGCTCGATCACCCTGACCTTTTCGGGCTCCGTCAACGAGCGAAAATGCACTGTCGCCGGATTCACCGTCGCTGCGATGTCCATAAATTTCAACCTGAATCCGCCGCCGGGC
>DATFZN010000076.1:0-11090 GCA_035314425.1 Candidatus Acidiferrum sp. | reverse complement strand
GCGCGAAAGGCCACCTTCGGATTGTGCTTCGACAGTACCTTCGTGATTGCCGCCGTCAACGTCGTCTTGCCATGGTCAATGTGACCGATCGTGCCAATGTTGACGTGTGGCTTTGTCCGCTCAAACTTTTCCTTGGCCATTTGTCTTCATCCTTTGCTCAAGCCGCGTTTGCACCTTGCGACTTGCACCGAACCTTGGAGCGGGGGACGGGATTTGAACCCGCAACCATCACCTTGGAAGAGTGAGACTCTACCGTTGAGTTACCCCCGCCCAATTCCCAAAAACTTGCCCGCTCCCCTGAATCAAAACAAGAAACAACCACAACGAATCTGGAGCCTGAGACCGGGATTGAACCGGTGACCTCGTCCTTACCAAGGACGCGCTCTACCATCTGAGCTACCCAGGCCGAACTTACAAACAGCAAGAGCTAACTTCGACGGCGCACCATTTCTTAACCGGCTTGCCGCCGCGTTCCGTACCGCTTTTCGCGTTTGCGAGATCCTGCGGTGTATTCAATCCGTCATTCGCCCTGACCCGAGCGAGATTGCCGCTCTCCGGGACTTGCATCGCGGAGACGATTCCTGGTGGACGGGGAAGGATTCGAACCTTCGTAGCCCGCAAGGAGCGGCAGATTTACAGTCTGCTGGTTTTAGCCACTCACCCACCCGTCCGCGAAAAACAAGAATAAAGCGACACGTACTGCGTGTGCCAAGTTGCTGCCAACCGTGATGGATCTGGGAGCGCGGTAAGCGAAAACACAAAACGGACTCGTGTCAAGAGACACCAGCCCTTTTATGTTAGCATGACGGGAATCGCTCCGCCTCAGTCCCCCTCTTGAAAATGGTGGAGCTGGCGGAGGGAATTGAACCCCCGACCCTCTGATTACAAATCAGATGCTCTACCAGCTGAGCTACGCCAGCGCTGCTCAAACCGCACAAGAATAGCAGATTGGCCACAGGTATTGCAAGTATGGGGGTTAAAAAGGACGAGCAAGTCACAAGCCAAATCTGTGGAAATAAAGCTTTGCCCTGTGAATTTAGCAATCGACTATAACTGTAATGAATTGAATAATATACGGGCTTAGACCAGGGAACTGCCGTAGCGACTATCCACAGCCTCGCCAGCCCATTGGGTTGGAGGTCGAAATTAACCGTTTCTCCCGCCTCGTTATGCGAGGCTATATAGTTGGCAGGCGGAAGCGACCGGGCACGGGACTACAGGCGAATTGCGGAATGGAATCGATGAAAAGAAAATCGCTACTCCTCGGTGGCGTGCTTGTGGCGAGCGCGCTGGCGGTTGGAATATTCCTGTATCATCGTTGGCATTCAGGCAGTCCCCCGGGAAACCGCGCAGAAATCCTTGCAATTCTGCCCGATAATCCCACCGCGGTCGTATTTCTCGACCTCCGACAATTTCGGTCTTCTGCTTTTCTTCCGCAATTAATGAATTGGGCGCCGGCATTTCCCGCCGACGAAGACTACGTGAAGTTCGTCGAAGCCACCGGATTCAGTTACGAAACGGATTTGGATCAAGTGGCCCTGGCTTTTACCCACGAAGGCAATGTTTCGACTGTGTTTGCTGTGGCCGCGGGACGCTTCAACCGAAAGAAAATTGAAGCGTATGCCGCGCAATCCGGCGAACGGAAAAATCAAAACGGCCGAACTGTCTTTCAGGTGAATTTAAAAAATTCCACCCGAAAATCTTTTTTTACTTTTTTGCGCGACGATCGCATTGCGTGGACAAACGATCCCACCTACAAAGATCTGTTTGAGCACCCGCATAGTTCGGCTGATAAGGTGATCTGGGACGAGCAGTTCGCCCGGCTTGGAGGAACAGGGGTGTTTGCCGTCATCCGGCAGGATGCCACTACAGCCCAGGCACTGGAGCAGCAGGCTCCCAGCGGATTCCGCTCCCCGCAGCTTGCCGCACTTCTCGGCCAACTGCAGTGGATTACGATTGGCGGAAAACCAGAAGGCCAAGATCTCCGTATCGTAATGGAGGGCCAAAGTTCTACCGAATCTACGATTCGTCAATTAAAGGATTTTCTCAGCGGAATTTTGATACTCGCGCAGGCCGGATTGAGCGGACCAGTCAACAAGAAGCAGATGCAACCGCAACTACGAGCAACCTATCTCGACTTGCTGAAATCCACTCAAGTGGAAGATGTCGATCGCGGAGGGACCAAATCGGTGCGGGTTATCTTTATCATCACACCTGGATTTCTAGACGCGGTCGAAAAGACCAAAACCGCAGGAACAACTGGCGGGCAGTGAACCTGTTCTCGATTAACTAGAATGGGTCACAAAGCTAATCACCGGAAGGTGCGTTGGACTTCATGTAACGCCACGGATTGACCGGCGCATTGTTCATGCGAACTTCGTAATGCACGTGGGGCCCAGTCGATCGGCCGCTGATCCCGGCATAGCCAATCACCTCGCCGCGCTTGATGTGCGTTCCTACCACAACCGCATAGGAGGAAAGATGCGCGTACCAGGTCGTGAGACCAAATCCGTGCTCGATGATCACCACGCGGCCATATCCCGTGTGGGTGTCGGCGGTCACCACCACACCATCGGCCGTGGCGTGCACAGGCGCACCATAATCGGCAGCCACATCCACCCCAGTATGGAATGCGCCTTCGCCAGAGAACGGATCAAGCCGTTCGCCAAAGCCATCGGTAATATGTCCCAGCACCGGCCATATCGAAGGAGTGTAATTGGAATCCGCAAAGAAGGCGGCAGGCATCATGCGCAAGCCGCCAGAGGAAATGGCGATCGCCGCAGCGTTACGCTTCAGGAAAGAATACTGCTGAATCGTACGATCGAAGGAATCCTGGGAGGTCGCCGGACCATCATCACTCTGATCGAAAGCCGCCGGATGATAGCGTAACACGCCATAGGTCATGGCCACTTCCGTTGCCAATGATTGCAACGAATCCAAGCGCTGGTTGGTATCTTTTACGGTGGATTGGAGGTCGCGATACTGCTTCTTCAGGTTTTCCTGGTCATGTCGTAGGGCGTTGTAATTCCCCACCTTCCACAACATCCGGCTATAGGAGCCGACGGCCGCAACAACAGTGATCGTTCCAATCAGTGCCAAGGCCGTCAGAGCATGCAGCACGTAAGCCGGAATGATTAGCTTCCGGAGCTTACCCGGCGTGGATGCAATATAAAATGTATAATTCTTGCCGCTAATCACGGTTTGGCTTCCTCAGGTCGTCTTTCACTTTATAAGAATTGCAGGCTAGCACCCTTCTTGCCTGCACGTGCCAGAATACCGGTTCAAGAAAGAAACAGCGGTAAGGCTTAGTACGCTATGCGTGTATATTAATTTTGGTAGGAGAGCGGCGTCAACCCTGTATTTGAGAATAATTAGAGCAGCCTCTAGAAAACTGTCCACTGACCAAACGGACAGGTTGCGATAGAATTTGCACTAACTGGAGTGAAATGCCTCGACCGGTTACCGAAGAGGATGTGTGGCGTAGGATTACCCAGGCTTTTCCGTGCACGGGAAAGAATGCATTGGGCTTACCGCTTGACGATGACGCCGCGCTGCTCACCCCTCAAGCGGGCCAACAGACCATTCTCACCTGTGACTGGTTCCTCGAGGGCACCCACTTCTTGCGGGACAGGCATCCGGCCGATGCCGTTGGGTGGAAATGCCTGGCAAGGGCCACAAGCGATATCGTTGCCATGGGTGGCTCGCCGCGTTGCTTCCTCCTAGGCTTAGCTCTACCGGGGAGCCACAGCGGCCCATGGTTGTGGGGGTTTTTTGAAGGCTTACAGCGGGCCGCAGCCGCCTTTGCCTGCAATCTCGCCGGCGGCGACACCACGCGGCGAGACGAGATTTTGATTAGCGTCACTGTGGTAGGCGAGGTTCCGAGCGGGAAGGCGATTCGGCGCAGCGGCGCTAAAGCGGGAGATCAGGTCTTTGTAAGCGGCACACTCGGCGAAGCGGAACTTGGCTTGCGAATGTTAGAGAAACATCGGGGATTCGCGCAACCGAAAAATGCCGCGTTGAAAAAACAGTTATACCCAGAACCGCCTATGGCGCTCGGGCAATGGCTTCTACGGAACAAACTCGCCAGCGCTATGATGGACTTGTCCGATGGATTGTCGTCGGACTTGCCACGGCTCGCTAGGGCCAGCGGAGTAGGCGCAAAAATTGTCGCAGCGCAACTGCCCATTACTCGACTAGCAGACCGCGCAGATGGCATATCTCTCGCGCTTCACGGGGGCGAGGATTACGAATTGCTGTTCAGCGTCCGACCGGCAGTGGCCAAGCGGCTTCCAGAAACCTACTGCGGTCGGGCACTGACGCGCATTGGAGAAATCACGGCCGGAAAGGAAATCGTTGTAGAGATGGCAGGCACGGTAAAGCCTTTAGCCCCCGGCGGCTGGGATCCTTTCCGCAAATAAAGTGAATCTGCGATCCCGCCCCTCAGCAACGCGATCAAATTTGCTCCTCTAGTTCGGCGGCTTGAGTGCAGGAGTTGTCGGCGCCGCTGGTGGTACGGTCGGCGGCATCTTAATCTTCGCTTCGGGCAGTTCTTCCTCGGGGGTTGTATCCGGCACATCCACATGCACATTGTGCTCCGCCGCTTGCTGCTCTAAACTCACCACATTCGGAAAATCCAGCACAGGAATCCCCGCCATCCCCCGTGCCATAAACTCGATCCAAACGGGCAGCGCCGCCTGCGCTCCGGATTCCCGTTTACCCAATGAAATTTGTTTGTCGTCGTAGCCCACCCAGACGCCAGCCGTAATTTGCGGCGTAAAACCGATGAACCACGCGTCTGTGAAATCCTGCGTGGTTCCCGTCTTCCCTCCGGCGGGACGCCCAATCGTTTTCGCCTTCATCGCCGTCCCGAACTGTACGACTTCCTCGAGCATAGCGGTCATGGTGTGGGCCACTTCCGGCGAAACCACGTCGTGCACTTCCGGGTGGGCTTCTTCAAGCAATGCGCCGTCGTAACTGGTAACGCGTCGAATCATGTGCGGATCGATGCGAATTCCTTCATTCGGAAAAACAGTGAACGCTGAAACGTGTTCAATCAACCGAAGATCTGCGGCACCCAGCGCTAGAGGCAGATACGGCGGCAGCGAAGCGGTGATGCCGAAACGCTTGGTCATATCGACAATCGAATTAATGCCCACTTTTTCGGCAAGCTTCACGGCGGGAACGTTTCGCGATCCCGCCAGTGCGCGGCGGAGTGTGATGGTGCCTTCAAACTTTTCGTCGTAGTTGTGCGGCGAGTAGGGCTGCCCACCGCTGATTACCGTGAACGGCGCATCGACGATGGTGTCGAAGGGTGAGGAACCTTTTTCGACAGCCGTCGAATAGACGTACGGCTTAAAGGAACTGCCCACTTGGCGATACGCTTGCGTCGCTCGATTGAACTTCGAATCTTCAAAACTGTAGCCACCAACCATCGCCTTGATTTCGCCGGTTGCGTTTTCGATGGCAATCATCGCGGCTTGCGGAGCGGGTTGCTGCTCGAGTTGCAACCGCACCGTGGTCTCGCGCAACTCCTGCACGGAAAATTGTGCCAGGTCGCCGACACTCAGAATCTCGTTTGGCTTCTTGTGGCCTGTCCAGGCGATATCTGTCTGAGAGAGAATCGCGCGATACTGGCCAACTTTTACCGTGGCGCTTTTGTCGTCGACCGCCAGAATCAATCCCGTGGTGTAACTTCCCTTTTCGATGGGGTGGCGCCAATCCTCGTCCTCGTAAGTATCGAGCTTGCCGAGATTGTCCTTCAACACATTGGCGAGCTTGTCTCGCCAACCGTGGCGACGGTCATAAATATGCAGTCCATCGCGGATCGACTGGTTCGCGGCTTTTTGCATTTGAATATTCAACGTGGTGTAGACGCGCAGTCCCCGCTCGTGCACAGCTTCCGTGCCATAGGTGGATTCCAGATACTTGCGAATTTCTTCAAAGAAGTAAGGCGCCAGGTCGTTGCGTGGATATTGAATGTGCAACCCGAGCGGCGTTTTCTTGGCAGCCGCTTCTTCCGCTGGTGTGATTTTTCCTTCTTCCATCATTTGATGGATCACCAGATTGCGGCGCGCCAGTGCTCCGGAGGGATTATTGAGTGGCGAATATTTCGGGCCGTTCACCATCCCCGCAAGCAGCGCCGCTTGCTGAAGGTTCAGATCCGCGACTGTCTTGCCAAAATAAAATTCCGATGCCGCGGCAAAACCGTAATTTCCATGTGCTAGATAGACCTGATTGGCATACATCGTAAAGATTTGCGGTTTGGTATAGCGGCGCTCGATCTGCAAGCCAAGAAGCATCTCCTGTGCTTTGCGGCGGAAGCTGCGGTCGCTGCGGTCGAGAAACAAGTTGCCGGCGAGCTGCATTGTGATCGTGCTGGCGCCTTCGGCTTTGCGACGTTTCAGAATGTTGCGGTACGCGGCTCCGGCTACGCGCGGAAAATCGACGCCCCAGTGGTCTTCAAAGTGTTGATCTTCGATGGCGCAGACCGCGTTATACAAAACTTTGGGTGTCTGCTCCCAAGTCATCAGAATCCGGCGCTGCAAGGCGAAGCTGCCGATCAACTGGCCATCATCTGCGTAGATTTCGGTCACGACGTTCGGCCGGTACGTCTCCAGCGCGTGAATTTCCGGCAGATCGCTCTCATAAACGAAAATCAACCCCACGGCAGCACCCAGGGCGATGGAGCAGAGCAGGAGGAAAGCCAGGGCCACACGGTCAATTAATTTCCAGCCGCGCAGGCGTAGTGTGATGGGGGGTAAACTCAGCATCGAAGAAAAATTCTATCGCAGATAATAAAGAACTGGGCGAGTTCGGGTGGGTGTAGTTTCCATCATCAGAGACTACACGGAGGAATAATACTTTTCACCGGCGCAAGCTCGACATAGGGTGCGGCGTCCAACCACGACTTCACGCTTAAAGTTGATACCTTCGCCGCATTGTGCGCAGACCACGCGAGGTCCTTTAAAGCCGGGAAGATCCTCGGGATGTATTTCGACCTTTACCCATTCCTTAGAAAACAAGACATCATCGGGAAGTTGCGCGTACGCCTTCTGCTGGCCCGCGTCTTTGGGCATTTCGGGAAACATTTCCTTGGCGGCCTGCTTGGACGATTCCCTTGCGGCTATGCGGACGGCGCGGCCCGTCTGGAGATCACAAAACGTGGCCGCGACTTTGCCCCAGTCACGAAATTTCAAGGCGCGCTTGCCCAAGCGTGAATTGGCAACGAGCGCGACGGCATCGGTTACACAACGATCAATCTCCACGTAAGTGACGATGCGCTTGCGGTCGGCGATCGGATCGTCAATAGCCAGTTCCCGCAGTCCCAACATCGCAAGTCGCACGCCCAGCACTTGCCCGGCGCAAAGATGCCCATGCGCGAGCGCGGCAAGTTCGAGATATTCCTCGAGAGTCTTCATGTGCAGATCGATCATACTTTAGCTCAGGCCTGCCGGCCTGAGGGTTTTCCCAGGGGGAAGAACCGATCGAGCCTCAAAAAACCTCAGCCCATAAAGGTGCGCTTTAGAGCGTCGCGGAAGGCTCCACCGCACCGCTCCATGGATGGGGCTTGCGCGCTTCCTGACACGCGAAAACCGTCATGGCAACGGCAAGCAGTAGCAGGGCGCTATCGCGGATAATCGTCCAGCCCGTCAGCGGTTCCGGTTTCCCGAAGCACCCACAGTCGATCTCCAAACCCAGGACGTAGGCACGAGTCACCACACTCAGAAAGCCGATCAAAATCAGGGTAACCAGAGAGGCCCAGATGCGTAGGTGCCAGCCGATTAGCAGAAGCAAGCCCAGCACAATTTCAAACGGTGGCAAAAGGTGAGAGACCAAGGAAACCCCATCTTCTGAAAGCAAATGATAGGAACGCACCTGCTGGCCAAAATTCGACAGGTTGGAGAGTACTGAGAATTTCAGCGTGAACATCGATTGCAGCAGGAGATTCGGGGCGAAGAGTTTTGAATATCCAGCGTAAATGAAGATGCCTCCGAGAACGATACGTCCCAGCCAGATAATGATGCGGCGGATGTTGAACGGCGCGGATTCCATCATGGCGGTATTCTCAGAACTCCAGAAAGACAGATTACCTTCCTTCTACATACTCGGAAATACCCATGGCGGAAACAACCATCCTCATTTTCCCGCCACAAGCTGGTCGAGATAGGATTTCAGCAAATCGTAGTTGACAAAGCCCACGATGGGAATCGCCTGACCACTTTTGGTATGCAGATACATCGTCGGCGTCTGATTCACCGCATCGAGTTGTCCAAGCTGCTTATCTTTTTCAATCAGCGGCTCCAATGTCCTCCCATCCACCAGAGCCTGCACGCGTTTCATCTCGGCGGGCGACAACACCGCCGCAATCGTTCCCTTCACGTCGCCGTTGGCTTCCCACTTCTCTTGATTCTGAAACAGGGCGACTTCGACGACATCATTCTTGCCAATATGAGCGGCGGCGCGCGCATAGCTGGCCGCAACGCGCGAGTATGCATGCATCGGTAGCGGGTAATCGCGATGAACCATAAAGATCTTGCCGGTGTTTACATACTCGCTGGACACCCGTTGCAGCGTGGTGGTGAACAACTGCTTACACGCCGGACACTGAAAATCGCTGAAGACCTCCATAGTGACCGTAGCGTTTTTCGACCCGCTCGCCTTCGTCGGGTCAATCTCATTCACACCGTTCACGGAGATCATCGCTACCGCTGCAGCCACAGGCTCGGTCGACTTCGCGACCGTGGTCGGTTTCTTGGTAGCGGCAGTCTGCGTTTGCGGATCGGGAGTCGCAGCCGACTGGATGACGGCAGCAAAGAGTGTGAATGGCAGGACGGTGAGGGCGGGCACAAACGGCAACCAACGGTTCAAGGATTCCTCCGAAGCCAAGTCGACGAGTTGATGAAATCCTTTGCAGAGTAACACAAGTTTAGACGCGAGAAGGGGTTGGAGAGATGGTTTGTAAGGCGCGGAGGCCGCCGCCAGGCTAGGATCCAAGCAGCGCTCGAGCGAACCAGCCTGACGTCAGGTAGGCCCCCAGATTGCCAAAAACGTTCAGCAAGCCTCTCGAAAGATGACGGTAGCCTCATGAAATAAATATGCTTACATGCTATATCAAATAACTTGACAATATGGCACTCAACTTGTATAGTAGGTCAGATTTCGTAGGGCACAGAGTGCCGCAGGGCTAGAGTCCAGCGCCTTCACTACAACTTAAAGCTAGAAGCGCAAGACTAGCAGCTAAGCATTTATGAGACAGAACGATTGAGGGAAAGGAATACGGCGATGAGCAAGACGATCGGAATTGACCTGGGTACGACAAACTCCGTGGTTTCGGTTATGCAGGGGGGAGAGCCGGTGGTGATCCCCAACCAGGAAGGTGGCCGTACCACGCCTTCGGTGGTCGCGATCACCAAGACCGGCGAGCGCCTGGTAGGACAGGTGGCCAAGCGCCAAGCGGTGACCAATCCCGAAAACACCATCTATTCAATCAAGCGGTTCATGGGGCGGCGTTATGACGAAGTTGCCGAAGAAATGAAGCGGGTACCCTACAAAGTTGTCAAAGGCAATCACGATGACGCGCGCGTGGAAGTTGCCGGCAAGGTCTACAGCCCGCCTGAGATTTCCGCGATGATTTTGTCCAAGCTGAAAAACGCAGCGGAGGATTTTCTCGGCGAGAAGGTCACCAAAGCGGTTATTACCGTTCCCGCCTATTTCAACGACGCGCAACGGCAAGCCACCAAGCAAGCGGGTGAAATCGCTGGTCTCGAAGTGCTGCGTATCATCAACGAACCGACGGCCGCCGCTTTGGCTTACGGTTTGGAAAAGAAAAGCGATGAAACGATTGCGGTGTACGACTTGGGCGGTGGCACGTTCGACATTTCGGTCCTGGAAGTGGGCGCTGGCGTTGTTGAAGTGAAATCGACCAATGGCGATACCCACCTCGGCGGCGACGACGTGGACCAAAAAATCGTTGACTGGCTGATCGATGAGTTCAAAAAAGAGCACAACATCGACCTCGGCAAAGACAAGATGGCCCTGCAACGACTGAAGGAAGCCGCGGAAAAGGCAAAAATCGAGTTGTCGCAGATGATGGAGACCGAGATCAATCTACCCTTCATCACCGCTGGCGCCAGCGGCCCGATCCACATGCAACAGAAATTGACTCGCACGCGCCTGGAAGATTTGATGCGTGACTTGCTCGACCGCTCGATGAAGCCGGTCAAACAAGCTTTGGAAGATGCCAAGATGACCCCGAACGACATTCAGGAAGTCGTTTTGGTTGGCGGCTCGACGCGTATTCCAAAGGTGCAACAGCTGGTGAGCACCTTCTTCGGGGGCAAAGAGCTGCACAAGGGCGTCAATCCGGATGAAGTGGTCGCTGTCGGCGCGGCAATTCAGGGCGCGGTGCTCGCGGGCGAAGTGAAGGACATTCTCCTGCTCGACGTGACCCCGCTGTCGCTGGGCGTAGAAACTTTGGGCGGCGTAATGACCGTGCAAATCCCGCGCAACACCACCATCCCGACACGCAAGGTCGAGACCTACTCGACTGCCTCGGACAATCAACCTGGCGTGGAAATTCACGTGATGCAGGGCGAACGAAAGTTCGCAAAGGACAACCGTTCACTGGGCACGTTCAAGCTAGATGGAATCCCGCCTGCCCCGCGCGGAACCCCGCAAATTGAAGTCACCTTTGACATCGATGCCAACGGCATTTTGAACGTCAGCGCAAAAGACAAGGCGACCAACAAGGAACAGAAAATCACCATCACTGCTTCGACCGGGCTCAGCAAGGATGAAGCCGAAAAAATGCGGACGGAAGCGGAATCGCATGCCGAAGAAGACCGTAAGCGGATGGAAGAGGTCGAAGCCCGCAACCGGCTGGACGGCATCGTCTATCAGGCGGAAAAAACCATCCGGGAAAACCGCGACAAGCTTGCCGACAGTGACGTGAAGCAAGCCGAGGAAGCGCTCGAAGATGCGAAGAAGGCCATGGGCGAAGGCAATGTGGCTCGGCTGCGTTCGGCAACCGAGAACGTGGAGAAGACCCTGCACAAGATGGCCGAGGAGTTGTACAAAAAGGCCCAAGCTGC
>DATFZN010000075.1:0-9863 GCA_035314425.1 Candidatus Acidiferrum sp. | reverse complement strand
CGAGTACGACATTGTGGATGGCCGTTGGTACAGGTTGCGGTTTAGCTACGGAACCATGTCTACTTCCGACACACCTGCCGCTGTATCGATTGACGGGTGCATGTCCGGATGCTCCAATACATTTTGTAGCATCTCCCCTCTGTGATTGCGTGGGATGTTCGGAGGACGTTCCGGTGGCCAAGATACTGGTTGCGGACGACAACAGTAATATTCAGAAAATGGTTGGGCTAGCCCTGAAAGATCAGGGCATTGATGTCGTCGCCGTGGGCAACGGTGAAGCCGCCGTTCGGAAGATTTCCGATTTAAAACCAGACCTGGTTCTCGCCGACGTGTTCATGCCGGTTCGGAACGGGTATGAAGTATGCAAGTATGTAAAAGACGATCCTGGGCTGCAACACATTCCGGTGATTTTGTTGGTTGGAGCGTTTGATCCACTCGATGAACAAGAAGCCCAGCGAGTTGGCGCGGATGGCGTATTAAAAAAACCCTTTGTCCCCCCCGATCCACTGATCTCGATGGTGAAGTCAGCGTTGGCACGTGCCGGCGTGGCGCTTGGCAATGCTCCGGTAGCAGATAAGACCCCGGAACCGGCCAAGCGGAGCGGTGCGGAGTTGTTGACTCCTGCGGCTGCGAAACTGGCGGCGCTGAGAGAGGCGACGAAACCTGCCGAAGCTGAAGCTGAAACAGATGTTGAAAATTTTGCGACCCGCCCGGAGCAAGTCAAGATACCGGCAGGCAATGAACCATTGGCCTTCGGAAGTCTGCTGGAAACACCGGAACCGGAAGATGACGCCGCGTTCATTCCCGCGAAGCCTCCAACGGAATTGGCAAGCGGAACGAACGACTGGGCAAAAGAGGCTGAGGACGAAGAGATTGAGGAAGAGGAAGAAGAATCCAGCGGGAATAGCTGGCGGCCCGGAGGTGATCTGGATGGAAATTCCTTGCCGGCGGCTGAGGCAGCAGACGTGGAAAACCGCGTGGTAGATTGGCGCGAAGCCGCGTTTCATGGAAATTCTCCCTCGAAACCGAGCAAATCACGTGGATGGGCGCCGGCAATCGATGAACCAGTTCATGCCGAAGCAGCGAGCTCCGTGGGTGTGACGACGCTCGAGGCTGTGAAGCCCGTGGAAGAGCCGGCGTTCTCTGGCGACGCGTGGGCTGCGGCAATGGCTGCGGGTGTGGAAGAGAAAGCGGCGGAATCCCAGGAGGCAGTTGCGGAAGCGGCTCCGGCGGCTGAAGCGCAAGTTTCCGAGCAATCGCAGAGGAAGGAACTTTCATCAGAGGTTGCTGGTCTGCCCGCCGCAGACAATGGCTGGTATTCGGTAACCGCGAGTCCGTGGGAAGTAGAAGCAAAGAAGGCAACGCTGCTCGCAGCGACCTGGGACAGCGGTGCAGCGGAAGCGCGTGCGGCCGATAGTGCGGTCGATGCAACGGCGGGCACGGCAGTAGAAGCGACTGCTCGCCACATCCAGGAAGAGATTCGCGAAGTTGTCCAGGAAGTCGTTGCCGAGCCCCGGAGCGAAGAATCTGCGTCTACAGCTGCGCAGAGTGTTGAAGTGGCCGGAATCCAAGAGGAGACTTCCGCAGAGCCCGCAGTATCGTCAGGGGCAGAAAATGTGAGTGGCACCCAGGCCTACGTAGGGACGAACGTGAACGATACGCAGGAGATTGAGTCGATTCTGCCTGTCGAAACAAAAAGCTGGGAAAGTACTTGGGTGACAGCACCTGCGGAAGCCGTGAACCAGTTTGCGGAAACGCCGGAACAGGGGCTTGCGGAAGCGGAACACGGGGTAGAGCATGTGGAAGCCCCCGCGCACGAAACTTCTCACCGAGACGTGGTGACAGAGCCTGTTGTTGAGGAAGTTGCCTACCTGCCCGCTACAGAAACGGCAGCAGAGACTGCTGGCGCTCGAGAACCAGCAGCGAATATGGATGAAGTGGTGGCGCGAGTCCTGGCGCGGATGAATCCAGATATGCTGCAAAAAATGACCAGAGAGCTGTTGAAACCGATGATTGAAGCCATCGTCCAGGACGAGCTGAATTCAAAGAAGCAGTAAAACACCCGCGCAGTTAGTTGGAAACAATTTCATAGACAAGCCATTGACGCTGCTCAGGCAAACGCGTGAGGCAGGCGCTTCAATTCCCCTTGTGTGGAGGCGAATTAGTCGAAGCTGCTTTTCTGGCCGCCGCAAAGCTGGCTTGCATCTCCTGCATTACCTTTGGCAGGTTCTCCGGATGGCGAGTGAGTTCGACGAACATGCCGCGCGGGTCGATGGGAAATCCTCCAAAATTTCGGTAGGCAGAAGGAATCGGAGGACCACCAGGATCGCCAGGCTGCGGGATCACCTCTGGTAGATGGATCGCGTACATGCCGCCGGCGGCCAGCGACTCGTGCGGGTAGTTCATGAGCCAGACGCAGTTGTGGCCATCGACAATCATGCTCGCGGAAACTACCACCCATTGGCCAGCATCAGCGGGTGTGGGCTGCTGGCAATTCCACAAGTTTGCCTGCGGCACGACAAAAGCAGGATCGCTCATGCTGTAAGGATCGACGTTAATCTTTTCAAGATGATGTTCGGCCGCGAACTTGCTCACCTCGGGGAGAGCTTGGTTCCAATCGAGATTGGAATCATTGACGAGCGTGTATGCGGGCCGACCAAAACAAAACGGGTTCAGGTAGGGCATAAAGAACGGATAGGAATGGATCGCGGTGTAGAGACAGGAGAGCGCCAGCAAGGTGGTGCACGCTAGGGTCAGTCGGAATGCAGCGAGCGAATAGGCTTTTAGTGCACGGATACGCGAAGGCAGCGCGGACAATAGAAGAATGAGTAGGACCAGGGGAATGCTGAAATGCCGGATGCTGAGATCTAGTCGACTTACCAGACAGAATGCGGTGAAGACGAGCAGCGAAATCCACAAGACGCGCCACTGAAACACAACGGTTTCTGGGATGACTTCGGGTCTAATTGCACGTTTAGGTGTCTCGCGCTGCGCAAAGGCTAAAGCTAGTGTCACAAGCAATAGGCCCAAGAAGCCAAAGGACGATTTCAAAAGGAAGAGAACAAGGAAATAGAACCAGACACCGTGCGTATAGCCGCGTCCCAGGATGTATGTTGCTCGGCTACTGGTAAAAAGAACCACCAAAACACCACGAAGATAGAGCCAAACTGGCATCAATAAGCGACGAAGAGGCTCCGTCAGCGGGCCGTGGCCGAGCGCACTGAGCGCTTCGGTAGATTGATGCAGAGAAAAAATAAAATAGAAGAGATAGACAAAGATCGAGGCGTAAAGAATTCCTCGGAAGCTGGCGTGCCTGCGCAAGCGGCTCCAGTTCTTAAATTCAGATTTGTCGGCAGGCTGGCCGTGAACGGCTCGCCACCGAAGGCTCAGCACAAAGCCCAAGAAGGCGAACAGCAGAATTCCTGCGGTGAATTTTGAAAGAAGTGCGCCAGCAAAACAGAGAGCGAAGAGCAAAACATTTTTCGCACTCGGCAATTGCCAAACTTCCGCAAAACGCCACAGCGTAAGCAAAGAAAATAGCGTAACGGCAATATCGGTATGGACCAGCGGACCAAACGTGAGGAATGTCGAGCTGGAAATATAGACCGTGAGGCAGAGTAGCCCAGCCCAGTCGCCGCCGAGCCGGCATGCATAAAAAAAGATCGTCCAGCCAAGGACGAGCGTGAGGAGCAGCATAGGAAGACGCGCGTACGCCAAGGTCCGCACGGGATCATTCCATTTGTTCAGAAACCATTCGCCGAAAACCCATTGGCCCATATACGCAGTGAAAAACTCAGCGCTGGCGGTCCATGAGATGTGGGAATAGTCGGCGTGCGCGCCACGCAAGACCAACGGCAGCGCGGCCAAAACCTTGGGAAGCGGAGGATGTTCTTCGTTGAACCGGAGATCGAGTTTTTGGATGTAGGTCACGCCGGAGGCGATGTGAGCGATTTCGTCGATGGTGACCGATTCGCGCAGCGCGGCGCCGCCCGCCAACATGGCCATAGTGACGAGCAGCAGGACGGCCAACAAAGAAAAACGAGTATTGGGCGCGTTTCCGATGGAATTCATGGCATTCCCGTGTGACGAGCTGTGCGGAGCGAAAAAACTTACAAGTAACAATGGCTTTCTATGAAGGGTAGTTTAACTCACTAGAAGGACGAAGACACTTTTCTTTCCACTGTGAAGCCCGCCCGCAGGAAGAATCGGCTTACAGCAAGAAGAAGTCACACCTGAATCGCCCAATTGCCCGGTGGGAGCGTGCAGCTGGAAGGTGTATACGCTCCGGTTTTTCAGCTAAAACAGTAGTCAAGGTCACGGGCCTGATTGACGGGGCGCGCGGGCTGCCCGTATATTCAGAGATTACCCAGAGACAATTAGAACCCGCGTGACGCGGTAGATGGGTATAGAGCAAGCGGTATAGGAGATTGCTGCCGGATGTCTCGAGAAATCGCGAAAGCGTACTGTCCACAACTGATTGAACCAAGCTGGGCCGAATATTGGGTGAAGGAGGAACTGTTCAAGGCCGACCCCACTGCCCCGGGACCGGTATTTTCGATCGTGATTCCGCCACCGAACGTGACGGGATCCTTGCACATCGGGCACATGCTGAATCACACGCAGATTGATATTTTGACGCGCTGGCACCGCATGCGTGGGTACAACACGTTGTATTTGCCGGGAACCGACCACGCCAGCATTTCGACCCAGCGCGTGGTAGTCCGGCAACTGGCGGAGAAGAAGATCAATTACCGCGATTTGGGGCGCGAGGAATTTCTAAAACGCGTTTGGCAATGGAAAGAAGAGAGCGGCGGAACCATTCAGCGGCAGATGAAGCAGATTGGCGAATCATGCGACTGGAGCCGCGAGAAATTCACTTTATCGCCAGAATTATCATCGGTGGTGCGTGAAGTTTTTGTGCGCTTGTATGAAGAAGGATTGATCTACCGGGCGAAACGGCTGCTGAACTGGTGCCCGGTGTGTTTGACGGTTCTGAGCGATCTCGAAGTAGTGCATGAGGATCGTCCGGGACATCTGTGGCATATCAAGTATCCGGTGGCGGGAAGCAGCGTCGAATTTCTGACCGTGGCGACGACCCGGCCGGAAACGATGCTGGGCGATACGGCAGTCGCCGTGCACCCCGAAGATGAGCGCTATGAGCATCTGATTGGGAAAACTGTTTTGCTGCCGCTGCTGAATCGGGAGATCCCGATCATTGGCGATACGATGGTGGACCTGGAATTTGGAACCGGCGCGGTTAAGATCACTCCAGCACATGACCCGAACGATTTTGAGGTGGGACGGCGACACAATCTGGCGCAAATCGATGTGATGACCGACGACGGGCACATGAACGAGCTCGCAGGCGCGTACCAGGGGCTCGACCGCTTTGTGGCACGGAAGAAAATTGTTGAGGATTTGAAGAAGCTGGGTCTGCTCGAAAAGATTACCGATCACGTCAGCGTGATTGGATTGTGCGAACGTAGCCATACGATTGTGGAGCCGAGGTCGTCGACGCAATGGTTCTGCACCATGAAACCGCTGGCGGACCCCGCGATTGAGGCGGTAGAACGCGGCGCGATCACTATCATTCCGGAGAACCGAAGGACGGAATATCTAAATTGGATGAGGAATATTCGCGATTGGACCCTTTCTCGACAATTGTGGTGGGGCCAGCGGATTCCGGCCTGGTATTGCGAGGATTGCAAGGAAGTGATTGTTGCGCGGGTGGACCCGACGATGTGCCCGAAGTGCGGTTCTTCAAAATTACGGCAGGATCCGGATGTGCTCGATACGTGGTTCAGCTCCGCATTGTGGCCGTTTTCGACGTTGGGATGGCCGAATGAAACGGTGGATTATAAAAAATATTACCCAACGAGCCTGCTAATTACCGGATACGACATCTTATTTTTCTGGGTAGCACGGATGATCATGCTGGGTCTTCACTTTACCAAGCAAGTTCCCTTTTTCGTCGTGTATTTGCATTCCTTGGTGAGGACGTCTGGCGGAGAGAAGATGTCGAAGTCCAAAGGGACGGGGCTCGATCCAGTCTCGCTCAATAGGGAATACGGAACGGACGCCGTGCGGTTTTGCCTGGCGTCGATGGCGGCGCCGGGAACGGACATTATCTTGTCGGATGACCGCCTACTCGGAGCGCGGTCGTTTGCAAACAAGATATGGAATGCAGCGCGGTTCCTGTTTGTAAATCTGGATAAATTTGAGCAGAGCGGCGTCTCGATTGAAGAAATCGCAGCACCAGGAGTGCGCGAGAAGGCGCCGTATGGGCAAGACGAGCAGGTTCCACTTATCGATCGGTGGTTTTTCGCAAGAATGGCGGAGACGGTCGAGACGGTGAACGATGCGCTCTCGAATTATCGATTTCATGAAGGCGCGCAGGCGGTGTATCAATTTTTCTGGGGCGATTTTTGCGACTGGTACATTGAGTGGGTGAAGCCGGATTTGTTGAGTGAGGACCGGGGGAGATCGCTGGTCGCTTGGAAGAATTTGTTTGCGGGGTTTGAAGGGGCGCTGCGGCTGCTGCATCCGTTCATGCCATTTTTGACCGAGGAGTTGTGGCACCAGTTACCGCAAAAGAGTGGGACAAAATCGATTGCGCTTGGAGCTTATCCGGAGGCGCGTGCCCACTGGAAGGAGCCGGCAGCATTGGCGGAATTTGGGTTGGTACAAGAGGCCATTCAAGCGCTGCGGACTTTGCGGGCAGAGATGAAACTCGACAAGAAGAAGGTCGCGGCGGAATTTGCGAGCGGGGATCTCAGGACAAGGACCACGGTCGAAGAGAATTTAGATGGTATTGTGCGCCTCGGACTGCTGTCCGAGTTGCATGTTTCGGACGGAAAATTGGCCGAGGGTGGAGGCGGGAAGAAGTCTACAGCACAGTTTGATTTGCGGATTCCGTACGTGACGGAAGCGATTGAGGTGGAGGCGGAGCTGGTGAGGTTAGGGAAAGAGATTGAGAGATTGACGAAGGATATTGCGGGGAAAGAAGCGCAGTTGGGGAATGAGACATTTCGGAACCGGGCGCCTGAGAAGATTATCGAGGGGTTGCAGGCGACGCTGGCGGAGCGTCGAGTGGAGTTGGCGAAGTCTTTGGAAAGGGTCAAGGAGTTGCGAAAATAAAGCAAGAGCGGGGAATTTAACACCCCTGAGGTCCTCGGACCACGGAGGCCGAGAGAAAAGCAAGAGAACTGCGAACGACACCGCAAGGGCGCGGAGGGCGCGCAGAGATACGTCGAGAAGAATAACCATGGATTGGAATTCGGAATATGTTGCGGGAGTGGTTGAGAGGGCGCTGGCAGAGGATGTGGGGGCTGGCGATGTTACCGTTGCGGCTACGATGCCGGCAGGGGCTGAGGGCATGGCACACATCGTGGCACGGCAGGAATTGGTGTGCGCCGGATTGCCGCTGGCCGAGAAAGTCTTCTGTCGACTTGATGCCGAGATGGACGTGGAATTTCGTGCGCACGATGGCGAGTTGGTGAAGAAGGGCCAGAATATTCTGCACCTGTCGGGAAATGCCGCGGCGATCCTGACCGGCGAACGAACGGCGCTAAACTTTTTGGGACATTTGAGTGGCATTGCGACCTTGGCGCATAGGTTTGTGGGCGAGCTGGAGGGAACCAATGCAAAGCTTCGCGATACCCGAAAGACTACGCCAGGGCTGCGACTGCTCGAGAAGTACGCGGTGAAAATGGGAGGCGGGACGAATCACCGAATCGGACTGTATGATGCGCTTTTGCTCAAGGAAAATCACATCGCGCTGGCAGGTGGAGTGAAGGCAGCGCTCGATCAGGCCCATGCCTTTGCGTCGATTAGGATCGATCCTCGGGCGATGACCGCGTATGAAGCCGTGGGGATGGCGATTGCCGATGCGGGAGGATTGAGCATTCAGATTGAAGTGCGGAATGAGGCGGAGTTGCGCGAGGCGCTGGCGGCGGGGGCGGAATCCGTTTTGCTGGACAATATGACTCCGGAGCTGGCGCGCAAATGCGTGGAGATTGTGAGAGGCATTCGGAAGGACTGCGTGGTGGAAGTGTCAGGAGGGATTACCTTGGAGAATGCGCGGGCGTATGCGTTGACGGGGGCGGATTATCTTTCCTCGGGCGCGCTGACACATTCGGCGCGGTCGGCGGATATGAGTTTGTTGGTGGATAGTATTGCGGCGTGAAGAGCCAGGAGCACAGGAGTGACGGTGCGGCGAGTTGACGACCAAATTTAGAAGAAGCAGGAACAACGATGGCAGTGACACCGACTTTACCTGGAACGACTGACCGAAGGCTTGCTTCCCTGCTGACATTGCTAGCGGAAAACGCCACGATTGTCATCAGTGGCGAAAGGATCGCACGCGAGATCGGTGTGTCGCGATCGATGGTTTGGACATGGGTACAGCGGCTACGGGAATTGGGCGTGAAGGTGAAGGGGCAAACGGCCTCCGGATATTTCCTAGAGGAGGTGCCGGACATTCTGCTGCCGGATTTATTGCGTAAGCGGGTAAATGGGAAATTTTTCGGGAAGCGTTTCTACCATTTTTTTAAGATCGATTCGACCAATCGCGTGGCCATGGAGTTGGCGTTTGCGGGCGAAGAAGAGGGTGCCGTCATTCTGGCGGAAGAGCAGACGGAAGGACGCGGGCGCGCCGGTCGGAAGTGGCATTCGGAGGTGGGCAGCGGGATCTACGTGACGCTGCTGTTGCGGCCGCGACTTTCACCCGTGCAGGCACCATTGCTGACCATACTGGCTGGAATTTCGCTGCATTCGGTAATTTTGGCGCAGACCGGGTTGCATACAGAGGTGAAGTGGCCTAACGACATTTTGATGGACGGAAAGAAATTGGGTGGAATTCTGACGGAGATGCATGCGGAACCAACCCAGGTACGGTTTGTGATCGTGGGTATCGGCGTAAATGTGAACCAGGAGAAATTTCCTACAGAATTGTCGTCGATAGCGACATCGTTGCGGATGGAGAGCGGTCGACCGCAATCGCGGCTCGAAGTGCTGGTGCGTTTGCTACGGGAATTCGAGAACGACTACAATCGGTTCCTGCACGAAGGGCCAGCGTATGTACTGGGACGGTTTGGCGAGGTTTCGCAATTCGCGAATGGCAAGAAAGTGCATGTCGATACGGGACGAGAGACCTATGTCGGAACGACGGCAGGACTGACTGCCGACGGATTGTTGCAGGTGAAGCGGGCCGACGGGCAAGTAATTGCAGTGATTGCGGGCGACGTAAAAGAGGTTCGATAGATGCTTCTGACAATTGACGTGGGCAACTCAAATACCGTGCTGGGCGTGTTTCACGGCGAGGAATTGATCGCGAACTGGCGGTTAAGCACAGAGCATTCACAGACTGTCGATGAGTATGGCGTACTCACACGTAGCTTGTTCTCGCTGGCCAGATTGGATCAAGAAAAGATTACCGGCGTGATGGTAAGCTCTGTTGTGCCGCCTGTGAACTGGACGCTTGCGGAGATGGCGCGAATTTATTTTGACAAAACGGCGCTGTTCGTCGAACCCGGAGTGAAAACGGGGATGGCGGTGCTGGTGGATAATCCTTCGGAAGTGGGTGCCGACCGGATTGTAAATGGAGTAGCAGCGTTTCATCAGTATGGCGGCCCATGCATTGTGGTGGATTTTGGGACGGCGATCACATTCGACGTGATTTCTGCGAAATGCGAATACCTGGGCGGGGTGATTGCACCGGGCCTGGGGATTTCGTCCGAAGCGCTGTTTTCGCGAACGGCACGGCTTCCGCGCATCGAGATCAAAGATCCGGGAAAGGTGATTGGGACCAATACCGTGACCCATATGCAGGCGGGGTTGTATTACGGCGCGGTGGATATGGTGGA
>DATFZN010000074.1:0-3108 GCA_035314425.1 Candidatus Acidiferrum sp. | reverse complement strand
AAATTAACTTCTCCGGGTCCGGTTCTCTTCTTGCAGAACCGGGTCGGTCTAAATGGAAAGCCTTTCAAGATGTACAAACTTCGAACTATGCGTCTTGCCTCGCCTTCAGAGAGCGACACTGAATGGACCACCTGTGAAGCTTCAAGGCGAACAACTGTTGGCACCATTCTGCGCCGGACGAGTCTGGATGAATTGCCCCAGTTCTGGAACGTTCTCAGAGGCGACATGAGCGTCGTCGGTCCCCGCCCCGAACGTCCTCACTTTGTCGAAAAGTTTCTCAACGAAGTCGAACAGTACAATCAACGCCACGTTCTCCGCGTAGGAATTACCGGCTGGGCGCAAGTTAACGGCTGGCGCGGAGACACCTCTATCGAAAAGCGCATTGAATATGATCTCTACTATTTGCAGAACTGGAGCTTGGCCTTTGACCTGCGCATCATTTTGATGACCATTGTCTCCGGCCTGATCAACAAGAACGCCTATTAAATAATCGCTACTCTCCAAAATGAATGGGCAAATATCGAACTGTTCTTCGATATTTGCCCATTTTTATTCTCCATCACGGAAATTCAGGGCGACAAAAGAAGAGGGAGTCCGATGGAGGGCAGACGCCCTAGCTAACTTGCTGTCACGACTGTTAGCCACTTGATCCCATACCTTTCTAGAAGTGCGTTATATCTATGGACCATGAATTTTCCACAAAAATATGAAAGGAACATAGGTATGGAGTTCTTCGCCCTGCGATGTTATCACATTTCAGATGCCTTGAAGGAGTGATTCGAAATGTCAGAACAACCATCCGTTGCTCATCAGTCGGCTCCACAAATTTCACCCCTAGCCGGGCTTCCAGCTCCTAAAGAACTGCTGGTTGATCTCACTCTTCTCGAACGTAACTACTATGATCGCACGCCAAACCTGAACGATCCGCAGCAGCTCGTCAGCTTTGGAACCAGCGGCCATCGCGGAACTTCGTTCAAAAATACGTTCACGGAAGCTCATATTCTCGCTATCACCCAGGCAATCTGCGAATACCGCAGAGCGAATGGAATCGACGGGCCGTTGTTTATGGGAAAAGATACCCACTCGCTTTCTGCGCCTGCACAACGCACTGCGCTTGAAGTGCTAGCGGCAAACGGGGTCGATGTTGTAATCCAGAGAAACGATGGCGTGACGCCCACTCCAGTCATTTCACATGCAATTCTCCGCCACAATCGGGGACGGACGGAACATTTTGCGGATGGTATTGTCGTTACTCCTTCTCACAATCCACCGCAGGATGGTGGCTTTAAGTACAACCCACCGAACGGCGGGCCAGCCGACACGGACGTTACGAAATGGGTAGAGAAGCGGGCGAACGAACTGCTGCGTGGCGGAAATGCTGGCGTGCGACGGATCTCCTATCCGGCTGCACTCGCTGCACGGACCACGCACCAGCAGGATTTTGTTTTCGCGTATGTTCGGGATCTCCAGAATGTCATCGATATGGAATCGATTCGAGCGGCAGGCCTGAAGCTAGGTGTTGATCCACTTGGCGGAGCCGCAGAACCGTATTGGGAGCCTATCAATTCCATGTATGGTTTGGAGATCACCGTCGTCAATTCCAAAATCGATCCGACGTTTTCCTTCATGACAGTAGATCACGATGGCCAGATTCGGATGGATTGCTCGAGTCCTTATGCGATGGCGGGCCTAGTCAAGCTCAAGGACTCGTTTCGGTTGGCTTTTGGAAACGATCCGGATTCGGACAGGCACGGCATCGTTACGCCTTCGGCGGGACTGATGAATCCGAATCATTATTTGGCGGTTGCGATTCAATACCTGCTCACCCATCGGCCGGATTGGCCCGGAAGCGCAGTAGTCGGCAAAACGCTAGTCAGCAGCAGTATGATCGACCGTGTGGTAGGGAAATTAGACCGTAAATTGTGGGAAGTGCCCGTGGGGTTTAAATGGTTCGCACCGAGGTTGTTTGATGGTTCCTGCTGCTTCGGCGGAGAGGAAAGCGCCGGGGCGAGTTTTCTGCGCCGCGATGGCAGCGTTTGGACCACAGATAAGGATGGCCCGATCATGAATCTGCTTGCGGCAGAGATCACAGCGCGGACGGGAAAAGACCCCGGAGAGCACTATCGCGCACTCACAGATGAGTTCGGCACGCCATTCTACACACGGATCGACGCGCCGGCCACGCCGGAGGAAAAAGCCAGCCTGCTGACGCTTTCGCCTGAAGCGCTGAAAGATGCAACTCTGGCCGGAGAGCAGATTACCGCCAAATTGACGCGCGCTCCGGGAAATGACGCGGCCATCGGCGGGCTGAAAGTCACGGCAAAGCATGGCTGGTTTGCCGCCCGACCTTCCGGAACGGAAAATATTTACAAAATTTATGCGGAGAGCTTCACGAGCCAACAGCATTTGGATGCCATCGTGACGGAAGCCCAGGCGATGGTAAGTCGAGCGTTGCAAAATTCGTAGTTCTGGGTTTCGGATGAAACCTCGCCAGCATACAGCACGGCTGTTTTGAGAGGAATCGGGTTGGCGTTGAATACCCCGGCGACAACGACAACGACTGTTTCGTTGCGGAGGGACTTTGCCGTGTGCCAAGTGCGCGGCGGTTCCATGGTAGCGATGCCCTAAGACCATGTAGGAAGTCTGAAGCAGGAAGTCTTGTGGCGCCCTACTCCAAACGAGCCCTGCACCTGGGCCGTAATCGGGAAGGACCGTATCGCCGCGGGAGTCGACAACGGTTGAGGTAGGATGCAGGCAGGACTGGGGCGCAGAAGAGTTAGAATGTGGCCGGTCGACGTGACTGGGCGACCGAGGAACCGGGAGGGATCCATGAAATTAGATCGAGGTGCATTGCAGAGTCTCCCGAAAGTTCTGCTGCACGAGCACCTGGATGGTGTTTTGAGACCGCAGACGGTTATTGATTTGGCCAAAGGCACGGCTTACGACGAACTCCCCACCGAAAACCCTGAAGAACTTGCGCGGTGGTTCCACCAAGGGGCCAACCAGGGGAGCTTGCCGAAGTACCTCGAGGGGTTTCGACATACGATTGCCGTGATGCAGACAGAAGAGGCATTGGAGCGGGTGGCTTATGAACAAGCCGAAGATTTA
>DATFZN010000073.1:0-45218 GCA_035314425.1 Candidatus Acidiferrum sp. | reverse complement strand
GCTCCGGTCAGCTTTCTTCGCTTTCGACACTCAGGAGGATTTATGAAAAATCTACGTCCATTCTTTTTTGCTTTAGCCGCGCTGCTCATGGCCACGGCAGCTCACGCGCAGCATGAAAACGTGAAGGCGACGGTTCCCTTCGACTTTGTGGTGGGCGACCGCGCCTATCCGGCCGGTGAATACACTGTCAAAACGATCGGCCAAAGCGAGATAACGTTGCGCATCGGTAGCACGCAAGAAGCCAAAACGGGGATGGTTAATTCCAATCGATGCGCTCAACTCAATCCATCGGATACGACCAAGCTCGTCTTCCATAAAGTGGCTGGTAGTTATTTCCTATACCAGATATGGACTGAGGGAAATTCAGAAGGCCGGGAGTTCCCCATGAGCCGCACTGAGATTCAGATCAGCCAGAATCGTGAGAAGCCGGAACTGGTGATCGTTGCTGCAATCATTTCGCGCTGACGACAACAACCCCACCACCCCCAAGTCGCTCAGGTCCAAGGAGGGAACGTCCACGCGTTCCCCCTCATTCTTTACGGTGCCGTAAGGAGTTGCAAGCCGCGAGATGGCTACTCGTCCTTTCCCGGGACTCAATTCCAGAGAGATTGGAGTTCGCGAGGAGATTCGCAAGGCTCTCCTGGGCGCAGCATACTGTTACTTTTGACAATTACATTCCGTAGACGAGAAGCGCAGAATCTCCAGGGTTCTTTGGCGATCTGTCATTCGCATCGGTGATCTGGCAAGGGAACGGTCATTTTTGCAGTGTAAGTATGCGACCCACCGCTTCAATACCTCGCGAGAACCAGCCAAAACCATGTGCTGGGAGTGTGAGGTTCGAGGATCATTGCCTGCGTACCTCGAGAGCTCCTTCGAAATTTCCACGCTGGCGACTCATCTAATGCAAATTGGTCCAAGAGGAGAGTGCAAGATGCCGCAAAATCCAGAATTAACGAGACTGCAAGAGGCAAGCACGCTCGAAACCCTCAGACTCGAGCAGAAGGTTGGCAGCGGAAAGAAGGCTTGGAGAAAATGGGGCCCCTATTTGAGTGAGCGGCAATGGGGTACGGTTCGCGAGGATTACAGTCAGGATGGCAATGCCTGGGATTACTTCACCCATGACCAGGCGCGATCGCGCGCCTACCACTGGGGCGAGGATGGCCTTGCCGGTATCAGCGATGGTCAGCAGTTGCTGTGCTTCAGCGTGGCCCTGTGGAATGGAAAGGATCCCATCCTGAAAGAACGCATGTTTGGTCTCACAAACAGCGAGGCCAATCACGGCGAAGACGTGAAGGAATACTACTTCTATCTCGACAGTACGCCGACACATTCCTACATGAAGTATCTGTACAAGTATCCGCAAGGGGCGTTTCCCTATCGCGATTTGATTGAGACGAACAAGCGGCGCAATCGCGGCGACATGGAATACGAGCTGTTGGATACTGGGGTCTTCAACGAAGATCGCTACTTCGATGTCTTCGTGGAATATGCCAAACAGACGCCGGAAGACATTCTCATCCAAATTAGCGTGAGTAATCGTGGGCCTGAGCCGGCCACACTGCACGTCCTGCCGACATTATGGTTTCGCAACACTTGGACCTGGTGGCCAGCTACACCCAGGCCATCCTTGAAGCAATGCCCTGGCCAGAAAGGCCGTCAGGTCATCAGAGCAGCACATGCCGGCCTTGGTGAACGTTACCTTTACTGCGAGGGAGAAGTCCCACTGCTGTTCACGGAAAACGAGACCAACAACGAACGGCTCTTCGGCACCGTAAATGCCTGTCGCTACGTGAAGGATGGGATCAACAACTTTGTCGTTCAAGGAGATCAAAACACCGTAAACCCCGAGAAAACTGGAACTAAATCTGCGGCACACTATCAATTACACGTGGCTGCCGGAAAGACAGCGACTATCCGTCTGCGGCTGAGTGACGCGGCGCCCGCGGCGATCGGTGATCCCTTCGAGGGTTTTGCCGAGATGATACAGATTCGACAGCGCGAGGCCGATGAGTTCTACAAGTCCATAACCCCAGGCCGGGTCAGCGAAGATGAGGCCCGGGTCATGCGCCAGGCGCTGGCAGGGATGCTCTGGAGCAAGCAGTTTTTCTTCTTCGACGTGGACAAATGGCTTGAGGAACACGGTGTCGATCCGATGAAGCCCGCTGCACGACTTATGCGCAACAGCGAGTGGTTCCATATGGTGAACCAACACATCATCTCGATGCCCGACAAATGGGAGTATCCGTGGTTTGCCGCTTGGGATTTGGCGTTCCACACCATCGCGCTCTCCACGGTCGATCCTGAATTTGCCAAAGAACAGCTCGACCTGATGCTGCAGGAGTTCTTTCTTCATCCGACCGGCCAGATTCCGGCCTACGAGTGGAACTTCAGCGACGTCAATCCGCCGGTGCATGCCTGGGCGACGATCTTCCTTTATCGGACAGAGCAGGCCTTGAAAGGCCAAGGTGACCTTGAGTTCCTCAAGCGGTCCTTTGCCAAGCTACTGCTGAACTTCAGTTGGTGGGTGAACCGTAAAGATCGATTCGGCAAGAATCTCTTTGAGGGTGGCTTCCTCGGACTGGACAACATCGGTGTCTTCGACCGCAGCGCTCCGCTGCCAACTGGTGGCAGCCTCGAGCAGGCCGACGGTACCGCGTGGGTCTCCATGTTCGCCCAAAACATGCTAGAGATTGCCGTCGAGTTGGCTGCCCACGATCCGTTTTACGAAGACATGGCCCTGAAGTTTGCGGAGCATTTCATCTGGATCGCTCGCGCCATGAATCAGACCGGACCGGGCGGCATGTGGGACGAAGAGGACGGTTTTTACTACGACGTCCTGCGTCTCCCCGACGGTAGTGCTCGACGGCTCAAGGTTCGTTCCCTGGTGGGACTGCTGCCCTTGTGCGCCACCACCGTCGTCGAACCTTGGCAACGCGAACGGACACCGCGAGTGACGAAAATGCTAAGGGAACGTCTGGAACGGATGCCCGAACTACGCGACAGTATCCATGCAACCGGGCCCGGTCATTTGGGGTATGCCGAGCGCGGCATCGCTGCGCTGGTCAATCAGGACAGGTTGCGCCGGATTCTGACACGCATGCTAGACGAAAACGAATTTCTGAGTGCCTATGGGATCCGAGCAATCTCCCGCTACCATGCCGACCATCCCTATGTTGTCGAAGTGGGGGGACAGGAATATAAGGTGAATTATCTCCCGGCGGAATCCGATACCGGCATGTTCGGTGGCAATTCCAACTGGCGTGGTCCCATTTGGATGCCTGTGAATGCACTGCTGATCCGTTCACTGCTGTCTTACTACCTCTACTATGGCGACACCTTCAAGATCGAGTGTCCTACCGGCTCGGGTAAATTGATGAATCTGTTCGAGGTCGCCCACGAAATAGCCAATCGTCTGGAACGGATCTTCCTGCGAGACAAATCCGGCCGGCGACCAGTGTACGGAGGCACGGAGAAATTCCAAACTGATCCGCATTGGAAGGATTACATTCTATTTTACGAGTACTTCCACGGCGATAACGGTGCGGGCCTGGGGGCCAGCCACCAGACCGGATGGACCGGCGTGGTTGCAAAACTGATTGAACTTTTCGGACGTATCGACGCGCAGACGTTACTGAATGCAGGCAAGTCGGGCGCCTTTTCGAAGACAGCAGGAACGACGTAGCGATCTTGGATCGAGTTGCTCGAAGGCATCACGAGAAGATCTGGCGGATGGATTGTGGAACGCGTGCGCAGATCGCGCGGACTGCTAGTTGATCATTTCGGCTAATCGGACAAAATAGATGTATTTAATCAGAGAGCCACGATCAGGGCGACGCAAGTTATTTTGCTTGGCTGCTCTTCATCCGTTTGCTCGGCTGGCTACGCAGCCGAATTTAGGCTTGGTATCACACGGAACCAACTGTATCTGGCCATGTGGGGAGAATGTGACCTTACGCCATGGTTCATTGCTCGTGATAAATTGCAAACGATAGTGCTATTCGCCCGGCACACCGAGAAGACTAATCGTATGGCCGCTTTCCTCAGAGCAGATCACATCGGCAGTCTACTCCGTCCCGCTCAATTGCTCGAAGCAAGGCGAACTATGAGTCCAGAGCTGCTGCGAGAGATAGAGGACCAGCATATCCTGCGCGTTCTTGCCAAACAAAAAGAGCTCGGATTTGACGCTGCCACGGATGGCGAGTTCCGACGGCGGAATTTCATGAGCGATTTCACAGACGCGGTCGAAGGGTTCGACATGAGGGATGCTGTTGGGCGAAGCTGGCACGCAGGACAAGCCGCCCTCGCTCACGTCAGCAGCGTGACCGGGATCGTTACAGGCAAACTCCGTCAACTGCATCGACTCACAGGACACGAATTGCCGTTCTTGAAAGCCAATAGCCCGTTGCCAATCAAGATGACCTTGCCAAGTGCAACGCAATTTCCCGCCATTTCTTTTAAGAGCGGCGTCACGGACAAGGTTTACAAGGATCATTCGGAACTGCTGTGGGACATTGTGGAGATTATGAAAAGCGAGATGAAGGAGCTTTCTTTAGCCGGCGTCACCTACATCCAGATCGATGCGCCGCGCTACAGCTACTACATGGATCCCAAATGGCGGACCTGGATCAAGACGGAACTAAGAGTCGATCCGGTCACCGCCCTCGATGAAGCGATACGCGCGGACAACGCCTGCTTCCTGGCGGGGCAGGAGGGCGGGGCGACACTAGGCATTCATCTATGTCGAGGAAACAACCGCAGCCACTGGTACGCCGAAGGCGGCTATGACGCCATAGCCGAGAAATTGTTCGGGTCGTTGGCGGTTGACCGGTTCCTTCTGGAATATGATGACGAGCGATCGGGTACGTTTGAACCCCTGCGTTTTGTGCCCGAGGGCAAAACGGTGGTGCTGGGCCTCATCAGCACAAAAGTCCCGCGCATGGAGGATCCGGATGTGCTCAGAAGGCGAATCGAAGAAGCGTCGAAATATGTAGCTATCGAAAATCTGGCACTTAGCCCCCAGTGCGGTTTTGCTTCGACAGCGGAAGGAAACCTTCTCACCGAGGACTGTCAGTGGGCCAAGTTGGAACTGGTTACGGAAACAGTACGACGAGTTTGGGGATGAGCTCAGTTTCACCCATCCAGTTTTCGCCTGGGATTCGGTTTCGGACTTCTACGTTTTAGCTCAAAGAGACTTTGCCAGTAGCCAGATCATATACTCCAGCTTCCACCCTCAGTTTGCCAGATTTAAGAGTATCGCGGATGACAGTTGAGGAAGTGCGCAGCAATTCGGCCTGAATTTTTGCATTGCCCTCGATTGCTTTGTCTAAATTGCCGCCAGACTGTTCGACGGCCTGTCGCAGGTGTGGGTACAACGAGCTGATTTGTCCGGGAACCGTATCGGCTTTCATCGCTGCCTTTACCGCTCCACAGCTGCTATGGCCAAGCACGAGAAGAGTCTTGACTCCGAGAACAGCAACTCCGTATTCAAGGCTCGCAATAATCTCTGGTGTCACGATGTTACCTGCAACTCGGGTGACAAAGAGGTGGCCTATCGTCTGGTCGAAGACAAGTTCCACAGGTACGCGAGAATCGGCGCAGGCGAGCACCGCCGCAAATGGCTCCTGCTTATCCACTGTATGCTCCTTCAGGATGGTCAGGTCGTGCGCAATCGACGTCAGCTGATTTGCAGCGAACCGTTGGTTGCCTGCGAGCAATTCTTGCAAAGCCGCATCGGGACTTAGATTGGTTTGAGCGCTAAGCTTCGGAGCAGTAGCTAGTTCGATTCCAGTTTGTACTGCAACTCCAAAGGCTACAGTGGAAAGAGCACCCTGAAAAAAGTGTCTCCGACAGGGATCCTTGGGCAGACGCGCGTCGTCTGGCATTTTGTTTTGACCTCCTCAAGCTATGTTCGAACAGCGTTTCTGACAGATATTGTATGGTAAGAGAGTCAGCCGCAGCATTCAATCTTGCACTTTCTTGCCGATCAGACTGTGAGTGCGGAAAACAATACTAAGAAAATAGAGAGAAAAGTGGCCCAAGCGACACGCACTCCTTGCCAGAAGCTCAGTGCCGTTGTGCATCTCGATGGATTTGGCTTCACCGTGTGGATGCTCTTTTTTGTGTTACAAACGAGTGCTAGGCGGATTTCTCAGGTCATTGGGACTTAGCGATACTGAGGTATAGTCCTGTTCGTCATGAAAAGCCACATCAGATACAGTGCCTGGTTGCGCTGGATTTTGGCGAGCACGCTCCTGGGTGCACTACTGCCGCTGGCCTCGGCTGTGCCGCAGACGCCGGCTTCTGTTCCATCACTCGAACAAGCCGCGACTCTTGCGACCCCGCCAACGAGTGCCGCTCCTCTGCGAATTAGCGCCTACACACTGTCTCCGGAATTGTATCGCAAGGCGCACAGACTTTACCAAACGCGCCTTGCGATTCGCGTCGTTTCAACCTTCTATGGAATTTTTGTTTTTTGGTTGATTCTTCAGGCGAAGTGGGCCGTGAAATTTCGCGATTGCGCAGAGCGTGCCACCTCGCGCCGATTTGTTCAGGCACTGATTTTCACACCGCTACTGGTTCTGGCGATCTCGCTGCTCCAATTACCCCTGGACCTGTTCGGGCAGTCGCTGCTGCTGCGCTACGGCATTTCTGTCCAATCCTGGGGCTCATGGTTCGGCGATTGGGGAAAGTCGTTGTTGCTGACCTTCTTCTTCGGAAGTCTGCTGGTGTGGCTGCTGTATGCGATCATTCGCCGGAGCGTACAACGCTGGTGGCTGTATTTCTGGATCAGCTCCCTGCCGCTTCTGTTATTGATGATGTTCGCCTCGCCGTATGTCATCGACCCGCTGTTTAACAAGTACGAACCGCTCGCCTCGAAAGCGCCACGGCTGATCCCAAAGTTGCAGGAAGTCAGCCGACGGGCGGGACAGGAGATTCCTGTCGAGCGCATGTTTTGGATGAAAGCGAGCGACAAGACCATCGCGACAAACGCTTCGGTCAACGGATTCGGCGCGTCCAAGCGCATCATCATCTGGGACACCACGCTAGCCCAGGAAACCGATGACGAGGTGCTAAGCGATTTCGGCCACGAGCTGGGGCACTACGTCCTAGGTCACCTCGTGAAGGGCTTTTTCTTTCTCGCCGCCACACTGTTTGTGCTGTTCTATCTGGGGCAGCAGTCGATCGGCTGGTTGCTGGCAAAGAGGGGTGCGCGCTGGGACATTCGTGGCGTGGAAGACTGGGCGTCTTTGCCTGCTCTCCTGTTGATTGTAAGTATTTTTGGCATAGTCGCTACCACAGCAGGGAACAGCTTCAGCCGGTACATCGAGAATCAGGCTGATGTGTATGGGCTGGAGGTCACGCACGGAATTGTCCCGGACGCAGGGCAGGCCTGCGCGCGTTCCTTTCAGAAGTATGGCGAAATGGTTTTTGTCGAGCCGAATCCAAATCCGGTGGACGTGTTTGTGTTCTTCGATCACCCAACGGTCCGAGATCGCATTCACCTCTGTGTCACCTATGATCCCTGGTCAAATGGAGAGACGCCCCAATTTGTAAAATGAGCCAATCGAGCCGGATTGTCAGATAGCGACACATGAGAGTGTCATTCAGAGGACATCGTTTACGTTTAAATGGTACTGCGTCCACATCTGTTCGCCCGTCTCGGTCGGATGATCGGCGCGGCACTGCACTTTATCGAAACCGGCCAATGAACGCCTCAGGCTGCGACAATCTGTTTAAGTCTTCGGTCCAGTGAATGGCCACGCGCAGGTTGCTTCTATGCGAACCGCGCGCCAGCCCCATCCGCCCGCGATGTATCCTGCTGGCTAGCGCGTCGTAGTGAAAGCCCCCAACCACAAGCTTCTCAATCAACAACCCGTGGATCGTGACGCCCGTCACAGGGAGAAGTGCTTAATGTCACTGCCCGTCTGTGTCCTTCCTTCCAAAATAGCTTCACTTTTGCACGAATTGCTAGTTCAACTATCACAAACAAGACGCTTTCTTAAAGGAAAGGCTTGGATTTAACAAAATGAAGACGAGAGATCCAAACTGGTCCACTGTGTTCGCACTGGTGGGAATAAGTCTTGCGGTGTTGTCATTGTTTCTTATTGTTCCAACAAGCAAAGCAATTCCGGCATTCACGAGGAAGTACCAGACCTCGTGTTCGACCTGTCATAACCTGTATCCCGAGCTAAATGACTTTGGGGAAAAGTTCAAAAAGAACGGCTTCAAGTTTCCGACCGACGACGACGCCTTCGTAAAGCAGGATCCCGTCATGCTCGGGTCGAAGGCCCAGAAGGAAGCCTTTCCGGAGGCTATCTACCCCGGCGAAATACCTGGAACAATTCCAATCTCCTTCCGCTACGAGGGAAACTTCAACTTTAACTCGAACCAGCCTCAGCCTGTTGAAGCGGCAGGGTATATTCCACGCACGGATTTATTTGTTCCGAACACTTTTACGATCATCGGCGCCGGAAGCTTCGGTCCCAATCTATCGTTCTGGGTTGACGACGACATTTCTGCCGGTGGTTCGGGAGCGAATGGCGGATTGGGCGATGCCTACCTCAAATACAACGATCTCGGCCATATCTTCCACCTACCCAAAAACGCCCTGAATGTTCGCTTTGGGCAGTTTGAACTCGATCTTCCTTTCACTCAGGCGCGTACCCCTTATTTATCTGGATACGACGTATTTGGCGAGGGGACCCTAGCGCAATCCTCCTGCACCGGCACGCCGCAGCCCGTGCCCTGCCAAACGGCGAACAACCCTTTTATTTTTGGTGCGCCGCAAAGAGGCATCGAGTTCGGTGGCTATCCGAACAACGGTAATTTTACCTGGAGCGTAGCCTACGTCGATGGAACCAATGCCGCTTACGGCGGCGATAAGGCTGAAGTCACACGCAACACCAAAGATGTCTATCTGCGAACCTCCTACAAATTCAATTTGGAGCGGGACAAGGAAAGTCGCAACGCGATCCAGGCAGCCGGCCCAACAGGTCCGCACGATCACACTTCGATCCGGCTTGGCGCGTTTTACTACTACGGGAAAAACCAACAGAACTTTGGAAGCATAGATTTTCCTTTCCTCGGAACAATCAATGAGCCGTTCTACCGCGTAGGCGGCGACCTCAGGTTCCGCTATCGCAGCAAATTTGAGATTTATGCGGTGGGGCTCGTAGGGCACGACAACAACCACTACGTCAACACCGTAGAGAATACATTCCTAAAGGCCCCTGCCGTCACCTTCACCGGCGGATTCGTCGCAGCCAATTACTGGATCTTTCCGTGGTTGATCGCTACCATGCGCTATGACTTCGTGAACTCTCCCTCCGATTACATCAATTTAGCTTCTCGCTACCAGACTCGTAACGATTTCCGACCCGGCTTCCAGATTCTCGTTCGCGCAAACATCAAGATTCTTGGCGAATACACACGCGCCTGGCAGCCGGCCTCGTACGGTGTCGACAGCAACGGGATTCCCCTGTACTACCGACCGAACACGTTCGTGACTGGAATCGATTACGCGTTCTAAGAAGTGTTCGGTACGGATCAGTTTGATCAAGAAAAATCTAAAGGAAGAGTAGGTGCAAAATGAAGTTACGTCCAATGGCAGCCAAAGCAGCAGCAGTTTGCGGTGCAGTTGTGCTCGTAGCCGGGGCAAGCTTTGCCGGTGACATCAAAGGTAAGGTTTCCGTTCAGGGGTTAAAGTCAGCGGAAAGTATCGTCGTCTATGTCGACGCCATTCCCGATAAGAAGTTCGATGCGCCAGTAACCAAGCCGGTCGTTGACCAAGCCAAGATGACGTTCACTCCGCATGTTACCGCCGTCCAGGTGGGCACGACTGTGGAGTTCTTGAACAGTGATCCAGTCGGCCACAACGTGTACTGGCCGAGTGTCGGCGGCAACAAGAAGCTGGCGCATAACCTCGGTACTTGGCCCAAGGGCGAGAAGAAGTCGTTCGAGTTCAATGATCCTGGCGTGGTTTCTCTCCTCTGTAACGTTCACCCGGAAATGAACGGATACATTTTTGTGTCACCGACTCCATATTTTGCCGTAACAGACAAGAGTGGCAATTACGAAATCAAGAACGTTCCAGCCGGCAAATACACACTAAAGACCTGGAGTGAAGACGGAAAGGTGACGACGCAGGCCGTGGAAGTAACCGCCAGCGGCGCATCCGCAGACCTCATCGTAAAGAAATAACTTCCTGACTCCGGGACAAACGGTGACAGCGCGGACAAAACTCGTCGACTTGGAATGGCTCGAATCGAATTTTCCATGCATGCAGGCATGTCCGGTTCATACCCAGGCCGGGCGATATGTCGCGCTGATTGCAGAAGGGAAATACGAAGACGCCTACCGGTATGCCCGGATGCCTAATCCCTTTGCCTCCATTTGCGGGCGCGTGTGTGGTCACCCATGCGAACCCGCTTGCCGCCGTGGACAGTTTGACCTGCCCATTTCAATCCGTGCTTTGAAACGCTTTATCACCGAACGGTTCGGACCGGAATCGAGGAATCCCATCGATGTCTTCTCCGATAAGCCGCGCCCGAAATACACCGAGAAGGTTGCCGTGATCGGCTCTGGTCCGGCAGGCATGTCCGCGGCGCATGACTTGGCGCTGCTTGGTTACCCGGTAACGATTTTCGAAGCCGCAGCCGTGCCCGGCGGAATGATGCATCTAGGCATTCCGGAGTACCGCCTGCCGCGCGACGTGTTGAACGCACAGATTCGAGAGATTCTCGAACTCGGGCCCGAACTGAAACTCGGTGCCCGGTTGGGCCGCGATTTCACTCTCGAAGATTTGCGCCAGCAGGGCTACAAATCGGTTTTGATGGCGTTTGGCCTACATCGTAGCCGCGACTTGAATTTGCCCGGGAGCGAACTGGACGGCGTGGTGAAGGGAATTGATTTCCTGCTGAATGTCAACCTGGGCTACCGGTTTGAAGTTGGCAAAAAGGTTGTGGTGATTGGCGGTGGAAACGTGGCCATCGACGTCGCGCGTTCCGCCATGCGCGAACAGCAGAAGATGACCGAACTTGGCCTGCCGAATGAACTGACTTCTAGCGAAATGGACGTAGCCATGAAGGAATTCATGGACGTCTCTCGCGCCGCGCTCCGGATGGGCGCTCGCGAAGTGCAGTTGGTCTGCCTGGAATCGCGTGCAGAGATGCCTGCGGCGGAAGAAGAAATTCATGAGGGTCTTCTCGAAGGAATGCAACTGCGGCCATCGCTAGGGCCAAAACAGTTTGTGGGGGAAAAGGGCAAGCTGACCGGATTGGAAGTGACCAAGTGTATTTCGGTGTTTGACGAAAACAAGCGCTTCAATCCCAAGTTTGCCGAAGGAACCGAGTTTGTCATTCCGTGTGACACGGTGATTCTCGCAATTGGTCAATCCTCTGATGTTTCTTTTCTGAAGCCGGATGACGGAATCGAAACTACGCGGCAAGGCATACTAAAGATTAATCCGGCGACGCTGATGACCACAGCCCCGGGAGTTTTCGCAGCCGGAGATATTGCTTTTGGTCCGCGCTTGATCATCAATGCCGTGGCCGACGGCAAAAAGGCTGCGGTTGAGATTCATAAGTTCCTGCGCGGGGCGGAGTGGAAGCCCAAATCGAAATACGTGCAGATTACCGTTTTAGATCATCACGAGATGGCCGCGCACTATGACGAATATTCGCGACTTGCTGTTCCCGTGCTGCCGATCGATCGCCGCACGGGAATAGCGGAAGTCGAAACCGGGTACACGGAAGCGGAAGCTCGCACAGAGGCCAGCCGCTGTTTGCGATGCTGGGTCAATACGATTTTTGAAGGCGACGAAGCCAACGGAACCGAATGCATTCTGTGCGGCGGGTGTGTTGACGTTTGCCCAGAGAGTTGCCTGTCGCTTGTTCCATTGAAGGAGTTTGCGTTCACGGAACAAGACATGGAACGCCTGGCAGCAGAACAAGAATTGCGCCCCATCGATCTGCAACATGTTGCGCCCGATGAACTGAATAAGACCGAAGGATCTGTGATGGTGAAGGATGAAACGATTTGTATTCGCTGCGGCCTGTGCGCAGAACGGTGTCCAGCACACACGATTTCAATGGAAGCCTTTGAAGTATTTGATGAAGAGCAGGGAGGCAGTGAACGAGAGGAGATCGTGCTACGACCATGAGTGAGGCGAAATCAATCGACGGCATGCAACCCGCTAAGCCGCAGGCGGCCACGGCAGTCTCGCGACGGGATTTTCTTGGGGAGATTACCCTCGGAGCATTGGGTGTCGCGGGATTGGGCGCGGGCGCGTTGACTTACCAATATTTTTCCCCGAATGTTTTGTTTGAGCCGGCGACCACATTCCGTGCGGGAAATCCGGATCTCTACCCACTGGACTCGGTAACCTTCCTGCAGGATCAACAAGTCTACATCGTCCGCACGCCCGGCGGTTTCTATGCTGTTTCCGCGGTATGCACGCATCTTGGATGCGTTACGCAGTGGAAAGCGGAGGCCAACATGATCGCCTGCCCTTGCCACGGCAGCAAATTCACTCCTGAGGGCAAGAAGATCGAAGGTCCAGCCCCCCGGCCGCTCCCGCACTACTCGATTACGCTCACCGCTGACGGCGAACTACTGGTAGACAAGCTGCAGACGATCAAGACCGACCAGGTACTGAAGGCCTGAGGACACTATAGTGACTTCTATACCCAACGCACTCGAAACTATTCGCCAATCAAGAGTCTGGAAATCAATTTTCCGACGCGGTCCTGCACTGACCAATCGAACCCGCAGCATTGCCGTGTTCGGAAATCTATTTCTTCACTGGCTACCGGTCAAGGTACGAGAAAAGTCGCTGCGAGTGCGAGCAGCCTACTATCTGGGATCGCTCTCCTTTCTTCTGTTCCTAATCCTGGTGATCACCGGCGTGCTGCTGATGTTTTACTACCATCCCGCAGCGCCAAAGGCATACCACGACATGAAAGACTTGCGGTTTGTCGTGTCGAATGGAGTATTCCTCCGCAACATGCACCGCATCGGCGCACACCTGATGGTTCTCCTGGTTTTCGCGCACTTGTTTCATGTGTTTTATCGCGGCGGCTACAAACCGCCCCATGAATTCAATTGGGTCGTTGGCGTCGTGCTTTTGCTGCTGACCCTGTTCCTCAGTTACACAGGCTATCTGCTGCCGTGGGATCAGCTGGCATTCTGGGCCGTGACGGTCGGAACCAACATTATTTCCGCGATGCCGGTTATCGGCAGCAAGGTGCGCTTCGTGACACTGGGGGGGAATATTGTCGGAGAAAACGCCTTGCTAAGATTCTACGTTCTGCACGTTGTGATCCTCCCTTTGCTGGCGGTTCTTTTTATTGGAATCCACTTCTGGCGTGTCCAGAAGGATGGCGGTTTGACTGTAAAGTCGAAGGACGACGATGGAAGAGACTAAAATTCAGCCCGGTTTCAGTTCGAACGCCAAGGAAGAACCGCGCCGCATCGTTTTCATTACTCGCAACGTCTCGGCGAAGGTAAAGGACCACCGTGGGCCACAGGTAATGAGCTATCCGCACCTTCTGGTGCGGGAAGCGATCGTGTTCGAAGTCTTGATTGTGGCCATGGTCATCGTTGCGCTGTTCTGGGATGCTCCGCTTGAACAACTTGCCAATCCGCTGCTCACGCCAAATCCTGCGAAAGCACCCTGGTATTTCCTGGGTTTGCAGGAACTGCTGCATTTCTTCCCGCCATTTGTTGCCGGAATTCTAATTCCCACCCTGATCCTGCTGGCATTGGTGGTGATTCCTTATTTCCATGTAAACGTGGAAGCTAAACCCATGTGGATTGAGCAAGGTATCAAAAAGTTTACGATTTCATTGATCGTAATTGCCGCTTTGCTCGCGCTGCTGGCCTTCGTCGACGCCTGGACGATCATTGTTCCTACAGCAATTGTTGCCGCGCTGCTGGTTGCCTCGTATTTTTCAAGAGCTACCACGGGACTGATGAGCGCCCTGCGTAACAAACCACTGTCTTGGTGGGTGATGACCTGGTTTCTCTTGACGGCAATTGCACTGACAGTTGTGGGGACATTTTTCCGCGGCCCGGGCTGGTCCTGGGTGTGGCCTTGGAGGACTCATGTCGGCTGAGGACATGGGCAAACTTTCGCACCGAGTGCGACTGGTTTTTGCAATTTCCACTGTGACGTGCGTAGCCGCTCTGGCGATTTCTCCGCTGAAAGATTTTCGCGCGGAATGGAAACACTACAAACGCTCCTTCGTTCGATTCGCGCAAGGGCGGCCTGACACCAAGCGATTGCTCGCCGATTACAACCCCAACATCGATCAGGCTTGGATTCCGGGTATGAACGTCGTGGATCGCTGCGGCACCTGCCATCAGGGAATGACACAGCCGAGCTTGGCAGATGCCTCGGTGCCCCAACCGTTCCGCGCGCATCCGCCCATTCCTCACAGCCCTCGTGACTGGGGCTGCACGATTTGTCATCGCGGCCAGGGGCCGGCCACCGAGGTCGCTGAGGCCCACGAGACCACACTTGCCTGGGAACAGCCGATTTTGCCCGCGCACTTTCTCGAGGCATCCTGCGGCAGTTGCCATCAGGCCGATTTAAATGAGACGCCGCAATTGACCCGTGGGCGTGAATTGCTGTCGCGGTTGAACTGCCAGGCGTGTCACCGACTTTCGAATCTTGACCGCTCGAGTCTCGGGCCGGACCTTTCGAGCCTGGGATATAAGGTTTCGCGCCAGTGGATCTACAAATGGCTGAAGGAACCGCGCACGGTTTTGGATAAAGACGGAAACGTGACCGTAAATGGATATGAGAGCGGCGACGAATCGCGCATGCCGAAGTTTCGCCTGAAAGAAGAGGAACTTCTAGCGCTTTCCGGATATTTGAGCGCGCAAAAGGCGAAGCCGATTGAAGAATATAAAATTAATCCTGCTGTGGTCGCTCTATGGAGCAAGAAGCCGGACCTCATGAGCCAAGCGGAAGTACGCTTTCGTCAAATGATGTGCACGACTTGTCATCCGCTGGCCGTCACCCGCGCAGGTGAGACGAAGCTGATCGGCGGAAATGTCGGCCCGGAGCTGACCAAAGTTGGCAGCAAGGTAAACGAACAATGGCTAGTGGCATGGTTGCGCAATCCTCAGGGATATTTGCCACACAACAACATGCCCCGCTACGGGTGGAGCGACGACGATCTCTATAAAGTGTCGCACTACGTCATGAACAAATTGACGGACTCGGATCTGCTCGCGGGCGTCCCTCAACTTGGTGTAGCGACTGAAAATGAGATCAAAAATGGCAAACGGCTTTTCCTCGAAAAGGGCTGCGCCAGCTGTCATCAGATCGAGGGAAGCTCGCCCCAGAAAGACTTTGGGCCGGACCTAACCGCGCTCGGCGCCAAGAACGCCTCCGAGCTTGAGTTCGGTAAATCCACGATAGCCCACAACCTGCCTGCGTATATCCAAACGAAATTGCAGGACCCACTATCGGTCAATCCCGCGGCTCGTATGCCCCAGTACAGTTGGAACCAAGCCGATCTGGATGCGGTGACCACGGCGCTGCTCAGCCAGACTGGGCCGAAACCCACCAGCACGCTACAGCATCTGGTGGTGCCGAAGAAAGATCCCAGCTTCCAGGCAATGGGTGACTTCGCCGAAGTCTACGAGCGCTATAAATGCTACGCCTGCCACAGATTCAATGGAGTTGGCGGGACGTTGGCTCCCGATCTCTCCTATGAGGGGAGCCGTGCGCAGAAAAAGTGGATTGCCGATTTCCTGAAGAATCCGCAAACGATTCGGCCGACGCTCGTTTTGCGCATGCCCCAGTTCAACATGACCGACAAGGAAGCGATGACGGTCGCGGAATATTTATCGATGGCACTGCAAAAGCCCGGGGTAAATCCTGACAGCATCGATCCACAAAAATATTCGCCTGCCGCGGCCGCACTTGGCAAGCAACTCTACGAAGTGAAATTCCAGTGCCAGTCTTGTCACACGATCGGCAGCGGCGGAGGATATGTGGGACCAAATCTGAATAATGCCGGAAACTGGTTGACACCCGCGTGGATCGAAGCTTGGCTGCGCAATCCGCAGGCCTTGCAGCCGGACAGCATCGAGCCGCAGCGTAACTTCACCGATGACGAGATCCATGCGCTTACCGCGTACTTGATGACCCTGCGCGCAGGGATTAAGCCAGGAACTACCGCTACCGCTACCGTTGCGACTCCGCTCGTGCAAGGAGCCGGCCGATGAAATCCAAAATGCAGCTGACCGCCATGTTCCTGGTTGGCCTACTTGGTGTGCCGCTGCTTTCTGGCTGCAAGAAGGCGGCGGCTGTAAAGCCAGACGAGGCCTTCGGCACCTATGACACGGAAGCCGACTGGAGCGACGGCACGAAAGTAGTCAAGCTGGGCTACCAGGAATCGCAAGGGAAGCGGGTCTTTTATCAATATTGTGTGTGGTGCCATGCGGACGCTTCGCCAGCCGGGCCTTCAAACCGCAGCAATCTGACTCCGCAACCTCCACTGTTGAATGACGGCGAAAAGTTGAATCAAGAGAGCGACGAGTTTATGCAGAACATCATCACCCTGGGTGGCAGTGCGCTCGGCAAGTCTGCGATGATGCCTCCGTACGGGAAGACATTGTCTCCGGGGGAGATCAAGGCGGTCATTGCGTTCGCCCGTGCGATCGCCCAGCCCGCGTATCAACCGCCCGGACGGCCAGGGTCTCAGTACACCACTAAGTAGTCGATGTTAAAATTTGAGGATGAACTTGATGCGCCCATCGGTTGTTACTTGTGTGTCTTTGTGTGCCATTACCCTGATTTTCCTTTTACTGATAAACGGCGCGGCTTCGGCGCAAATCAGCCCAAACGAAATCCGTGATCCCGATCTGAAAGCACTCGAAAAGCAATATTTTCCAGAGCTGAAGAGTTTGCATCAAAGCATTGCACGAATGCGTTTCCCTTTTCCGCTCTACATCAGCAAATATGTCGGTTTAGAACCAGCGAAGCAGGCCGAAGCGGATTCGCGCGGGCTGGAATTCGTCAAGTTCCAGGATCGCACCGTGCTCAAGATTACCGGCAATTACAACGCGGCATACAATGCCGAGAGATTCACAAGAAATGAGCGAGCAGCAAGAACGTTCGAGGATGTCCTTCTGCCAATTCTGGTCACCGTGACCCAAACGATTTCGCCCGATATCGCTTGCGATGCCATTGGTTTTGAAGTGTCTTACCACACCCGCACGAACGACAAGTCCGCCGACTATGAAGGCAAGGAAATTCTGGTCGTGGTGATGGGAACAAAAAACGCATTCCGCCTGGCCCAGGCAACGAATGACCAGGATCGCCAGAAGATCCTCGACGAGTCACAAATTTTTCTGGGTGGAAAAGAGTTCGGCCTTTCGCTGCTCGACAAGGAGCCGTTTGTCGTTGAAACATTGCCGCGAACCAAGCCAACAAAGCCGGATGCCTCTTCTTCCGCCGCTTCATCGACAGCGGTGAGTCGGCTAAACCATGGAAGTCCCAATTTGCTGTCTGGTTCCTCGAATGGCCTCACGGGTCCGGTGGGTGCTGGTGCAAGTACCCCAAAACCAGACCTGTCCAAAGCCAAACCGGCGGCCACTGCCGCCGACGCCGAAAAGCTCCAAGTTCAATATAAGCAGCAACTGGAGGGGCTCTCCGTGCTGGGCCAATCCCAGTTTCAATTTGTTGCCTACGACCCGCCTGCATTTGTGGTCGTCAATAAGGAGTTGGCGCTGCAAATGACACTCCGCAATCCTTTGCATTTTGATGCCGAGAAGTCCTCGATTTATAAACGGGCGGCACAAACCTTCGACCTTTTCCTCGCGCCAAAATTGAAGGACATTCTTGCGGCCTCGCCCGAAGAAGCGACCTTTGATCTTTATGATTTTTCGGTTGTGAATCTCTTTTCCACACTGATGGGGGGGAAAGAGCGATCCGAGGCCGTGGAGTTTATCGTGCCCAAGGGACTGGCGCGCAAATTTGTTGATGCGGATATCACCAATCAAGAGTTAATCGATCATAGTCAGGTGGTTGTCAACGGAGTGCGCATCGCTCTGAATCTCCAAATGGTCGAATAGTTGGGTGGTGTTTGTCCGACCCGTGGGAGCTGAACGCGCAAGAAGATTTTATTTCCTAGATGCGCGGCGTTTCATGATGACTAATGGCAAGCGCCAGATCCACGCGACTAGCCTCGGCGCATTTTCGCCAAATTCCAGATAGGCTCGAAACTGCTGTGATACTATGCGTCACAGTAAACGCTGTCGATTTTCGTGCATATTAAAATAGATCCATGCGGGTCACAGTGCCGGTGCGTTCCCCTGCCGGAAAGGGCTCTCCTTTTTAGATGACTTCATCGCTATTCAGTCTTCAAGGCAAAACTGCAGTGGTTTTAGGTGGCACGAGCGGTCTCGGTCACACCATAGCCCTGGGACTTGCCGATGCCGGAGCGGATGTTGTGGTATCGGCACGCAGACAAGCGTTGGTGGATAAAACGGCATCGGAGCTCGAGGCTAAAGGGCGCAAAACCTTACGTGTTCGGGCCGACGTGCGAGATAGAGAATCGCTGTTTAAAATGCGCGAGTCGATTCTAAACGCCTTCGCTACCGTAGACATCCTCGTCAATGCCGCTGGCGTCACACGCAAAGTGCCAACGTTAGAAATGAAGGAAGAGGACTGGAACGATATCCTTGAAACGAACCTGACAGGAACACTGCGCGGTTGCCAGGTCTTTGGAGAAGTGATGCTGAAGCAGGGGGCGGGACGAATTATTAACATCGCTTCCCTTGGGTCGCTGCTTGGACTCTTTGAAGTGGCCGCCTACAGCGCAAGTAAATCGGGAGTGGCGTCACTCACAAAATCATTGGCAATCGAATGGTCGCGGCATGGCGTTCTCGTGAACGCCATTGTCCCCGGAGTCTTCCGAACGGATATGAATGCCAATTTACTTGAGGGAACCGAACGGGGTCGGGAGTTCCTGTTACGCACTCCCATGGGCCGGTACGGCAAATCGGAAGAACTGATTGGAGCGGCAGTATTTCTTGCATCGGAAGCCAGCGGATTTGTCACCGGTCAACTGATTGCCGTGGATGGTGGGATCCTGGCTAGCGGGGTAAATCAATGACCTCAACGGGCAATCAGGTGGCAGGCAAACCACTGATCATTGCGCGGAAACCGGAAGAGTGCCGTTGGGACCTGGTCAGTTTGGGAGAAGTCATGCTTCGCCTGGACCCCGGCGACGGACGCGTTGCAATGACACGCACGTTCCAGGCATGGGAGGGCGGGGGCGAATATAACGTCGCCCGGGGTTTACGACGATGCTTTGGCCAGCGCACCGCTCATGTAACTGCACTTGCCGACAATCCCGTTGGCAGGTTGATCGAAGACCTCATGCTCCAAGGCGGTGTTGATCTTTCTCATCTGCAGTGGGTGGACTACGACGGTGTTGGTCGCGCGGTGCGTAACGGGCTGAACTTTACCGAGCGCGGATTTGGAGTGCGCGCGGCAGTCGGATGCTCTGATCGCGGCCACACTGCCGCTTCTCAATTGAAGCCCGGTCGAATTGATTGGGAACTCATTTTTGCGAAGCAAGGCACGCGCTGGTTTCACACAGGCGGAATCTTCACTGCACTTTCAGAGACGACTCCCTTGGTGGCGCGGGAAGCGATGGAATCGGCAAAAAGGCACGGTGCCGTCATTTCCTACGATTTAAATTACCGAGAATCGCTCTGGAAATCGATTGGTGGCAAAAAGCGGGCAATGGAAGTCAATCGCGAACTAGCTCCGCTGGTCGACGTGATGTTGGGGAATGAAGAGGATTTTACTTCGGCTTTGGGATTTGAGATCGCTGGGGTCGACGAAAATCTTTCCGATCTCAACTCCGCCTGTTTCCGCAATATGATTCATGAAGTGATCTCACGTTATCGAAACCTGAAGGTTGTTGCCACAACTCTTCGAAATGCAAAAACCGCAACCGTGAATGATTGGGGAGCCATTTGTTACCACGCTGGCTCTTTCTTTGAAGCCAAGCAATTCCCGAATCTTGAAATCTTCGATCGAGTTGGAGGCGGGGATTCCTTTGCGTCAGGCCTGATTTATGGATTTTTGCAAGGCCAAGGCCCGCAGTGGGCTGTGGACTGCGGTTGTGCGCACGGCGCCTTAGCAATGACCACCCCGGGAGACACGAGTATGGGCGCTTTGGCGGAAGTGTTGCGGTTGATGAAGGGAGGCACCGCGCGAGTTCAGCGTTAGCGCGGGAACGTAAACGATGTCAAAGGCCGAGACCCTACGACGCATCCGTGAGACCAGGATTATTCCAGTCTTGCGGGCGCGCAGGCACGAAGACGCTATTGCGATCGCCCACGCTGTCCACGAAGGCGGGATACCGATTCTAGAAATAACCATGACCGTGCCAGGTGCGGTTGAAGTGATTCGACAATTGGTCGAGACCTTTGGAGAACAAGTGCTGATCGGCGCCGGAACGGTTCTCGATCCAGAAACCGCGCGTTCCTGCATTCTTGCCGGCGCGCAATTTGTTGTCAGCCCTGCCCTCAAGCTCCCGACGATTGAACTCTGTCACCGATATGCGATTCCTATTTTCCCAGGCGCGCTTACCCCGACCGAAGTGCTGAGCGCGTGGGAAGCTGGTGCCGATGCGGTGAAGGTTTTTCCCTGCGGATCGATGGGCGGAGCGAACTATCTGAAATCGCTAAAGGCCCCTCTTCCTCAAATTGAACTCATTCCGACTGGAGGAGTTTCCCTTGCTACCGCCGCTGAGTTTCTTTCGGCAGGTGCGTTTGCCCTGGGCGTCGGTGCGGACTTGATCGACGGTGATGCGTGTAGCCCGGAAAAACAAAACGCGATTACGGCCAATGCCAAGAAGTATCTTGCGATTGTCAGGAATCATTGGCAATGAGTGAACGAATCGACTCTCACCATCACCTCTGGCGTTACGATAAAAGCGAATATGGTTGGATTGGAGAAGATATGAGTTTGCTGGCCAGAGATTACCTCCCAGAGAATCTAAGGCCTGAGCTTGTGGAATCCGGGATTCAGGGAACCGTTGCCGTGCAAACGCGGCAGACCCTTGCCGAAACACGTTTCCTCTTGGACTTTGCAGAAGAGTTTGAGTTTATCCGGGGAGTTGTTGGATGGGCGCCGATCGCCACGGCCGAGTTTCTAGAAGTTCTCGAACGGCTGAAAGGCTATACAAAATTGAAGGGCCTTCGCCATGTAATCCAGGATGAGCTGGACGATCAATTTATTCTGAGAGATGACTTCAACAGTGGAATCGGATTGTTGAAAAGATATTCTCTGGTCTACGACATTTTGATTTATGAGAAACACCTTCCTGCCGCAATCTCCTTTGTCGATCGTCACCCATCACAGATCTTTGTCCTGGACCACATTGGCAAGCCACGAATTCGCGCCGGCGAAATCGAACCCTGGCGAACGAACTTACAATCGCTTGCGCGACGCGAAAATGTGTTCTGCAAACTATCCGGTCTCGTGACAGAAGCGGACTGGAAGCACTGGCAAATCGCTGACCTACGACCTTATTTAGACGTGGTGCTTGGAGCTTTTGGGGCCAGACGCTTGATGGTTGGGTCAGATTGGCCTGTCTGCCTTCTCGCCAGTACACCGAAGAAGTGGTTTTGCACGCTAAAGGAATTTCTCAGGCCGCTTTCTGTTTCCGAACAGGACATGATTCTTGGTGGCGTAGCTAGTAAGGTTTATTCGCTTGGTTGAAGGCGTCTTCGATAGAGTGGGCTCATTTTTTGTTCGCACCCTGGAGAGTTCGCCTCATTCTGGGTTCACGCAGAGGAGATTTGAGCGATGCAGAGGAAAGGGAAATTGCTCGTCTTTGTCGGTTTTTTCGCTCTGGTTCCCTCATCGGCGGTCAGCCAGGAAACCCCGGCCAGCATGAAGCCTACTGCCGGTGAAACTGCAGAGCAAATAGACAAAGCTTGGCAAAACGGAAGCGCGAAATACGATGACGCGCGCAAGGAGCTTCTGACACAACTGAATCGCACGGTTAGTGCAGGCCCGTATAGCGCAGACTGGGAGTCCCTCCGGATGTACGAAACTCCCAATTGGTACAAAGATGCCAAGTTCGGAATCTTCATCCACTGGGGTGTCTATTCCGTGCCGGCGTTTGGCAACGAGTGGTATCCGCGTAACATGTATCAGGAAGGCTCTGACGAATATAAGCACGAGCTGGCCACCTACGGTTCTCTGATGCACTTTGGCTACAAAGATTTTATTCCGCGCTTCACGGCTGCGCAATTTGATCCCGTTGGGTGGGCAGAGTTATTCAAGGATTCGGGCGCGAACTACGTTATCCCTGTTTTTGAACATCACGACGGCTTCGCGATGTACGATAGCGGCCTCTCCGATTGGACAGCCGTGAAAATGGGGCCCCATCGGGACGTTTACGGCGAACTCGCGAAAGCTCTGCGGGAACGAGGTCTACGTCTGGGCGCTTCTTCTCATCGTATCGAACACGATTTTTTTATGAACAACGGTCGCAAGCTCGACAGCGACGTTAACGATCCGCACTACGCTGCCTTTTATGGACCTGCGCATGCCTGGCTCGACGGAAAGAAAACTCTGCTTCAGGATTGGACCTATCTCAGCAACGAATATCTCGACGACTGGCTCGCACGCGACACCGAAATTGTGGAAAAATACAATCCCGACATTATGTATTTCGATTGGTGGATTGGGCAGCCGAGCGCCCGCAGGCACGTGGCGAGATTCGCAGCTTTCTACTACAACCACGCGGCTCGAGAAGGAAAAGTGCCCGTCATCAATTACAAAGACAGCGCCATCGAAGACCATTCCGCAGTTCTGGATATTGAGCGGGGGCAATTATCCGGCATTCGTCCGCTGTACTGGCAAACGGACACCTCGATCAGCAACAAATCCTGGGGCTATATCGAAGATGATAGTTTCAAATCGGCACAGATGATCGTTCATCAATTGATCGATATCGTCAGCAAGAATGGGAATCTGCTTGTGAACATCGGCCCGCGGTCCGACGGGACTATCCCGGAGCAAATACAAACTACCCTGCGCGAAATCGGTGCTTGGCTTAGGCTGAATGGTGAGGCGATTTACGGCACCCGTCCTTGGACCAAATACGGCGAAGGCCCTACCGCGATTGTGGAAGGTGCATTCCACGATACCGAAGCCAAACCTTTCACTTCGGAGGACTTTCGCTTCACGAGCAAGGGCAGCGCCCTCTATGTAATTGAGATGGGCTGGCCGAAAAATGGCGAAGCGGTGATTCATTCGCTCGATCGCACGGGACTGGGAAACTTCACGATCGCCTCGGTCACGATGCTCGGTCACGATGGACCCCTCAACTACGAACAGAAGACAGATGGCTTGCACCTTCAGGTTCCTGCCGAGCCCGCTGGGGAATACGCCTACTGTTTTAAATTGGAGTTGAAACCAAATCACTGAGAGCACGAATTATTCGTTAAATCGGTCATTCGATTTTTCCAAGTACGATGGCCGATTTGTGCAAGAAATTGTAAATGCAGGAGAGAAGTCTATTGCAAGTCCTTTCCTGTCGTTGTTAGGACCAATTTGCCGTGTTTTACTCCGCGCATCGCAATCATGTGATCTGCGAGATGCTTGATCTCTCCACTTCTTCCTTTCATGATCACCACTTCCAAGCAGTTGTCTCTGTCCAGATGCACATGGGTAGCGGCCATGACCTTTCCGTGGGAGTGATGCTGGATCTTATTCAGTTTGTCCGATAGGTTCGGACTGTGGTGGTCATAAATTAAGGAAAGAGTGGCAACGACCGGACGGTTCTTGTCAATCTCCTCTGATACCAGGCTCTCGCGAATCAAATCACGGATGGCCTCGGAACGATTTTTGTAGCCCCGAGCCGTTATCAATCGGTCAAACTGTTCAAGCAATCCCCGCTCGAGGGAGACTCCAGTTCTTGTCAACTTGGCCATAGCAAAATTGCTCCTCGCTACCGAACCTCGCCGAACAATTCTGCAAAACACTATAGCGCAGAATAGTCTCGCTACTGTTTTTGCCGGCGAGGTGCAACTCGCAGAAGGATCTTACACTTTGCGCTCTAAGTAGCACTAATTTAAGAATCGTGTTACAACGTTTATCCGTGAGATTAGGCGACGAAACTCTTGGCTGAGGCGTTCTGGAGAGTAGGCTATTCCAACATTGTCCAGGTTCAGATCCCTGGCGCGAATTGTGTTTTGCGCCTCCTGCATCCTCGGTTCTTCCACCGTTTTGGCAGGCGCTGAACCGGGCAAAATTGCAGGAACAATTCTCGATCCCCAAAGTGTCCCCGTTGCTGGGGCGCATCTGAAACTCATCAATTCCGCAGGAGCGTTAATTCGCGAAACGATCAGCGACGCGAAGGGGAGTTTCCATATTGATGGAGTTGACGCGGGGGAATACCAATTGAAGGGAGAATCTGAAACTTTTGTCACCGTGATTGTGGATATTTCTCTGGCTGTCGGCCAACAGAAAGAAATTAGTGTCCAATTTTTACAGTTGGCCTCTGTCCTGCAATCGATTACGGTGGTGGCATCCGCACCCTCCTCGCTGACTCCCGATCCCGCCCAGACGGTTGTGATCCACGATCAGGTACTGGACGCGAACCCGGGTCGTCCCGGCGCACCAATCTCGATCCCAGGGCTGCCCATCGAAACTGCTTCGGGTGGAATCAAAGCGCCCCAATATTTTGCCCCGGGCGTGGCCGGTGATCACGGCGAACCTATCGCGCAATTTTTTCAGATCAGCAACTTCCTTGTCCCGAATAATCTTCCGGCAAATGCGCACGGCAACGGCTACTCGGACCCGAATTTTTTGATTACCCCAGTCATTGAGGGTGTAACGGTTGATGGCGGTGCATTTAACGTTCGCGAGGGAAATCATTCAATCGATCTTGCTGCGATTTACGTGCCGCGGCCGCGCTTCAATGACTTTGTTCAGTTGACGGGAGATTATCGCGACCTGGATATCATGGCCGGTTGGAGTCCCGCGAATCCGCAAACGAATGCCTGGATCGCAGGGGAGTTTTCTTTCGGCAATGGATTTCTGGATCGTCTGGAGCATCGGCAGCAATATAAATTGAATGGGTCTCGCGAATTTAAGTTCGGGCAGCATCAGTTAACGTTTTTTGGGATTGGCTATTACGGTTTTTCCTACGTGCCAGGACTCATTCCCGTTGGTGTCCCTGTTCCTGGCGATACCATCGACAATCGACAATCCGATACCACCCACAACTTTCTTTTTGTGGCCACGGACAACTGGAAGGTAAGCAAACAAAAGCAAATGTCTTTCTCGGCATTCTTTCGGAATTACGCACTTCAGCTGCGCTCAAATTTTGGCCAGGGCCTGATTCAGCAGAGCGAAACGCGAAACGTCGAAGGAGGGGAGGCCGCCTACATGCAGAGCATTCGCCCGTGGGTTGCCGTTCTTGCCGGCGTTGATCTCCGCAGAGATGCGCCGCGAGATTTAGATCTACAGCACCTCGAAGACGATGGCATTTTCCAGCCGGTCGCCAGCAACAACCTGACCCTTTCTTTTGTTGAGCCGTTCGTTTCACTCGACGGTACTGCCAGTAAATATCTTCACTACGACGTGGGTGTTCGGCAGGAAGAGGTCTGGATGAACAATCAGGATCTGATCAATCCTTTCAATTCTTTCGACAAATTGGCTTCCCTTAGCCTTCCAAAAGCCACGCTTACCTTTCTTCCTCCCAATCGCCCGTTTCTTCCGACAGTGGCTTTTAGTTATGGCGAGGCGTTTCACACAGAAGATCCTCGTATTGGCACCGGGATGGGGCAACCTACGCTGCTCGCCCCATCGCGTGCCTATCAGCTCAGAATTTCCAAAGTCATCAAACAAACGCAGCTGAATCTTACCTTGAGACGCACTTCCAACTCCCAGGAACTGGCAAAGATTGATCCCGACACAGGTCTTGCGGAGGACGTCGGCCCTTCGCTCAATCGTGTGGTTGCGGTTTCACTTCAAAGAAATTTCACGCACGGTGCTATCTATATTTCCTTTGCCCAAGCCGATGCCCGGGACACGCAAACCGGCCAGCCCGTGCCCGAAGCGCCACGCATGATTTGGGATGCGGTCGCTTCAGAAAATCATCTGCCTTTAGGGCTCGAAGCCCGTGGAGAATTCGAGTTCGTTAGAGCCAAACCCCTCGGCGATGGATTTGTGGGATTGCCGGTGACAGAAGTTCGCGGGGCGGTTCTCCGACCCTTCTTGGAAAATCGGATGTCCGTTGCCGTGAACTTTCTGATCGCTCATGGCTACACCGGCCAGACAATCGAAACGATTCCTTTCCAAGCTGCACCCTGCCCGATTGAATGCATCGTGGGTGTTCCACTAAAATCCTACGCAAGTCTGAGCTGGACGTATTATTTCAACAAATGAGGCTTACCCCGCGTCGGGATTGGGGATTTGGAAATCGCGCACGACGGAATCGAGGTCGTGACACGCTCCGATGAACTGGCGCAGGGTCCGCCGCGTCGCCCCAAAAGAATCGAATTCTTTTACTGCCAGACCTTTTTCTTCGTACGCACGCCGAAATTCCATAAATTTGTCCGCAAGTTGCCGTACAATTTTGGGGTCGACCGGAACATCGATTCGGGGCTCCACTGCTATTCCGCTTGCGTTCAAGCGGACTTGCCACGAATAGGGTGGAGAAATCACCACATCCCCCCCGATAAACTCGCTCCAGTGCATGTGATTCCGAAATGCCGCTGAAAGCAAGCGGATACGGTAGCCGCGTTCTCGGAAAAGTTTGTAGGCTTTCTTAAAAATGGCCACTCCGGCCCATTCGAAATAGCCAGGATCCACAGAAATATTTTCCCTTTCCGCTACCACTTTGAGCCAGTCATCCATTCGGCCGACCATGATGGTGCACACCGGTCCCATCGTGGAACTATCCTTGCCTTCCTTCTCTCTCTTTGCTAAACCGCGTTCCACTGCTTCAGCGACGGCCACACACTGCGGCAAGGTAAAAGAAACCGTCGCATTGATGCTAATCCCGCGATAGGTGGCCTCTTCGATCGCCGGAATACCCGCACGGGTGGCCGGTATTTTCACGATCATGTTTGGTGCAATCCGGTTGAATTGTTCGGCTTGTTCGACGATGGCGGCACTGTTGTTGAACAGTCGCGGGTCGGTTTGAATCGACAGTCTTCCGTTGCGCCCCCGCTCTCGATCGTAAATCGGTTTTAACAAGCTGGCACTTTTCGCTGAAATCTCCCGTACCAATTGCCACCCGATTTCGTCTTCGGTGGCCGTCGGCATCTCCGCTACCAGTGACAGGATGCGATCTTTCCACACTGCCATCTCTTTCTTGAGCACCCCAAGCACAATGACGGGATTGCAAGTGGCTCCGACCGCCCCATGCTCGATCGAATAGGTAAGCTCCTGAATCGAAGCAGAATCGTTCCAGAGACAGGTGCGTGTAGTTTGGGTCATTTCAAACAATGGACTTTTGTAGGTTTCGCCGACGCGTGAATCTGCCATCTCTCCTCCAGCTGTGTTCCGCTTGGTTACTTGGCAACCGCTGCGGAAGGCACGGCGCAGGCACGGGCCTGCAGATGCGATTTTTCCGCTGCCACCGCGATTTCAAGGGCCTTCAGGCCGTCTTGACCGGTAATTCTGGGCTCCTTATCGGCCAAAATTGTTTGAACGAAGTCGCAAACCTCAGCAAGATAGGCATCCGCGAACCTGCTGAGAAAATGGTCCGCGAGGATCTGGTTGCCGCCATGACTTGTGAGGAAAGTTACTGGGGTCTGGCGAAGACTTCCCACAAAAATCGAGCCTTTCGATCCCACAATTTCGGTGCGTACGTCGTAACCGTAAACCGCTTGCACATAGGATTCCACATTTCCAATACCGCCATGGGCGAATTTCAAGTTCACTACGCTGGCCACCACGTCATGGTATTTTGCGACTTCCGGACGGATTGCTACGGTGGTGTAGGCATGAACATCGGTGACTTCGTCGTGCATGATCCAACGTGCCAGATCGAAATCATGAATCGTACTGTTGTAAAATACCATTCCGTTTACGCCTGACTGGTAGGCGGCGATCGGCGGTTCATCTTTATCGCGCCCGACGGATTTAAAGATCAGCGCAGTGCCGATCTCCCCAGCTTCGATTCGCTGGAACGCAGCCAGGTAGGCCGGATCGTAGCGGCGCATAAAACCAACCTGCAAGCGAACTTTGCCGCGTTCGATTTCCTTGAGGGCCGCATGGGCATCCTCAAGAGTGAGCGCCAGGGGTTTCTCGCAAAGAATATCTTTTCCGGCTGCGGCCGCAGCGCGAATCGCTTGCCCATGAAACTTGTCGGGCGTAGCAATCAAGACGCTCTGAATTTCTTTGTGCAACAGCATTTCTTCCAAGCTGGCGAAAGAATGCTCTATCTCTAGTTCATCGGCGACTTGTCTGGCTCTGGCTCCGGCAACGTCGGCGACAGCGATCAGTCTGGCGTTGGGCACACGATGGCGCAGATTCTCGGCATGCTTCCGGCCCATCTCGCCCACGCCCAGCACGCCAATCCCCAGCTTGGCCATTTGCATTCTCCGCCGAAAATCTTAGCGCTTTGACTATGGAATTAAAACAAATTTCTCAAAGAAATGGAGCTGGCCTCGTTCCCGGACGGTTGCTGGCATTGCTGTTTGCCGCAGAATGGCCAATATTTGGAGGGCAAAATGGCAAGAAATCAATAAACGGAGGGGTCGTCGCCAACACGAGAATGGCCGCACCAGTTCAGATGGCTAGACCGGTCGCAGAGGGCAGACGGAGAATAAGTGGCCTGTGGCTAATCGCTTAGAGCCTGGCAAGGTGATCGCAAGCCCTAGCGCGTTTAACTTATCGTTTTCTGCATCGCCCGGGATAAGGTACACTCACGGCATTTCCCATGGCCAACAACCGAAAAAAGGTTCCGTTAAAAAACAGTAGCAGGACGGCAAGCATCTACGATGTGGCCCGCGAATCGAAAGTGTCCGTTTTTACAGTCTCGGCGGTCGTAAACAACAAGGCTCACGTCGGTAAGAAGCTTCGAGAGCGAGTTGAAGCGGCCATTCGCAAACTGAATTACCGACCGAACCTCTTGGCGCGTAGCTTGGCAAAACAGAAGACGCATACGATTGGGATGGTTGTTCCGGATATCGTCAATCCCTTTTTCCCGATGGTTGTGCGCGGGGCCGAGGACGCGGCTCAAAAACATGGCTACAATCTGCTGCTCTGCAATAGTGATGACACGCAGGTCAAAGAAGAAAGCGCACTTGAACTGCTGCTGTCCAAACGTGTCGATGGCATTTTGCTGACGAAAGCCATGTGCGAACTCTCCTCGCCGATAAACCAGATGATTCAGGAAATGAAGGTTCCCATTGTCTTGGTTATGCGAACGTATCCCAAAATCTCGAAAGACGCCATTATTACGGACGATTACAAGGGTGCCTACGAAGCAGTTTCGCATTTAGCCCGCGCGGGTAGGAAACGGGTCGGCCTGATTGGAGGGCCGATGAAGGTCAGCAATGGTAAGGCGCGATGGGAGGGTTTTCGCGACGCTCTGAAGGACCACAAATTGCCCTTCGATCCGGCCTTGGTCATTGAAGGGGACTACCGCATCGAGTCCGGTTACCGGGCAGGGAACCTGTTGCTCTCTCACCGCCCGGACGGAGTCTACGTCGCAAACTACCTGATGACGGTCGGCTTTTTGAAGGCCGCGGAAGAGATGGGATTGCGTTGCCCGGAAGACTTCGGTTTGGTCAGCTTCGATGACTACCCCTGGCTGGGGATTTTCCGCCCCCGATTGACAACCGTCGAACTGCCGAAGTACCAGTTGGGATTTGAAGCCGCTGAGCTACTCCTGGACCGAATCGCCGGGAAATCCGGCCCCAGCGTGCTCCGCAAATTGCTGCCGGAACTGCGGGTGCGCGAGTCCTGCGGCTTTAGGCTGCAAGCCGGGCGCCGCAGTGAATAAAGCGAGAAGGATCTGCTTGAGGGCCCCGGGTGGTGCCAGGGATTTCCGCACCCGCTTCGCCGCCATTCATGGCATTTAAAACGCTTCACTACTGCGTTGAAACAATTCATGCACGGTAAGTGGTTAGTTTCAAACCGCTATTGCTACAGCATGTGGCCAAGTGTCAGAAAGCGCTTGACAAAAGGTGCGTGCTGAATTAAAAGCGCTTAGCAGGAATGATGTTTTCGCTTCACTTGGACGTGCTTCAGGCGGTTTAGCATCCGCCAGAATTGTAAAAGTGGGGAAGCTGGCGAGCGCCGGCCTGCTTTTTCTCCAAAATTCCGTGAGGCTGCAAAGCTTCGAGGAATCTCTCTTTTCTCTCCTTGGTCGAAAACGCATGAGATATCCTTCACTTTTTAGAGTTTCATATCGGAGAATCACCTCGTGGGAAAACTAGCGATTACCGGCGGCGAACCCTTACGCAAGACTCCGTTTACCGCTTGGCCCTTGTCGACAAACGCCGAAGCGGAAGCCCTCGAAGACGTTTTGACAAGCACCAAATGGGGTGGCCAACCCTTTCCTGGCAAGTATGCTAATTCCTTTGCGAAAAAGTTCGCAGAAACTCACACCGCGAAATACGCGCAATGCGTGAATACAGGGACCGTTGCCATCCAAGCGGCGCTCAAAGCGATCGATATTCGTCCGGGCGATGAAGTGATTGCCCCCGCCTATACCTGGGAAGGCACCGTCGGTCCGGTCCTGCTCTTAAACGCCGTTCCCGTTTTTGTTGATATCGATCCGGATACCTACTGTCTGGACGCAAGATTGATCGAAAAAGCCATTACCCCAAAAACGAAAGCAATTCTTCCCGTGCACCTTGGAATGCGCTTTGCCGATATGGACGAAATTTTGCGTATCGCCGCCAAGCATCAATTAAAAGTCATCGAAGACTGCGCCCACGCGCACGGTGGCATGTGGAACGCAAAAGGCGCGGGCTCGATGGGCGACCTTGGCGCGTTCAGTTTTCAATCGAGCAAGCTGATCACCAGCGGCGAAGGCGGCATCGTCATCAGCAACAATCTCGAATACATCGAGCGCGTGCAAAGCTACATCAACGCCGGTCGCGCCAGCCTTACCGATCAGTTCCATCACCGCATTGTCGGCTTCAACTATCGCCTGGGCGAGTTTCAGGCCGCAGTACTCGGCCCACAACTGGATCGTTTGCCCGAACAAGCCGCCACCCGCGAAAGAAATATGAAGCATTTCGAATCGCGCTTGAGGGGCACACCGGCGATCGGCCTCTTCCCGCCCGAGCCTCGAATCACGCGCCTCGCCCCATACGGCTACGTCGTTAAATATTTCTCGGAGAAGGCCCGAGACATTCCACGCGCCAATTTCGTTGCCGCTCTGCAACTGGAAGGCGTGCCCTGCGACGGGCTTTTCTATGAGCCCGTCTACAAGAGCTCGCTCTTTCCCCTGGACCCGGACGATTTTCCGGCATTGAGCTGGGGGCGTGAGAAGCCTCTGGACCTTAGGAATATGTACTCCTGTCCGGAAGCCGATCGCGCGGCGTATAGCGAAGCGGTGTGGTTCATGCACCAGTTGTTCTTGGGTAGCACAGAGGATGTCGATACCATTGCCGATGCGATTCACAAGGTACTTGAAAACATCGATGAACTCCGCGGCCTCGATCACAAGGCCATTCGCAACCAGAAGCTTGGTCGCGCTGACCGCGAAAGCTAAGTCCGCCAGACGAACGATCCACGGGAGAGCAAGCCTTCATGGCAAATCGAAAAATCGGATACGCCGTCGTGGGACTCGGCAGCATTGCCAAAAGCTCCGTTCTGCCGGCATTTAAAAACTGTAAACGGGCCGAGCTCGTTGCCGTAATCGGCCGCGACAGAAAGAAAACAGAAGCCTACGCGAAGCAGTTCAAAGCCAAAGCCGCTTACAGCGTCGCCGATTACGCCAAGTGCCTATCGAACCAGGAGATTTCCGCCGTCTACGTTGCCACGCCGCAAGGTACCCACCGCGAGCTGTGCGTCCTAGCCGCGCAACTTGGCAAACACGTTCTTTGCGAAAAGCCCCTTGCTGCCACCGTTGCCGAAGCCGAAGCGATCGTCGAAGCGTGCCGCGCCAACGGCGTGCGTCTTATGACTGCCTATCGAAAATACTTTGAACCGAGCGCGCTCTACGTGAAGAGGCTGGTCCAGGATGGCGCGCTCGGCCGGCTGGATCTCATCCACACCGCCTTCAGCGAACTCCATATCCCGGGAGCTTCGCTGGGTTGGCTGCTCGACGCACGCCTGGCAGGCGGCGGTCCGCTCATGGATCTGGGCGTCTATTGCACAAATACCTGCCGTTGGATCGCTGGAGAAGATCCCGTCGAGGTTAGCGCCCGAGCCTGGCGCAAGGATAAAACACGCTTTCAGGAAGTCGAAGAGGGAATCACCTTTCGCTTGCAATTTCCCTCAGGAATGATTCTTCAAGGCAGTTCCAGTTACGGCTCGGTTTTATCCTCCTTCATTTTCATTCAAGGCACCAAAGGCTGGCTGTCTTTAGCACCTGCATTTCCGTTTGATGAGCCAAGGGTGCTGACAGGAAGGATCAGTGGCCGCTGGTTCGAGAAAAAATTCAAGGTTGTCGACGAGTTCTCGCCGGAAATCGATGCGTTTGCCGAAGCCATTCAGAAGAAACGACCGATCGAACCGGACGGAGTGCAGGGCTTGCGCGATATGAAGATATTGCATTCGATTTACGAAGCTGCCAGAGTCGAGAAAGCGCTCGCCATTCAGTATTAAGATCAAAAGGGTACGGTTATGGGCTCACAGTCAGTGCTGGCAGCAACTCTCGTCAAACCTGGTCAATACGAATTGCGCGAGTATCCGTTGCCAGACCCTAAGCCGGGCTGCGTCCTTGTGAGGATGGAACTATCCGGTATTTGTGGCACGGATAAGCACACGTTTCAGGGCTTCACTACGCAATACGGTGCGCGCAAGCTGGAATTTCCCCTGATTCAAGGCCACGAAAATGTCGGCACTGTGGCGGCAATCGGCGGCAATGGAAAATACACCGATTTTGCTGGCATTCCTCTTGAACTTGGCGATCGTGTCGTTGTTGGCGCAAATGTTTCCTGCGGCGAATGTTACTACTGCCGCCACGATTTCCCTTATTGTTGCTGCGAAAATACACGCGATTACGGCAACCTGCTTAGTGCCAAAAATCCTCCGCATCTGTTTGGCGGTTGGTCCCAGTACATGTACATCATTCCCGGCAGTTTTCTGGTGAAAGTCCCAGATGACTTGCCTTCGGAGATCGCAGTCCTCGCGGAAATTTTCGCAGTGTCGGTCGGTCTGGACCGTGCCAAGCAGATGTCCGCATTTCCCAATGAATCTTTCCGCTTCGATGACACGGTGGTCGTCTTGGGCGTCGGCCCGCTAGGCTTGTGCTTCTTGATGAAAGCCCGGATGCTTGGCGCGGGCACGATCATTGCCGTTGATCTTTCCGACTACCGCCTGAACTTTGCCGCGCGCCTCGGAGCCGACCACGTCATCCACGCCGGGAAGACCACGCAGCAGGAGCGCCTCAAGACCGTTAAGGATCTCACCCACGGTCGCGGCGCCGACATGGTCATTGAATGTGCCGGAGTTCCCGAAGCAGTTCCCGAAGGACTGGAAATGCTCCGCGTCAGTGGTCTGCTGGTCGAGGCCGGAAATTTTTCTGATCTGGGCGAAATTCCACTTAGCCCTCACCGCCACCTGTGCGCGAAAAACGTGCGTATCCTCGGTGTGAGCGGCGAAGAGCCCGCGGCGTACGGCCCCGGAATGCGTCAGATGGCGCGCTACATGAAACACTATCCACTCCACGAAGTTGTTACCCATCGATTCGCTCTGCAGGATGTCGCCTCGGCAATGCAGAAGGCCATCGAACCGGAATCCATGAAGGTGGTTCTCGACCCATGGCAGCAATAGATCTATCCGCGATTTTGCTTTTTGAGAAGGAGGACAAACATGAGTGGACTAGCTGATCGCTTTCTATTCGGTGCCGCTCCCGACAGTTGGGGTGTGCTCGATTATCCTGGCCCATCCTGGGAGCAATCCTATGAAAAAATGATGGACGAAATGGTCGAAGCTGGCTATACGGGCACTGAACTCGGGCCATACGGCTTTTTTCCAACCGACCCGAGAGTGCTCGAAGCCGCGCTTGAAAAGCGCAGATTGAAATTGTTGGCCTCCTTTGTGCCGGTAAAGATGACCGACCCTTCGGCAGGCGAGGCAGTCATCGAGCGCATTGGCAAAGTTGGGAATTTGTTGGCCACGCTGAAGGCGCCCTTTCTCGTCATGGCCGACGACCAGTCACCTGAGCGTAACGCCTATTCCGGCCGCGTTTACGATCCCGGCTGCCCCACGCTAACGGCAGCACAGTGGAAGCACGTCGGCAAAATCGTTGCTGAGGCCGAAAAAGTTGCCAACGAATTTGGTCTGGATCTCGTCTTTCACCCGCACGTCGCCACCTACGTAGAAACACCTGAAGAATGCGAGCTCTTCTTCGATGCAACTTCGCATACCAACATTGGTCTATGCCTCGACACCGGCCACTGCGTTTACGGTCATGGTGATGCGGGGAAGGAAGCCGAGAAGTACAAGAACAAGCTGCGGTTCGTCCATATCAAGGACTGCAACAATGCGGTCCTTAGAGAGGCGCGTCGCAACAAATGGACGTTTGAAGAAGCCATCGAGAACAAAGTGTTCACCGTCATCGGCAATGGGGATATCGACTTTCCCGCATTCTTCAAGACCTTACTCAAAAACGGCTATTCCGGTTGGTCTGTCGTCGAGCAGGATGTGAAGTTTGGTCATACCACCATTCCGCCGAAGGACAGCGTCCGAGCCAGCCTCGAATATCTAAAAGGTGTGGTCCATCAACTGGGATCGGCTGCCAAAGCGTAATCGGCTGCTTCCGGTAAAGGAAAGCGGCTGCGCATTTCACGCGCTCTCCTTTTATTTCCATCGCATCATTCTACGTCTCGCTGAAATCGAGCATCCGCGGCCGTACCCGGAATTCCTTCCTTGCTCAGAGAAAGCCCGCGTACTTGGTCCATGACTGCAAGCGAAGCAACAAACGACTCACTTGATTCCTTAGCTTTGGTTGCGGCACCACTGGTTTGGACCGTTCGGACTAGCAAGCCTTGACAACCTCGGGTAATCAACATAAACATGTTTACTAGAGCGGTTTTTAGATCCCAATGAGCACTCTCCGACGGTGCAAACTGACCATTCGCTTAGGGCCGGGTGGAATTTCGATTGGGCAGGCATGAGGATCCATGAACTCCCCATCTTCCGAAAAATGGCCATCCTGATGTAAAGCGATTGAGCCTGCGAGGCAGCTTCGATGTCTGCTTACGAAAGTTCTCAACAGTTATTTGAGTGGTGCAAGATCCCGGCAGAGGAATTGCCCAGCCATCGGCATGCGAAGGTGAAGTTAAGAGTGCTGCCGAAACCCTCCGACGTCTACGAGGACATTGCCGCCACGATGTTGGATGAGGTTAAACGCAACAACGAGGCGAATAGACCGACGCGTTGGATCCTTCCCTGTGGGCCACGTGGGCAATATTCCATTTTTGCGGATGGCGTGAATCGAGAGCGGATCGATCTGAAAAATCTGCATGTTTTCCACATGGACGATCACCTGGATTGGCAAGGGCGCCACCTTCCGTTGGATCATCCCTATAGCTATCAAGGTTGGATGAACCGGAACTTTTACGGTTCTATCGATTCCAATCGCAGAGTGCCCCTCGAGCAACGACACTTTCCTAACATCTCCCGGCTCGATGCCATGGCGGAGGAAATAAAACAGGTGGGCGGGATTGATACGGTGTACGGAGGCATTGGTTACCGTGGCCACATCGCGTTCAACGAGCCACCCCGTTCTCCTTGGTACCGAGTCAGCAAAGAAGAATACCGGAACTGTACTACGCGAGTCCTCCATTTGAATGAAGACACGCTGATTGCGCTAAGCCAGCGAGGTGCGGGGGGCTGTTCTGATGTTATCCCGCCCATGGTGATCACCGTCGGAATGCGCGAGTTGCTTGCCGCACGCCGACTCCGGCTCTACAGCGAGACAGGTGCGTGGAAACAAACAGTTATACGCATCCTCTTGTTCGGCAATGTTAGCCCGGAGATCCCTGTGACCTACGTTCAGGAACATGCTGATTGTGTGGTAACGGTGGACGCTGCAACTGCGGCATGCCCTCCGCTGGGCATTTAACCATACGAGGCCTGTTATGCAAAGAAAAGGGGTAGTTGTCGTTGGCAGTCACGTTCAAGGATTATTCATGCGTGTCTCGCATTTCCCCACAGCCGATGAGACTGTATTGGGCTGGGACTTCCAGGAAGCGCTAGACGGCGGGAAGGGCTCTCATCAGGCCATCGCTTGCGCACGCTTGGGATTGCCAACCCATTTTGTGGGGAAGGTGGGACAAGATCGATTGGGCGATAGTGGAGCGTCCTGGATGGCTGAAGCGGGGGTTGCGCTTCCCTACCTTACTCGCAGCCAGAAGACCGCAACCGGCTGCGGTTTCGTCATGATCAATCCAGAGGGTATCCCAGCCATGACCACGGCAATGGGGGCGAATGCGGAGTTCTCGCGTGAAGACGTTGACCGGGCCGAGCCCATTCTCTCTCAGGCAAAGCTAGTGGTCATTACCCTGGAGATTCCGATCACTACTGCACTCTATGCGGCGCGGTTGGCTAAGTCGCTCGGAGCATTTACGATCCTGACGCCAGGTCCGGCGGAGGCTTTGCATTCTAGCGACCTTGCCGGAGTTGACCTGCTCGTTCCAAACGAGAACGAAGCCAGCACGCTCCTCGGCGCGTTGGGGAACTCACAGCAAGAACCCGGCCAGCTTGCTCGGGGGTTGCGAGAATTTTTCGGCCTCGAAAGAGTTGTCATCACTCTAGGCGAAAAAGGCGCTTTCGTCGCAGACGGAAAGACAGCGCGGAGGCTTCCCGGATTCAAGGTTACCGCCGCAGACACTGTGGGTGCGGGAGACGCGTTTACAGCAGGCCTCGCTTTTGGGCTCTATCATGAGGCTTCACTCGTGGACGCGACCATTTTTGGGTGCCTTACTGGGGCGCGAGCCGTAACGGTCCAAGAAAGCATCCGCGGTTTTGGGACCTTAACGGAAATTTCTGAGTTTAGAAAAGCCCACGATTTCGCCATACCCGAGGGGTTACAGGCGGTGCTCGAGTTGAACACTCGCCCCAAGAACACTGACGACGGGGACGGAGCGAAGCCTCTGAGCAGCCAATTGGAAAAGTGACGCTTCAGCCATACGCTCTCGTTTGTGATGTTGCGGAAAATCGAGTGGCCGTAAGTTCGGGCTGGGGTCAGAACACGATTTCGATGAGCCGCAAGGCGGCGGTTGTCCTGTCGCAGGAGCTGGCTAGCTATGGCTAAGCGCTATGACAAATGGTTTATCAAACATTCTCAAAGTGCTTGACATTCAGTCATAGATTGAAATAAAAGCGTTTTGTGGCCAGAGGGTACGAGGGGTGGTTCCTATAAGATTCATGTTCTCCTTTTGATCTCAGATCGGGGTGATAACCAAACCAAGGATCCGGCCACTGTAGGAGCGTCCACAATCCAGAAATTCTTAACGACCGCGATTTCCAAGTGGGCGCAGGATGCTTTCATTTCGAACGAGGGGGTGAATTCGTATGAGGACACTGTGTCGTCGCCTTTCCCGCAAGGGATTTGGCGCCTGTCTAGCGGTTCTGCTTGCCGTATTATTCGCTGCTGGAATAGTTCATGCTGGTGTGACAGCTAGCATTTCGGGGACCGTCACCGATGCGAGCGGAGCAATCGTCGTCGGCGCTACCGTAACTGCGATCAACGTGGATACGGGGGTGGCGACTACGCAGACGACCAACGCGCAGGGATTTTATTCCTTCCAATCGATTCCTCTCGGAAACTACAGGATTGAAGTGCAGCAGGTAGGTTTTAAGGCGTACTCCCAGACCGGATTGGTTTTGGATGTGAACCAAGCATTGGTGGTTGACGTGAAACTCGTGGTTGGACAAGCGAGCGAGATGGTCGAGGTTTCAAGCTCGGCATTGCACGTCGACACCCAAACGACTCAGATGGGTGAGGTGATTACCGGCAAAGAGATGACCGACGTGCCGCTGGTCAGCCGCAGTTATACCGATTTGCTGGCATTGCAACCAGGCGTCGTCTCGCAAGCCTCGGAGATGACGGGAGCCTTCGCTGGGCCGTTCATATCCGCGGGCTTCGCTGCGCCGCTTGTATCCGGCAGTCTGAACTCTGGTGCGCTCTCCGTTAATGGCATGCGCGAAGCGTCAAATGGTTTCATCTTGAACGGAATCCTGGTACAAGAATCCGGGTTTTCTGGCGCCGGCGCAATTCCCAATCTCGATTCGATCGCGGAGTTTCGTATTCTGACAAATAATTATGACGCTGAGTATGGTAATTACGCGGGCGGGCAGATCAACGTGGTGACCAAATCCGGCACGAACCAATACCATGGCAATGCGTTTGAGTTCCTGCGGAACACGGATTTCGACGCCGCGAACTTCTTTGCAGCCGGCCAACGAGGCGCCTACCACCAGAATCAATTTGGGGGCACCTTCGGCGGTCCGATCAAGCGGGACAAAATCTTTTTCTTCGTGGATTACCAGGGAAATCGACTCGTCCAAGCGACTACCCAACTGATTGTCGGTGCCCCCAGTGCGGCTACCGAATCGGGAAATCTGTCGGGGATAGCCAGCAGCTTAATCGGAACCACAGTGAATGGGCCCGGTTGGGCGCAGTCATTAACCAATCAGTTGGGTTATACCGTTACCAGTGGTGAACCCTATTACACGCCGAACTGCACGAGCAATACCCAATGTGTTCTTCCGAACGCGAATTTGTCGCCAAGCGCCTTCAATCCAATCTCTGCAAAACTGCTGCACTACATTCTGCCAGCAACACCCGGCACGATTAATCCAGCCACCGGCACGGGAACCTATTCGAATAGTTCCGAGGCGACACACCTCACGGACAACAAAACCAGCGGGCGTCTGGATGCCAATTCGAGGTTTGGGCTACTGACGGCGTACTACTACTTCGACGATTACAACCGCATTGATCCCTACTGGCCTTCGACTGCAACTCTCTATCCGGGGTTTAGCATCGATGGGCACGGCAAGACCAATACTCTTGTCCTCGGGGATACCAAGACGTTCAGTTCAGCGGCCGTAAATGATTTTCGATTAGGGTATTTCCGTTTGAACACGCTATTCAATCAACCCCAAGGTGGAGCGGGAGTTACTCTTGCTAGTCTGGGGTTCACTTCGGGTGCGAACAAGGCACCCGGCATTTACGTGGGTGCGCCAAGTCTCGAGGGCGTCCCGGAGGTTGACTTTAATAACTTTTCCATCGGTGTGCCGAGCCGTCCGAACGGTCTCATCGAAAACATCTACCAGGTGGTGGACAATTACAGCAAAGTCATCGGCACCCATACCATCAAAGTTGGGGGCGAGTTTCACTACGACAAACTCGAGGAAGCTTTGATTGATAACGCCGCGAATGGCAACTTTCTCTTCGGTGGTAATTTCAACGGTAATGCCAGCGAAACAGGGAGTGACTTCGTCGATTTTCTGCTAGGCGCTCCCACCCAGTTCATCCAAGGCCAGTCCTACCCCTCCTACGGTAGCAATTACTATTTGGGCATGTATGGCCAGGATAGCTGGCGCGTGAAACCGAATTTGACGATTAACTTTGGATTGCGGTGGGAAGTTTCTGCGCCATGGAAAGTACAGCACAATCAGATCGAAACGCTGATTCGAGGGGAGCAGTCGATCGTTTTCCAAGGTTCTCCCCGAGGCTGGGTTTTTCCGGGTGATCCGGGTGTTCCCGCCACGCTAGCGCCGACCCGTTGGAATAATTTTGCTCCTCGACTGGGGCTTGCCTATTCGTTTGGAGATCATGAAGGAATGCTCGGCAAAATCCTGGGCAAGCCCGGGGATACGAGCGTTCGCGTTGCTTGGGGCATGTTCTACACCGGCTTTGAAGGTGCCACGGACTTCAATGAAATTGGCGACGCTCCATTCGGAAACTACGCGAGCCAAACGCAGCCGAGTTTTGCAGCCCCTTTCATTCCGAGAGCGGCTGGAAACTGCGGTACCAGCCCGTGCAGCAACCTGTTTCCGGCGCCAAACCCGCCACTAAACTTCTCTGCTAATAATCCTGCTACGGGATTCCCCTATACTTATCTAACTGATTTCTATTCCGTTTTTGGGACGATCGGTAGCTCGCCTGGTTTTTACAACAAGAATCGGGTCCCTTACGCAGAGAACTACGAACTTTCCATCGAACACCAGATCACCCGATCGGATTTGTTGACGATAAGTTACGTAGGTACGCAGGGGCACAGGTTACTCTCTTCCGAGTCTTCGAATCCCGGAAGCCCGGCTGTGTGTCTTGGTTTGAGCCAGTCCAGCGAGGTTATGCCGGGCACCCCCACGTGCGGGCCCAGCGGCGAAAACACGATTTATACTAGCGCTACTGGACAACTAGTAATTGGGACGCGCCAGAATTTCCCGGGAGTCGTCCTACCGAACGGAACGCCAATCACTCCATTTGCTAACAATTCTTATTTCAGGACTGCGGGGTATTCTTCCTACAACTCCGCGCAGATCAACTACCGACACACCAGCGGCCGCTTGCAGTTACTGCTCGGTTACACCTTTAGCAAATCGCTAGACATTGGTTCTGGCTACGGCGAGCAGTTTAATCCGATCAACCCAAGACTCAGCCGAGGACTTTCTGCGTTTAACCAATTTGAAAATTTCGTCGTTAGTTATACTTACCAACTCCCCATCGACAAATTGGGGGGGCCTAAGATGTTGACGAATGGATGGGGCATCAGCGGAATCACCCGCTTTGCTACTGGTCTACCGGTTACCCTGGTGGAGACGGATGACCGATCCCTGCTTGGGACTAGTTTTGGCGGGCCGATTACGCTCGCTGTGGACACTCCAAGTTTAACTGGTCAACCAATCGGCATCAGCAACCCACGAAAAACAGGAGGGCGGTACTTCAATCCGGCAGCGTTTGGGCCGTCCGCGTTGGGCTTTGAAGGCACGGCCGATCGGCGCTTTTTCGGTGGACCCGGGATCAACAATTGGGATTTTGCCCTGCTCAAGAACACCGCAATCACCGAACGCTTCAACCTACAATTCCGCGCCGAGTTCTTCAACATTTTCAATCACGCTCAGTTCTTAACACCGGGCGGGATTACCGGCTTTACCTCGTCGGGCGCCCCGGCGTCGAGTACTTTTGGCTATGTGCCTGGGGCCGCTTCGCCGCGCATTGGCCAGCTGTCGTTGAAATTGAACTTCTAGCGCGAACACAAGACAACCGGAAAGTTACGTCCCTCTGTGCGAACCGGGAGCGTGCCGGTTCCCCGCACTTCTGGGTGAGTGGCCCCGCTAGTTGATCCTAGTGGGCCCTAGTCGCGAGACGGGTGGAATTATGTCGGTTCCGGAAGTTCTCGCCGAGAGATTCGTAAAAGCCCGCCTCAATCAGATCTGCTTTCGGGACCTGGTCCACTCTTTCTACCGTTTTTTCTTCGCGATGAGCCGTATTCATCCAACCGCCTTGCGAACATCTCAAAGCAACCCCCGGATGCCCGAATCCTTCGAACACCCAGCGCGTAGCAGAACCCGGGGCGGACCAAGGGAGAACAGTCCGTCGATGGGAGGAGTTCGAACACCAGGCGAGACAGTCGGCTAGTTCTGATGCAAACAAGAATCGAATTGTGATTGTGATTCGGGGGGCGGCTCTTGCTTCTGAGATCGGCCTGTGCGAAGCCACCGAAGAGGTTCAGCGCTCGTTGGCGTTGCAATGGCTCGCTATCACGGGAGCGCCTTTGTTACTGCGTAGCCACCTGTTGGCCTAGAGCCTACGGTTCGTTCGACGACGGAACAGCGAAGTCCGCAAAGCCGGTCCGAAATCCGCGAGTATTGTAGGCCCCGTAAGCAATCCCGGCTGTCATCCAAGCCATGCCGAGCAGCTTGGCGTGCCAACTGAGACTGATCCAGAGCAAGAGGCAGATGAGGAAACCTGCAACGGGCATGATGAAGTTCAGTACCGTTTTGTTGGTTTCCCGCAAGTAATAGTGGAAAAAGGCTGAAGCGTTTACGCCCATAAAGGCTAGTAACGCGCCAAAGTTCAGTAGTTCTACCCCGCGCTCAAAGCTCATCACCATGGACCCAACAAGGGCAACGGCTCCGACGGCTAAAACATTATTACGGGGAATGCGGTGTTTCGGTTCGATCGCACCGAAGAAAGATTTCGGGATCGCGTTGCTCCTGCCCATCGCATAGAGCAGCCGGGCTGCACCCAGTTGGGAACCCATCCCAGAACCGACGGTTGCAACGAGTAGGGTGATATTGATCAGGGTGAGGAGCCACGGCCCGCCAGCCCGGCCAGCGACGTGGACAAATGCTGTGTCAACGTCTGGGAAGGATTGCCCACCGGGCCACACCAATTGGGCGGCATAGACTTCGGCGCCCGCGAGCAAGCCGGTGAGAAGACAGACCAGCATCGTGGCCAGCAGGATATTGCGGCGGGGATTCTTGGCTTCTTCGGACAAGGTGGAAATGCCATCGAATCCGATATAAGTGAGTACAGCGAGCGACGTCCCTCCCAGTACGGCACGGGTTGAAAATGTATGTGGATCGTAGAAAGGACGAGTGAAAAAGTGCAAACCGGCGTGGGGGATGAGTCCGATGTATCGCGCGGCAGCAACCAAGAACACGATGATGACAATACCCATCGCGGCAGCTAGCAGGGTGTTTATCCTCGCGGATGTCTCGATTCCTTGCAAATTATAGATCGTGAACAAGAGGATGAAGGCAAAAACCCACACGGTGTAAGGGATGTTGGGAAAGAAAATGAGTGCACACTTGCTCGACAAAATGGTACAGATGAGCGGGTTCAGAATGTAGTCCATGGCCATGCTCCATCCCGTGATGAATCCAAGTACCGGATGGATTTCGCGGCCAACGTAGGTAAAAGCAGATCCAGCGCTTGGATAGGCGCGAGCCATTTTGCCGTAGCTCAAAGCGGTAAAGAGCATGGCCACCATTGCGATCAGCACGGCCGTGATCGCATGTCCGTTCGAACGGACGCTCATGACTCCATAGACGGGCATCGGCGCCGTCGGTTGTATGACAATCAAGCCATAAAGAATCAGGTCGAATAAACCCAGGGTGCGACGCAATTGGGGAACGTTTTCACTCGATGCCGGAACATTTGACATGGCCACCAATCGTCCCCTTCCGCACGACCCGAACCGTGGCCATCCTGCACACATGCCAACGTCCGATGCCGGTCGCTTCACCTTTCCTAACAGCGACAAGCGGTCGCAAACTGTCTGCTATTCACCAAGGTGCAGGTCGATGAGTCGTCGCTTCCAACACCGGACGAATGACGCTGTCGACCCAGGTATCGCCATCTCCTGCAGAGATACCTTTAAAGAGCCACCATTCTTCCTTGTGCTCGGCTGTTTGTCCCGGTTCCAGGTTGCAAAGGGGCCCGAGAGTCTCCAACTCTAGAGAGTCTGGGTCTGTATAGAGTTCGAAGTTACAGCCGAAGTCAGGGTACCTTGCATTTCTCTGCACCTCGGCCATCTTTAGGAATAAATGCCCTCGCCTGAAGTAAGCACCCCAACCGGATGGGTTGAAGATTCCCACCATTTGCTCCTTAAACCTGCCGGTCGGATTCTTGTTCTGGTGAAGTTGTATGTATTGCGAGCCAATTTCCCATCGGCGATCTGCTAAATCGGTGTACGACCAAAGGGCCAGAATGCCTTCGGGCAACAACTTGTCCTTGCTGACGGGCGCTTTGGGCGGAAGTGGCAGGATGGCCTTTCCCCCCTCCGCCATGACCGAGAGCGCCCAGGGTGCTAGCTCCGTGGCTTGCTTTCCAAGATTACGAATCCGATGAGTTAAGGTGACATGTGTCGCCGTTTCATCGAGCTCGATTTCGACATCCTTTTGTAAATTTGTTCCGGGATGTGAGGATTCGACAGGAGCGGCAAAAACAAAGGCGTTCTTGTGCCTTTGAATGGACACGGGGACGTTGTCTGGATAGTAGGTACGCTCTACCTCCGGCGACACCCAAAGCCGGTGACCGCCATAGCTGCGATAGTCCGCGCCGCCAGTCTTCCCAGCATGCTCCGGTACTTCGTGGAATTCATTGGGTTCTCCCCGGAAGCCGTAAAAAAGAATCCGAGGTCCTGCTTCGGTCAGGACGATAAGCTCTACCGTGTCATTTGAAATCCTGAATGCCTTCCGCCATCCGTGGTATTCCACCTCATCTACTTTTAACGCGCCGTCACCTTCAAGTTCTTTCATGCTCAACGATCCCCTCGTTCACAGAGTTTATTCAAATTCGGTTACTGCAACCGCAACTTCGTTGCTGGGGTTATCCCCAAGATCAGGTCCGACCCGTTACCAGGTACAATTCCCGCTGTTACCTGATTGGGGACTGAGAAACCCGCTCGGGTGACTCTCACAAGCCAATCCTAGAGCAGAACTCCGGTGTTCCTCGAATTTCCTGGCGGAGCCTAAATAGTGCGCCAGCGCCTCCAGCGCCCTCCGTTGGTCTCTTTTCTCCGCCCGCGCTGGTAATGTAGATGTCCTTGAGATCCTCACCACCGAACACTAAACTCGTTATTTTTTTTGCTGGGAGGACAATACGTCGGTCGAGCTTTCCTTCAGGAGTGTAGCGCACGATCGAGCTGCCATCCCACCGCGCGGACCAGATGTAGCCCATCGAATCCACCGTCAAGCCGTCGGGCAAGCCATCCTCTTCCGGGACTTCGACGAACACTCGCTGGTTGGAGATTGCTCCAGAATTGCGGTCGTAATCGAAGATGTAAATCGTGTGTGCGAACGAGTCTGTGTAGTACAGCTGATTCAAGTCCGGCGTGAACCCGAGTCCGTTTGAACATCCGATGCCGTCAAGTAGTAGGGTGAGCTTTGAAGAAGTATCCAGCCGATAGAGCCGGCCGGGGCGCTCGGCAGTGGCCATGGTCCCACAAAAGACCCGGCCCTCCGGGTCAGCAGTCACGTCGTTAAAGCGGCTGCTCCGCTCATCTGCAATTTCATCTAGCACCGTGACGAGTTTTCAGGCCCGCAAGATCTTCACAGAGCC